>JBAWEQ010000098.1:0-37553 GCA_049591295.1 Acidobacteriota bacterium
GGGCTATCTTCAGGGCCCGGAGAAGAAAAGGCCCCGGGGGAGAACCCCCCGGGGCCGACGATTCCAAGAGAAGAAGCTGTCTCTTAGAAGGTCCAGCGCAGAGCGAACCGGACCGTACGGGGCGCCTGAGCCTGGTACGGGCGCTTGAAGTATTGCCGGCCGCTGGGATCGAGGTTCTGGTAGATCGGGCCGCCCGGGTCCGTCTGATAGGCGTACTGCTGATAGACGGCGACGGTGCGCGTCTCGTTGGTGATGTTGAAGACGTCCACGCGCACTCCCAGGTTGCTCTTCCAGATCGGGAAGTTGTACTGGGCGCCGACGTCGAGGCTCCAGATGGTGGGCGTGCGGCCGTCGCTGCCGCGCGCGCCGATGAAGCCAGCCGAGCCGCCGTACCAGCTGTACCAGATCTGCTTGCTGATGGGCGTGCCCGAGTTGAGCGTGAAGTTAGCCGAGAGGACCAGGGGGATGTTCGGGAAGTGGTACGACCCGTAGGCCTTCACCTGGTGCGTGCGGTCGAGGGGCAGGATGCCCTGGCCGTCCACGAGCAGTTCGGGGATGTCGTAGGTGGCGTTCAGGTTGGGGTCGTTCTGGCCGGTGGTGGTGTCGTTGCTGGAGGCGCCCTCGTAGTTGCCCTCGAGGCGCGAGAGCACGTACGAACCGAAGAACTCCCAGTTGTGGCTGAGGCGCTTCTGGGCGGTCAACTGAAGGGCCGAATAGCGGCGGGTCGGTTTGGGGAAGTGGTACCAGCCGCCCGAGATTCCGGGGATCCAGAGGTTGGACCACTTGTCGGGGTTGGCGACGATGTAGGTGCTCGCGCCGTCCGGGGAGATGTCCTCGATGGTCCGGATCAGGTTGCGGTAGACGATCTGGCCTCCCACCGTGAAGTCGGGCGTGACCTGCTGCTGGTAGCCGAGGAGGTACTCCTCAGTCATAGGGGACTCGAGCCGGCCGTTGTAGGGCGTCTGGCCGTTGGGCAGGTGCACCTGGTTGGCATTGAAGCCCTGGATGTACTCCTGGGCGCCGTAGAAGTAGGCGAGGTTCGCAGGCTGGGTCAGGGCGGCGTCGTAGAAGTACTCGTAGCCGGAGTACTCGTGGGCCAGGGAGCGGATGGCCATGTCGGTGGGCACGCGCTCCACGTACTGGCCGTAGAAGCCGTAGAACTTGCTCTTGCCGCTGTGCATCACGTCCCACGTGAAGCCCACGCGGGGGGAGAAGTTGTTGTTGAGCTGGATGACGTCGCCCTCTTTCAGGAGGCTCTTGAGGGTCTGGGCGTCCCACCTCAGGCCGAGCTTGAGGGTGAAGTAGTCGGTGAGGGACCAGTTGTCGTTCACCCAGATGGCGCCGAACTTGGCCTCGGTGGCGCGGCCCGTGGGCGAGAAGTAGTCCTGGTAGCGGAAGCGGTAGAAGGAGTTGCTGCCCGCGTAGGGGCCCTGCGCAGCGCTGTGGGCGGTCCACTGGATGAAGCCGCCGCCGACGGCCGGCAGGTGGTTGTACGGGCTGATCCAGTTCGGGTTGCCGGAATCCTGGAAGTTCAGGGTGTAGAGGTTCTTCATGTACTGGGCGCCGTAGCTCAGCTCGTGCTTGCCCAGGATGTTCGTGAACTTGAGGCGGATCTGGGCGGAGTTGTCCTTCGGCACGTAGAAGAGGCCGCCCGCGCCGTCGGAGGTCCTCCAGTTGCTGCCCAGGTCGACGACGTTGCCGGGCGCGACGCTGACGGGGGCCGTGGTCGTGTCGGCAGGGTAGGCGTGGAAGCCGCCGTACACGCCCTGCGAGTAGGAGTAGCGGATGGAGGGCTCGGAGGCCGCGACGCTGTTGACGCTCAGGGACTCCTTGTTGTCCTTGTAGCTGACCACGGTCTCGCTGAAGAACTTGGGCGTCCAGGTGGCGTTCCACTGGGCGGAGAGGCCCAGGGCGTCCCACTTGTCGTTGTACGGGGCGGAGATGAGGCTCTTGGTGGCGAGGCCCGCGAAGCCGTCCTGCTTCAGGTTGTTGCCGAAGAGGCTGATGGCGAGCTTGTGGTTGGGGTTGATGTTCCAGGTGAGCTTGGCGGCGTACTGCGGGTTCTTGGAGGTGGTGTCCAGCTCCTGGCCGGCGTAGCCGGAGGTGGCCGGCTGGCCGTTCAAGTACAGCTTGGTGTCGCCCGAATTCAGCGGGGGGATGGCCTTGTCCTTCTCGTAGTTGTAGTCCCCCGCCACGAAGAACCAGAGCTTGTCCTTGATGAAGTAGCCGCCGATGCTGCCGCCGATGTCGTAGATGGTGAAGCCGCTGCTGTTCACGGCCGTGTTGATGACGTAGGGATAGGCGATGGTTTTCGCCTGCATGCTGTCGTTCCAGTAGTAGGCGAAGAGGGAGCCGTGGTACTCGTTGCCGCCCTCCTGGGTGATGGCGGTCACCACGCCGCCCGTGCTGAAGCCGTACTCGGGGGGCATGCCGCCCGTCAGGACGTCCACGGCCTTGATGAACTCGAAGTTCAGGCCCGCCTGGCCCAGGCTGCGCTCGCCGCCCGACACGAGACCGGAGGTGCCGTAGGCGGTGTTGGTCAGGTCGACGCCGTTCACGACGTAGTTGTTCTCGGCGCCCGTGGAGCCGGAGAGCGAGGCGTCATTGGGCGTGGAAGCTCCCGAAGACACGGCCGTGGGGGCCAGGAACGCGATGTCGTTGGCGTTACGGCCGAGGGGAAGGTTGTCGATCGAGCCCGAGCCGATGGAGGCACCGATCGACGTGGACTTGAGGTCCATGACGGGGGCCGCGGCGGTGACCACGATCTCGGTCTTCCCCTGGCTCAGCGTGAAGGGCAGGCTGATGGTGGTGCCCAGAACGACGTTGATGCCTTTGCGTACGACGGTGTTGTACCCGGGGGCCTCGACCTTGACTTCATAGCCCTGGCCAACGGGCAGGAAGGGAACGATGTACTTGCCGTTCAGGTCCGTCGCGGCGCCCTGGAAGCCTTGCAGGCTGGGCCCCTTGACCTGAATCGTGGCGCCGACGACCGGCTGGCCGGCCTCGTCCACCACGCGCCCTTGCAATCCTCCACCCATCTGGGCCCACGTCGCCATCCCGGTCATGCCGAGAATCAACAAGACGAGGGCACTCCACTTGAGTGCATTCCTCATATCTTCACCTCCATAACCTCCGAGATTGCAATACCTTAGGAAACCAACCCCTCTCTTGGGTACACCACCTCCTTTCGACTCAACGGGACCACCGTAGCAAAGGAGTTTCGGGCGTGTCAAGTGGACGGCGGAGGGGATGGAAACGGGGAATCAGAGTAGCGGGGAGACAGGGAGAACAAGTCCTTGGATTTGAACGGGTTGAGGCGGACGGGGCGGTGGAGGGTGGAGCATGGAGGGTGGCGGGGCCGAGAAAGAGCCGTTTCCCAAATCCATCCGGTTGGATTGTTGGATTATGGATGAGCGGCAGAGTCCACTTGCCGTACCGGTCCCGATTCCAAAATCCTCCGTGCCTCCGTGTCTCTGTGGTCTGCTTTATTTAATTCGCGATTCGCCATTCGCCTTCTGTGGGTGGAGCGTGGAGGGTGGAGAGCGGAGAGGGCGGGAAAGGGGCCTGACGCCGCCCCGCATTCCCTGTCCCGATGCCGAGGGGCAAGGCGATCGAGCCCATCTCTTCTCCCTTCCTCTATTTCCCTGGATTCTGCTTTCTGTCTCCCGCCCCTCAGCCCAGAAAAGAAAGGGCCCCGGGAAAACCCGGGGCCCCGTTGGATCCGATGGGTCGTTAGCGGACTAGAAGCTCCACCTCACGCCCACGCGGGCCTGGCGCGGCGCCTGGCGCGCGGTGGTCTTGCCCCAGTTGTAGTCGCGGGTGAGGTTGCCGCTCATGACCTGGGACACCGTCTCGGGGGTGTTGTAATAGGTGTTGTACTTGGCGGTGGCCTGCTGGTTGTTGTTCACGTTGAAGACGTCCACGAAGAAGGCCAGGTCGGTCTTCCAGAGCTTCATGTCGTACTCGGCGTGGAGGTCGAGCTGCCAGATGCCCGGCATACGGTCGCTGCCGCGAGGAGAGGCGAAGAGCGTGCCGTACCCAGCCGCGTTCAGCGGGTAGCCGTAGAGCTTGTCGAGGGGCACGCCGGAGCGGGCCGTCAGGTTGATGCCGAGCACCAGGCCGAAGTCGAATTTGTAGCTGCCCTGGACCTTGAGGGAGTGGCGGATGTCCTGCGGCAGATACCCGTAGGCATTCATGTTGATGATGTGCTCGGGGATGTCGTAGGCGCTGGAGGCGTTGGGGTTGAGGCCGGCCAAAGAGGAGCCGCCCGAGCCGCCCTCGTAGTTGCCGACCAGGGTGGAGTAGGTGTAGCTGGCGTTCATGAACCAGTGGTTGGAGAAGCGCTTGTTCGCGGTGAGGGTGTAGGCCGAGTAGTTCCGGATGGGGTGGGGGAACCGCTCGTAGTCGGGCAGCACCTTCGACCAGTTGCTCATGATCGCGGGCCACTGGCTCGTGCCCGGGTTCATGATGATGTAGTCGATGTTCCCCTGGGAGTCCACGTAGCCGACGTCCTCCAGGACGCGGCCCAGCGTCCGGTAGAGGGCGCTCACGCCGAGGGTGAGGTTGGGCTTCACCTCGTATTCGGCGCCGATCAGGAACTCCGTGTTGTACTGGTTCTCGGTACCGCCGGCGACGGTGGTGGCCACGGTGCTGTAGGCGTAGTGGAGGAAGGGGGCGCCATACTTAGTGATGTCGGTATAGCTGGCGTGGCCCGGATCCATCCCGGCGGCCATGGCGATGGGCGTGCGCTCGTAGTAGAGGCCGTAGTTCATGTAGAACTTGGACTTGCCGTTTCTGGCGAAATCCCAGGTGTAGCCGATGCGCGGCGAGTAGGAATTGAGGCCGAGGGTCGCTCCGCCGTTGCCCGGCAGCACTTCGTTGCGCTCGAACCGCACGCCGGCGGACAGGGTCTGGTAGTCGGTAATGGACCACTTGTCCTGAACGAAGGCCGCGATGTACTTGCCATATTCCTTCTTGGCGGGATTCTGGAGGGTGTAGCGGTACACGTACTTATAGTCGTGCAGCAAGGGCGATAGGGGGTTCGTTCCGGGGTTGTTGAGGTACAAGGCGTATTCGATCCCGCCGGTATAGCCCTGGAAGTTCTCCCATTTGAGGTCCTCGTAGTTGGCCCCGAACTTGATCTCGTTCTTCCCGAGCAGCCAGGTGACCTTCGTTTCGGCCTGGAAGGAGTCCCGGTTGTCGTAGTCGATGGTGCCCGAGCCCGATCCCAGGCTGATGGTGGGTGAGTAGTTGTAGCTGAGGATCTCGGGCTGGCCGAAGCCCTCATGGTCCCAGGGCAGGATCTGGAGGATGGAGTGGGTCTTGCCGATGCCCGTCTCCATGAAGATCTTACTGGACCAAGTCGCGTACCACTTGAGGACCACGTTGTAGCCGCCCTGGTAGCGCCGCGTGTGGAGCGCCCGGGCATCGGTGGTGGGGAAGGGGCCCTCGTTGTACCACATGTGCGACGGGTCGCTGAATATGGCGAGCTCCAGGTTGTGTTTGTCGTTGACGCGGTAGTTGAACTTGGCGGAGCTGAACCAGTTCCGGCTCAGATTGTCGTACTTGTAAGGGATCTCCACCTGGGCGCCCGTGAAGATGTTGGTGGCCAGGGAGGTTCCCTCGTAGTGGGTGGTGTAGAGCGTCGGGTTGTACCCCACGAAGTACCAGAGGCGGTCCTTGACGATGGGGCCGCCCACGTCGAAGCCGTAGTCGTAGTTGTGGAAGGGCTGCGGCTTGTTCACCGACATGTCCGTCGAGTGGGCGTTGGCGTTGAAGGACTGGTCGGTGTAGTAGGCGAAGACCTCGCCGTGCAGCTCGTTGGTGCCGGACTTGGTCAGCACGTTGAACAGACCGCCCGTGGAGGCGCCGTATTCGGCGTCCAGGCCGCCCGTGTTCACCTCCATCTCGCGGATGAAGTTGAAGTTCAGGTTGGTGCCGAAGGTGCCGGTCACCGGGTCGGTGGTGTTCAGGCCGTTGATCATGAAGATGTTCTCACTGCCCGTGGAGCCGGCCACCCCGGGGTTGCCGCCCATACCCGAGCTCACCACGTTGGGAGCCAGGTAGAGGGTCTGCTGGTAACCGCGCTGGAGGGGCAGCATCTCCATTTCCTGCTGGGTCAGGGTGGTGGCCACCTTGGTGTCTTTGAGCGTGATCACCGGCGGACGCGAGGTCACCTCGACCTCCGTGCCGCCGCTAGTGAGGGTCACCTGCAGAGTGGTGGCGGTACCCAGGCTCACCGTCACGTTGGACTGGATGACCTTGTTGTAGCCCACCGCCTCCACCGAGATTTTGTAGTCGTTGCCCGGTGGAAGATAGGGGATCAGGTACTCTCCGTCCAGGTTGGTCGCCGTGCCGCGCGGCCCCTGAAGATACTTGGACGTGACCACCACATCCGCCCCGGGGATGGGTTGGCCATTGGTGTCGATGACCCTTCCGGAAATGGTTCCCGACGAGCCCTGCGCCATCACTGCCGTGGTGGCCATGACGGCCAGGAGCACCACAAAAAGCACTCCTCCAAACCTCCACTTCATGGTCCTACCTCCTTTCCTAATACCCTCCAGAAACTACGGAACAACTCCCCTCGAACCGGGGCTCACAAAGACCCGGCTGACACAACGCCACGTGCAAATCCGTCAACATATGAAGCGTTACGTGTTCCACGGGACCTATGGGTCCCACCCCAACGGTATTTTCGCGGCAGGCTGGGGCCTTGTCAACCCCCCAGGCTGTCGCGCCCCCCGCAGTAAGGCCTGAGCGCCGGCGGCAGCGCCACCGACCCATCGGCCCTCTGGTACTGTTCCAGGACGGCCACCAGGGTCCGGCCCACGGCGAGGCCCGATCCGTTCAGCGTGTGGACGAAGCGGGGCCTCCCACCCCCCTCCGGCCGGTAGCGGATGTTCGCACGCCTCGCCTGGAACTCCTCGAAATTGGAACAGGAGCTGATCTCCCGGAAGCGCCCCTGGGAGGGCAGCCAGACCTCCAGGTCGTGGGTCTTGGCCGAGGAAAAGGACATGTCCCCGGTGCAGAGCGTGATCCGGCGGTAGTGGAGGCCGAGCGCCTCGAGCACGGCCTCCGCATCCCTCGTGAGCCCCTCCAGCTCCTCGTAGGAGTGCTCCGGATGGGCGAATTTCACCAGCTCCACCTTGTGGAACTGGTGCTGGCGGATCATCCCCTTGGTGTCCTTGCCGTAGGAGCCCGCCTCCGAGCGGAAGCAGGGGGTGAAGGCGCAGTACTTCACGGGGAGCTGGGCCTCCTCCAGGATCTCGTCCCGGTGGAGGTTGGTGACGGGCACCTCGGCGGTGGGAATGAGGTAGAACTCCCCGCCGTCCACCTTGAAGAGCTCCTGCTCGAACTTGGGAAGGTTGCCCGTCCCTTCCAGGGCGGCGGCCTTCACGAGGTAGGGCGGAAGCACCTCGGTGTAGCCGTGCCGCGAGGTGTGCAGGTCGAGCATGAAGCTGATGAGGGCGCGCTCGAGCATGGCCCCGGCGCCCCGATAGACCACGAACCGCGCCCCGCTGATCTTGGCCGCGCGCTCGAAGTCCAGGATACCCAGGGCCGTGCCGATCTCGTCGTGGGCCCTCGGCTCAAAATCGAGATGCGGAGGCTCCCCCCAGACCTTCTCCACGCGGTTGGCCGATTCGTCGGGGCCGTCGGGGACGGAGGCGTGGGGGAGATTGGGGATCCGGAGCATCAGGTACCGGATCTCCGCGTCCAGGGTGGCGACCTCCTGATCCATGGCCTGGATCCGGTCTCCCACGGCCCGCATCTCGGCCTGCGGCCCCGCCGTGTCCCCGCCCCCGCGCTTGAGGGCCCCTATCTCTTTGCTGACCTCGTTTTTGCGGGCCTTGAGCGCCTCGGTGGCGGCGATGGTCGTCCGCCTGCGCTCGTCCAGGCTCAGGACGCGGTCCACATCACCCGGATCAGCACCCTTGCGGCGCAATCCGGCCTTGACCGCCTCCGGCTCCGAGCGCAGCCTGCCGATATCCAGCACGTCAGCGCCTCTGTCCCAGCAGCTGGATGCCCTCCAGCACCGCGCGGCGCGTGCTCTCGGGGTCGGCCTTGCCGCTCCCCGCGATGTCGAAGGCCGGGCCGTGGTCCGGCGAGGTGCGCAGGAAGGGCAGGCCCAGCGTGCAGTTGACGGCGTGCCCCTGGCTCATCATCTTGGCGCCGATCATGCCCTGGTCGTGGTAGAGCGCCACGGCCACCGTATCGGGCCCGTCGGGGTGCAGGAAGAGGCTGTCCGCGGGGATGGGGCCCTCCACCTCGATGCCCTCGGTGAGCAGCGTCTCGATGGCCGGCTCGATGATCTCCCTCTCCTCCACGCCCAGCAGTCCGCCCTCGCCGGCGTGGGGGTTCAGGCCCGCCACCCGGAATCGGGGATGGCTGTTGAGCTGTCGGGTCCAGGCCGTGGACAGGCCCCTTATGAACTCCTCCAGCGACGTCTTGGTGAGGGCCTCGGCGATCTCCCTGAAGGGCAGGTGCATGGAAAAGAGCGCCACCGGCATGGAGCCCGTCAGGAAGATCATGTAGGGCTTGGCCTGGAAAACCTGACCGAAGTATTCGGTGTGGCCGGTGAAAGGAATCCCACACCGGCGGACGGCCTCCTTGGAGGCCGGGCCGGTCACCAGGAGGTCCGCCTCATTCCGCCCCATCCTGCGGCACGCCTCCTCGAGCGTGAGGAGGGTCACCCGGCCGTTGTCGGGGTGGGGCCGCCTATGGAAGCGCAGCGTCGGAAGATCTACGTCGTCCCACCGAACCCCCTCGGGGACGCTCTCCACCGCTCGTCGCGGACCGATCACCGTGATCTCGGCGGCAGCCTGGAGTTCGCCGCTCTGAAGAACGGACCGGAGGATCTCCGGTCCGACCCCGCCCGGATCACCGGTGGTCATGAGGACTCTTGGACGACTCATGCTTCGCGCTCCTTGAAGAGGTACTTGATGCTGTGCTTGTAAACGAGCAGGTTGGGTTCGTTCAGCCGGTGCACCTTGATGCAGTCGCGGTCGTACCACTCGATCCAGCCCCTCAGCTCCTCCCCGTCGGTCAGGACGATGATCATGGGGGTCTTGCTGCCCATCTGCTTCAGGTAGTAGAAGTTCTCGGCGTTGGTCTGCTCGGGCGGCACCTGTTTGCGGCGGGCGGGCACGAAGGCGCCGGAAGCCGGGGCCGGCTCCTCCTCCTTCTCCTCGCGGGGTTCCCGCCGAACGGTCTTATAGTCACGCAGATTGGGACGGATGAGCTTGCGGTCTGGCATGGGAGGCTCCTTGCCGCGCTATTCTTCGGCAGGCGGTGGCGTGGGGCCCTTCTTGCGCGCCGGACATTCGTAGCGGAGGCAGCACATGAGCCGGCCGCAGCGGCCGGAGATCTTCACGGGATTCAGGCTCAGCCCCTGCTCCTTGGCCAGCCTGATCGTGATGGGATAGAACTGCTGGAGGTGGGCGGTGCAGCAGAGGGGCTGTCCGCAGTGGCCGTAGCCGCCCAGGCTCTTGGCCTCGTCGCGGACCCCCACCTGGCGCATTTCGATTCGCATCCGATATTCGTGGGCAAGGATCCGGACCAGCTCCCGGAAATCCACGCGATTTTCCGACGTGTAGACGAAGAGCAGGCGGCTCTCGTCGAAAAACACGTGGGCAAAGACGAGCTTCATCTCCAGGCGCAGGGTTCGGGCCTGGTCCCGGCAGAAGAGGAAGGCTTCGCGTTCGAGCTGGCGGTGGCGCTGGCGCCGTTTGATGTCCTCTTCCGTGGCGACGCGGACGAAGGGGACCACCTGCTGGCTCGTGAGGTGGTCGTGAAGGAACCCGCGGGCCTCCAGCACCTCCGCGAAGGCGGCGCCCTGTTCGGTCTGAACGACGCAGGCGGAGGGCCGCAGGATGGGAGGACCGTCCCACTGCGCATAACACGGCCTGGCCTGGTTCTCGATCTGGACCTGGTAGAGGCTCATGGGTGGATCCACCCCCTCCGTCTAAGGGCGTACGATAGGGCACCGGCGGTCCCAAAGTCAAGGCTGTGCGGAGCCAGACCGGGAGTTCCGGGCAGGGCCCCCGGTGCCTCGCCCCTCAAGCACCGGCCGGATGGACGGGGCGGGAGGATGGGCATATCCCCCACCGCCCGACCCGACGGCTCCCGAGGGTCTCCCGCTACTCTCCTCTCTTGGCCTTGGCCCGGCGGGCGGCCGCGGGCTGCGGCGGGGGCGTTTCGAGAAAGGCCCCCATGGTCCGGAACTTCTCATAGCGCCTGGCGAGAAGGGTCTCCTCGTCCATCGCCGCGAGTTCCTCCAGCTCCTCCGCCCACAAGGCGCCCAGCCGGTCGTAGACCTCCTGGGGCGCCACGTGGACCCCGCCGAGAGGCTCTTCCACCATCCGGTCGATGAGCCCGAACTCCAGGAGGTCGGGAGCGGTGAGCTTGAGGGCCGCCGCCGCGGTCTCGGCCTGGGTGGCGTCCTTCCAGAGGATCGCGGCGCAGCCCTCGGGCGAGATGACGGAGTAGATCGAATGCTGGAGCATGTTGATCCGGTCGCCGATGCCGAGGGCAAGGGCGCCGCCGCTGCCCCCTTCCCCGGTCACCGTCACGAGGATGGGGACGCGGAGCCTCGACATGACCTCCAGGTTGACGGCGATGGCCTCCGCCTGCCCCCGCTCTTCGGCGTCCATGCCCGGATAGGCGCCCGGCGTGTCGATGAGGGTGAGGATCGGCACGCGGAACCTCTCGGCCATCCGCATGATCCTCAGGGCCTTTCGATAGCCGTCGGGCCGCGGCATGCCGAAGTTCCGGTAGATCTTCTGCTTCGTGTCACGGCCCTTCTGGTGGCCCACCACGCAGACGGGACGGTCCCGGAAGCGCCCGAACCCGGCGATGATGGCGGGGTCGTCGGAGAAGAAGCGATCCCCGTGGAGTTCGACGAAATCGGTGATGAGGGCCTGGAGGTAATCCTGGGTGTAGGGGCGCTGCGGGTGCCTGGCTACCTGCACCACCTGCCACGGGGTCAGCTTGGAAAAGACCTCCCTGCGCACCTTTTCGAGCTTCTTCTGGAGGGCCGCCAGCTCCTTCTCCCTGCCCTGGCCCTCCCCGAAGAGCGTGAGGTTCTCGATCTGGGATTCCAGCTCCAGGATGGGTCGTTCGAAGTCGCGGGGATCCTTCATGCTCTCCTCTCCCTGCCGTTCCCGTTCACGGGGCGGAACAGGTACTGTACCCGTCCTCTCCCAAGGGCCGCCTCCAGGTCCGCCAGCAGGCCCGCACCCGCCGAGACCTGGCACAGGTTGCCCAGGAGGAGGCGCGTCACCGCCCGGCCCGGCTCCACCACGTCCATGTAGACGGGCAACTTGCCCTTGTGGCGCCCCAGCACGCCCTCCAGCTCCATGAGCCAGTCCTCTTCGCAGAGGGTGGAGGGAACGCGCACCAGGAGCCCCACCGCCTTCGGTTCCAACTCGGCGTCGGCCTGGTCCAAGGGTACCACGGCGGTGGCGATGACCTTCACCTTCTGCTCCTCCCGCGTGGCCCGGCCCACCACCAGGAGCGGCCGGTCCTTCACGACCCGCTCGTGGTAGGTCTGGTAGGTGTCGGAGAAGAGGAGCACCTCCGCCCTGGCCTCCAGGTCTTCGATCGTCAGCAGGCCGTACATCTCCCCCTTGCTCTTGCTCTTTCGCTGGTGCCAGGCGCTGACCACTCCGCCCACCGTGACCTCCGTGGGCTCCGAGATGGTGGAGAGCTCCGACAGGCTGTGCGATGCGTACCGCCGGAGCGCCTCCTCCTGCTCCATGAGGGGATGTCCGGAGAGGTAGAAACCCAGGCTCTCCTTCTCCCGGCTGAATCTCTCCATGTCCCGCCAGGGCTCGCCCTTGAGGTAGGCCTCGGCCTGGGGCGAGGCCTCCTCCTCGCCGAAGAGGCCGGCCTGCCCGCGGGCCTTGTCGGTCTGGGACCGAGCCGCGCCCGACATGGCGGCCTCGATGGAGGCGAAGAGGTCCCACCGGGAGGCGTCGAAGCAGTCCATGGCCCCCGACTGGACCAGATTTTCCAGCACGCGCTTGTTCACGTGGAACCGGTCCACCTCCCGGCAGAACTGGAAGAGGTCCGCGAAGGAGCCCGCCCGCCGCCGGGCCTCCAGGATCGCCTCCACGGAGGAGAGCCCCACGTTCTTGATGGCCGAAAGGCCGTATCGGATCGCCTCGCCTTCGATGCTGAAGCTCTCCTCGCTCCGGTTCACGTCCGGCGGCAGGAGCCGGATCCCCATCTCCCGGCTGGAATTCATGTACTTGAGGATCTCGTCCGTATTCTCGGCCCAGGCCGAGAGCATGGCGGCCATGAAGTGGATGGGGAAGTGGGCCTTGAGGAAGGCCGTCTGGAAGGCCACCAGGGCGTACGCCGCCGAGTGGGATTTGTTGAAGCCGTAGCGCCCGAAGGTCTCCATGTTGTCAAAGAGCTCGGAGGCCTTCCTGGGGTCCACCTGGCGTTCCTTGCAGCCCGCGAGGAACAGCTCGCGCTGGTGCTGCATGGCCGCCGAGTCCTTCTTGGACATGGCTTTGCGCAGGGTGTCGGCCTGGCCCAGGGTGAAGCCCGCCAGGCGGTGCGCGATGAGCATCACCTGCTCCTGGTAGACGATCACCCCGAGGGTCTCCTTCAGGATGGGCTCCACCTCGGGCACCGGGTAGGTGACCTTGTTCCGCCCGTGGGCGCGGGCGATGTACTCGGTGATCATGCCCGCATCGAGGGGGCCCGGGCGGTAGAGGGCGTTGAGGACGATGAGGTCCTCGAACCGCTGCGGCTTCAGGCGCCTGAGGATGTCCTTCATGCCGCCGGATTCGAACTGGAACACCCCGTCCGTGTCGCCCCGGCCGAAGAGCGCGAGGGTGGCCTCGTCGTCGAGGGGGACGGCGGCGAGATCGGGCGGCTCATGACCCGACCGGCGGATAAGCTGCAGGGCATCGTCGAGGATCGTGAGGGTGCGCAGGCCCAGGAAGTCCATCTTGAGGAGTCCCAGGGCCTCGATCTCGTCCTTGCTGTACTGGGTGGTGATGTCCTCCTTCCCTCCGCTTCCCCGGTGCAGCGGAAGGAACTCGGTGATGGGCCTCGGGGCGATCACCACTCCGGCGGCGTGGGTCGAGGCGTGCCGCGTGAGCCCCTCTAGGCGCTTGGCGATCTCCAGCACCTCCCGAACCTCGGCGTCCGTCCCGTGGAGGCTCTTGAGCTGGGGCGCAAGGCTCAGGGCACCCTCCACGGTGACCCCGAGCTCCTCCGGCACGAGCTTGGCCACCCTGTCCACCTTGTCCAGGGGGACGGCCAGGGCCCGACCCACGTCCCTGATGGCGAGGCGCGCCTTCATCTCACCGAAGGTGATGATCTGGGCCACGTTCTCCCGGCCGTACTTCTCGGTGACGTAGTCGATGACCTTCCCCCTGCCCCGGATGCAGAAGTCGATGTCGATATCGGGCATGGAAATGCGCTCGGGGTTGAGGAAGCGCTCGAAGAGAAGGCCATATTTCAGAGGGTCGATGTCCGTGATCCCCATGCAGTAGGAGACGAAGGAGCCGGCCGCGCTCCCGCGGCCCGGCCCCACCGGAATGCCCCGGTCCTTGGCGTAGCGGATGAAGTCCCAGACGATCAGGAAATAACCCGCCAGATCCATCTTCTGGATCAGATCCAGCTCCCGGTGCAGGCGCTCCTCGTAGTCCTCCTTGGAGTGAGCCCCCGCCCGGCCGAGAAGCCCCTGCGCCAGCCGGCGCTCGAAGCCTTCGCGGGCCACCTTCATGAAGTACGAGTTGAGGGTTTCCCCCTCCGGAACCCTGAAGACGGGGTAATGCTTGGAGCCCGTGTCGAAGGCGAAGTGGCAGCGCTTGGCGATGGCGAGGGTGTTCTCCAGCGCCTGGGGCAGGTGGCCGAAGCGCTCCCACATCTCGGCCGGGCTCTTGAGGTAGTGCTCCGGGCTGTAGGCCAACTTGCCGCTTCGTTTCCGCTCCTCCCGCGTGGTCTTGGTCTGGATGCACAGGAGGATGTTGTGGGCCTCGAAGTCGTCCTTCTTCAGGAAGTGCACGTCGTTGGTTGCCACCAGGGGGATGCCAGTCTCCTGGGACATCTCCACGAGCTGCCGGTTCACCTCGGCCTGCTCGGGCAGCCCCTGGTCCTGCAGTTCGAGAAAGAAGTTCCCCTCCCCGAAGATCTCCCTGAACTCCAGCGCCGACCGGAGGGCCTCCTCCGGCTTGCCCCTCAGCAGGTTTTGAGGCACCTCGCCGCCCAGGCAGGCGGAGAGGCAGATGAGCCCCTCGTGGTGCTCGCGCAGGAGCTCCTTGTCGATGCGGGGCTTGTACTGGAATCCCTCAAGGAAGGCGGCCGTGGCCAGCTTGCAGAGGTTGTGGTACCCCTTCTCGTTCTCGCACAGCAGGATGAGGTGGGAATAGGGCCGCTTGCCGCCGCCCGGGGCCATGGTGTCCTGGTCGAAGCGGGAGTTTGGCGCGAGGTAGGCCTCACAGCCGATGACCGGCCGGAGGCCGGCCTTCGAGGCCTTCTTGAAGAATTTCACGGCGCCGAAGAGGTTCCCGTGGTCGGTGATGCCCAGGGCCGGCGCCTTCTGCGCCACCGCCTGCTCTACCAGATCGTCCAGGCGGCACGCGCCGTCGAGGAGGGAGTACTGCGTGTGCAGGTGGAGGTGGACGAAGGGCCTATCGGTCATGGTACCGCTCACGGAGAGAACTAGGGACATAGGGAGCCAGAGGGACAGAGTAAGAAGGAGATCGTCGGTTGCGCATATCTCTCTTGTTCTTGGCCAAGATCTTTCCCTGGTTCCCTGTTTCTCTGTTTCGCTGTTTCAGCCTCATGAATGCCCTCACTCCCACTCGATGGTCCCCGGCGGCTTGCTGGTGACGTCGTACACCACGCGGTTCACGCCGCGCACCTCGTTGACGATTCGAGCCGCCACGCGGGAGAGAAAATCGGGCTCGAACCGGTACCAGTCCGCCGTCATGAAGTCCTGGGTCGTCACCGCCCGCAGAGCCACCACGCGGTCATAGGTGCGGCCGTCCCCCATGACGCCCACGGTCCGCACCGGCAGGAGCACGGCGAAGGCCTGGGCGATCTTGTCGTAGAGCCCCGCGGCCCGGATCTCCTCCAGAAAGATGGCGTCCGCCTCCTGTAGGACCTCCACGTCCTCGCGGCAGACCTCCCCCAGGATGCGGACCGCGAGCCCGGGCCCGGGAAAGGGCTGGCGCCGGACGAAGGCCTCGTCCAGCCCGAGGAGCCTGCCGAGGGCCCGGACCTCATCCTTGAAGAGGTCCCGTAGGGGTTCCACCACCTCCATGCGCATCCGCTCGGGAAGGCCGCCCACGTTGTGGTGGCTCTTGATGACGGAGGCAGCCCCCGACACCGCGGCCGACTCGATGCGGTCGGGGTAGATGGTGCCCTGGGCCAGGAAGCGGATCTCCCCGAGGGCCGCGGCCTCCTGCTCGAAGACCTCGATGAAGGCGCGTCCCACGGCCTTCCGCTTGGCCTCTGGGTCGGACACGCCCTGAAGGGCCCGGAAGAAGCGCGCCGAGGCGTCCACGGAGCGGAGCTTCAGGTGGAACTTGCGCGCGAAGCTCTCCTGAACGAGCCGGGCCTCATCTTTGCGCAGCAGCCCGTGGTCGATGAAGAGCAGGTCGAGCTGGTCGCCCACGGCGCGGTGGAGGAGCAGCGCCATGACCGAGGAGTCCACGCCGCCCGAGATGGCGCAGAGCACCCGATCCTTCCCCACGCGGGCGAGGAGATCGGCGCAAGCCGTGGTCACGAAGGAGTCCATGCTCCAATCCCCCTTCGCTCCGCACGCCCCGTAGAGGAAGTTCCTGAGCATGGCCGTGCCGTGGGGAGTGTGGGTCACCTCGGGGTGGAACTGGATGCCGTAGAAGCGCCGGCGCGGCTCCTCCATGGCCGCCACGGGCGCCTCCACGCTGGAGCCCGCCACCCGGAAACCCGGCGGCAGATGGGCTACGCGGTCTCCGTGGCTCATCCAGACGGTCTCGGACTCGGGAAGGGCGTGAAAGAGCAGGCAGGCCCGGTCTCCCTTGAATTCGGCGGGACCGTACTCGCGCCGGTCGCCGGGGACGACCTCCCCACCCAGCCGCCGCGCGAGCCACTGCATTCCGTAGCAGATCCCCAGGACGGGCACCCCCAGCTCCAGCAGGCGCGGGTCCGGGCTGGGCGCCCCCTCGGCGTACACCGACTGGGGGCCTCCCGAGAGGATCACGCCGATGGGGCCGAAGGCGCGGATCGCCTCCACGGGCAGGCTGTAGGGCTCCACCTCGCAGTAGACCCCGAGCTCGCGGACGCGGCGGGCGATGAGCTGGGTCGTCTGGGAACCGCAATCGAGGATGAGGAGCTTCTGGCCAGCATGCATGCTATGACCTTTTCCTGGAGGTTGGAGTATAGCCCCTCAGCACCGCTCCCCTCAAGACGGCGGCTTTCGTCCTCAGGAGGACGCTGTCCCGCTGTCCCTCACCCACTCCCCGAGCGCCTCCAGGAGGGCCCCGGGCTCCCTGGTGCTTCCCAGCGCTCCGCGCAGTGTGGCGGCCCCCGCCATGCCCGCGGTGTACTTGCCCAGGAAGCTCTTCATGCGGTGGAGGGCCAGGCCCGGAGGCCCCAGGGCGAGCAGTTCCCCGAAGTGCCCCAGGATCAGCTGCGAGCGCTCCTCGAAGGAGGGCTGGCCGTAGGATCCCGTGCTCGCCAGCTCTTCGATCTGCCGGAATATCCAGGGGTTCTTCACGGCGGCCCGGCCCACCATGAGGCCGTCGCACCCCGTCCGGCGCCAGAGAGACAGGGCCTGCGCGGGGTCCCGGATGTCGCCGTTCCCCACCACGGGGATCGAGACCACCGCCTTGAGCTGGGCCACCCGGTCCCAGTCCGCCTCCCCCGAGTAGCCCTGCCGCCGCGTGCGGGCGTGGAGGGCGAGGCCGGCCACCCCCTCCGCCTCCAGCGCCCGCGCCACCCCCAGAAAGGTCATCTCGCTCTCGGACCAGCCCAGCCTCATCTTGACCGTCACCGGAAGGGAGATGGCCCGCACCACCGCGCCGGCGACGCGGGCGGCCAGGGCGGGGTCCCGGAGAAGGGCCGCTCCGCAGAAGCCCTTGGTCACCTTCGAGGCCGGGCACCCCATGTTGATGTCCACCACGTCGGCACCCTCGCCCTCGCACCAGCGCGCGGCCTCCGCCATCCGCTCGGGGTCGGCCCCGGAGAGCTGGAGGGCGACGGGATGTTCATCGGGAGCGATGCGGAGGTACTCCGCGGGATCGAGGCGCCCGCGAATCAGCCCCTCCGACGAGAGGATCTCGGAAACCACGAGACCCCTGTGCCCGCAGCGGCGGACGACCCTCCGGAAGGTGAGGTCGGTGAGGCCGGCCATGGGCGCCAGCGCCAGTCCCGGAGAGACGCGCACCGGCCCCAACTGGTAGCCCGGGAGCGCGGAACACCCATCGGCCGGCGAGGGCGAACCCGTGCCCCCTTCATACTCGGATCGCGCGGTCAGGGGATGGGGGGCGGGGGAAGCGGCATGGAGGGAGGAGACGGATGGCGGCATCCCTTCCCGATCCGCACTCCCCGGCTTGGCGCCTTGGTGGTTCAACTCTCTCCGCCTTCCACGGCGAAGAACTCTCCCTCTTTGCCCTTGGGCACGGGCCGGAGGGCCTCCCGCAGGACGCGGATCCGCACCGGCGCCTCCTCCTCTTCCAGAATGGAGAGCAGGTCGCCCGCCCGCACCTCCTTGCCGGGCTTTCCGGGGTGGCCGTTCACCAGCACGGCCCCGTCGAGGACCGCGGCCTTGGCCGAGGAGCGCCGCTTGACCAATCGCGTGTTCTTCAGGTAGAGATCGAGGCGCATCGCCAGTCCGGAAAGCGGCCGTCCCGCTCCCCTCCCGGGGCGGAGGGAGGAGCGAGCGCCGAGGGTCGAGCGATGAGGCACGAGAGACCGCCCGGCGGCCTTCGATCCGCCGGCAGCGGCCTACCCTCTCTCATCTATTTCCCTCATCCCCTGTCCCTTGTCCCCTGTCCCTCACACATACTTCGGGTTGATCCGAACGTAGTTCTGGGCCTTGAGGTTTTCGATGTACTTCTTGTACTCCTTCTGGAACTTCTCCTCCTTCAAGGCCTCGATGATCTGGTCCCTGGACTGGTCGAGCGTCGGGACCGTCGCGTCCTTGCGGTTCTCCAGGCGGAAGAGATACCAGCCCGCGTCGGTGGGGATCAGGTCGGTCACCTCGCCGACCTTGAGAGCGAAGACCGCCTTGGCGATGGGAGAGGCCAGATCGTCGGCGGTGAACCAGCCGGCCTCCCCCTTCCTGGTCCGGGAGAAGGCCTGCGAGTACTCCTCGGCCAGGTCGCCGAAGGACTTGCCCGCCATGAACTCCTTGCGGATCTGGGCGGCCATGGCCTGCGCCTGCTCCAGGGTATGGCCCTGCTTGAGGATGAGGATCTCCTCGAGCTGGACCTGTGGCTTGCTCGCCAGCTGGCTCTTGTGGGCCTCGTAATAATCCCTGATCTCATCCGTGCTGATGGAGATCTTGCTTCGGATCTCCCGGCTCCGCATGAACTCCGGCACGTAGATGAGCGTGAGCTGCTTGCGGAACTCCTCCATGGTGAGGCCTTCGGATTGGAGGGCCTTGGCCAGGTCGGCCTTGGTCGCGATGTGGTTCTCCTTCATGAACTCGTCGATCTGGTTATCCACGATGGCATCGACGTTGTATAACTGCTTGGCCTTCTCCACGAGGAGGAGTTCGTCCTCCATCTGCTCCAAGAGCTTCTGGGGCACCTGTTTGAGCTGCTCCTGCAGGTCAGGCCCCTTATACTCCCTCTTGAGGCCTTCCATGGTGCTCTTCAGGCGCTGCTCGTATTCGCTACGGGTTACGATGGCGTCGTTGACCTTGATGACGATCTCCTCCACCACCTTGGCCCGGGGCGCGGCACCGGGCAGCAGCAGGAAGAGGGCGAGGCTTAAGAGGACGAGGCGTTTCATGGTGTCTCCTTCTGGTACCGGAAGGGTAGTTTAGACCAAAACACCACCACCTGGAAGCGCTGGCGGAGACTCGACAGGTACTCCTTGAGCAGGCGGTCCCCTTTCGCGTCGCTGAGGGTGAGCCGGATCTGGGGCGCCACCTCCTCCAGGGGCAGCACGTAGCTCGTGCAGCGCTCCTGCACCAGCACGATCTGGTAGAACTCGTCCGAGACGCGGATGGGCTCCGTGGGCACGCCCGGATGGGCCTGCGCCAGCCGGTCGCGAAGGTAGTCGGGAAGCTCCGAGGATTGGAAGTACTGAGGGGAGCCCCTGTCAGGAGAGACGGAATAGAGCCGGGCCACGTCTCCGAAGCTGTGCCCCGCACCGAGGAGCTTCTCCACGTCCTGGGCCTGCTTCAGACCGGGAACGAGGATGGTTCTCAGGAGCACGCCCTCCCCCCGCCTGTAGTCGGCCAGGTGCTGCTGGTAGTAGCGTTCCACCTCCCCGGGCAGGACGTTGATCTTGCTGTAGACGTTCTCCTCCAACTCGGCGCCGGTCTGATCGTCGCGGACCTTGGGATCCGAATAGGGCCCCAGGCTCACGGGAGCGAGAGGCACGGGGCCGGTGGCCGCATCGTTCAGGATCAGGACGCTGTTCACCAGGCCGTCCCAGATCCGGCTCTGGATGAGGGGGTCCTGGGTATCCGGCACCTGGTTGTAGGTGAGGGCGGATGCCAGATCGGTCCGGGTGATGAAGTAGCGGCCCACGACGGCCAGGATGTCCGGGTTGCGCTCCAGGCGCCGCATGGGGCTGTTGGCGCAGGCGGCCAGGAGAAGCAGGACCGCGAGGGCCGCCGAGGCCCTGCCGCAGGGTGCTCTCCTCACCCCCACGCCTCCCCCGAAGGGCGCACCGCCTCCAGCAGGGAGCCCAGGAGCTGGACCGAACTCTCGCCGCCCGCCAGGCCCATCTCCAGGCTTCCGGCCGGATTCAGGTGGACTCCCGGGCGACGGGACAGGAAGCGCACGAGGCGCGCGGGATCCCAGGGGACCGAGGGATCGAAGCTGATGGCGAGAGCCCCCTTCCTCGCCGCCACGCTGCGGATCCCCAGCCGTTCGGCGCGCAGGCGCAGCCGAACCGCCTCCAGCATGGCGAGCACCTTGTCCGGTGCCGGTCCGAAGCGATCCTGCAGCTCTTCCGCTACCCGGTCTACCTCGGCCTCCGTGGCGGCCAGCGACAGCTTCCTGTAAAACTCGAGCCGCTGGTGCATCTCTTCCATATACTCCACGGGCACGGCCAAATCCAGCCCCAGGTTCAATTCGCACCGGACCACCGGGGCGACCGCCTCACCCTTGGCCTCGGAAACCGCCTCCTCGAGCATCCTGAGGTAGAGCTCAAAACCCACCGAGGCCATGTGGCCGGACTGCTCGGCGCCCAGAAGGTTGCCGGCCCCCCTCAGCTCCAGATCCACGGCCGCCACTCGGAAGCCGGCCCCCAGCTCGGAGAACTCCCGCAGGGTTTCGAGGCGGCGCTCGGCGTCGCCCTTCAGGGCGAGGCCCGGCGGGGTGAATAGGTAGGCGTAGGCGGGCACGTCGCTCCGGCCGATCCTCCCTCTCAGCTGGTAGAGCTGCGTGAGGCCCATGGCGTGGGCGTTCTCCACCAGGAGGGTGTTGGCCCTGGGCAGGTCCACCCCGTTTTCGATGATGGTCGTCGAGACGAGCACGTCGTACTGGCCGTGAAAGAAGGCGATCATCACCTCCTCCAGGGCCCTCTCTCCCATCTGGCCGTGGGCCATGGTGACCCTGGCCTCCGGGACCCACTCCTGGATCTTCCTGGCCGCCCCCGCGATGGTCTCCACCTTGTTGTGCACGTAGTACACCTGGCCGCCCCGTGAGAGTTCCCGGCGGATTGAGGACTTGAGCAGATCGGGATCGAAGGGCTGGACGGAGGTCTGAATGCTGAGGCGGTCCTTGGGCGGCGTCTGGATGAGGGACATGTCGAGGATCCCCGAGAGACCCATCTGGAGCGTCCTCGGAATGGGCGTGGCGGTGAGGGTGAGGACGTCCACCTTGGTCTTGAGCTGCTTGATCTTCTCCTTGTGGGCCACGCCGAAGCGCTGCTCCTCGTCCACCACCAGGAGGCCGAGCCGGGGCATGACCACGTCCTTGGAGAGGATCCGGTGGGTGCCGATGAGCACGTCGATCTCCCCCGCCGAGGCGGCGGCGGCCACGCGCTTCTGATCCCTGGCCCGGACGAACCGGGAGAGCATGGCCACGCGGACGGGAAAGGGGGCGAACCGCTCGCCGAAGCGCTCCATATGTTGCAGCGCGAGCACGGTGGTGGGGCAGAGCACGGCCACTTGCAAGCCGTCTGCCACGGCCTTGAAGGCCGCCCGCAGGGCCACCTCCGTCTTGCCGAAGCCCACGTCCCCGCAGACGAGGCGGTCCATGGGCTTCACCGACTCCATGTCGGCCTTCACCTCCTCCACCGCTCTCGCCTGGTCCGGCGTGAGTTCGAAGGGGAACTGCGCCTCGAATTCGGTCTGCCATTCGCCGTCCGGCCCGAACCGGTGGCCCTCCACCGTCTTCCTCTGCGCGTAGAGCTTCAGGAGGTCGCCGGCGATCTCCTTGACCGCCCGTCGCACCTTGTCCTTGGTCTTCTTCCAGGTGGTGCCCCCGAGACGGTCCAGAGGCGGGACGTAGCCCTCCGGCCCGGCGTACTTCTGGATGAGATCCATCCGCTGGACCGGCACGAGCAGCCTGCTGTCTCCCTGGTAGGTGAGCACCAGGTAGTCTTCCCGCAGACCCTCCCGGACCAGCGTCTCGATGCCCTGGTAGAGCCCCACCCCGTGCTCCAGGTGAACCACCGGGTCGCCGGCCTTGAGGTCCCTGAGTCCCGTGAAGAAGGCCTCGCGGCGCTGGACGCGCGCCTCCGGGAGCGCCCGTCCGCGCCCGAAGATCTCCTTCTCCGTGACCGTCATCCACCCCAGGCCGGGGAAGACGACCCCCTCCTCGGCGGGGGCCAGGGCGCCGTAGAAGCCGGGCGGCAGCTCGTCGCCCGCCGGCGCCTCCCTGAGGAGCGGCAGGTCCTCGGCCAGCGCCATCTCGGCCAGCCGGTCCAGGGTGCCTTGCCCTTGGAGCAGGGCCAGGCAGCGGTACCCCTGCGCCACGCGATCCTTGATGTGGGTCAGGAGGCGGTAGGGCTCGCCGGGGTAGATGGGGGCGCGCTCGGTGGGTACGCCCTCCTCCGCTCCGCCTGAAAAGCGCACGGTTCGAGGATCCTGGAGCAGGGACTCCAGCTGCCCGAGGCCCATGAACAGCCGCTCCGGGTCGAGGAAAGGGGGCCTGTGCCTGGCCTCGAAGCCGGACCGCCAGCCCTCGAGGGTGCTCTTCGCCTGGTCCAGGACCTGCGGCGGGTCCCAGAAGGCCCACTGGGCAGAGGGGAGGAACTCCTTCAGGGTGCCGAAGAACTCACGGTCCTGGCGCACCTCCGCGGCGAGCGAGGGATAGGTGCCCACGCTGGAGAGCCCCTCCAGGCGCAGGGCCCCAAATTCTCCGGTTCCGGCGAGCCGGGCCTTCACGTTCTCCAGCAGGGCGTCGTCGCGAACGGCCTCGGAGAGCGGCGGCACGAGGAGGGGGCGGCCCACGGCCCCCAGAGAGTGCTGCGAGGCGGGGTCGAAGAAGCGCAGGGAATCCACCTCGTCGCCGAAGAGTTCGAGGCGCACGGGCAGGTTCTCCAGGGGAGAGAAGAGGTCCACGATGCCCCCTCGGAAGGCGGCCTCGCCCGGCTCACCCACCTGGTCCACCTGCCGATAGCCCAGACGCCACAGGGCGGTGCGGAACTCCCTTCGGTCCAGGGCCTGCTCCTCCTCGATCGTGATCAGGCAGCTCTTCCACCAGCCGGGCCTGGGCACCCTATAGAGAAGGCTCTCCGCCGTGGCGAGCAGGGAAGGGCGGGCGGAGGCGGCGAGGAGGGACAGGGCGGTGGCCCGCTGGGCAAGGATTCCGGGGTGCCCCGGCAATCCTTCGTAGGGGTCCGCGTCCGGGGCGGGCAGCCAGAGGGGGGCCTTCCCCTCGCCCAGCAGGGCGCGCAGGAAGCCGTGGAGCTTCAGCCCGACGGCCTGGGAGGGAACTACGATGGCGACGGCGACGTCCCGCTCGCCGAGCAGCGCCGCCAGGGCGTAGGACCGGCCCGCTCCGCCCACGGAGGCCAGTCCTTGCGCACCGCCCAGCCGACGTCCGAGCTCGGCCAGGAAGGCCCTGACCAGGGGCGTCACGGCCGCACGCCTCCCAGCCGGGCGAGCAGGGCGGTCGTGGACCGGCCCTCGACGACCGGAATGGTCAGGACGCGGCCGCCGTGGGCCAGGACGTGATCCCGTCCCACGATGGCCTCCGGGGCCCAATCGCCGCCCTTCACCAGGAGGTCCGGCGTGAGGAGCTCAATGAGCCGGAGGGGCGTGTCCTCCGCGAAGAGGCAGACCGCGTTCACGGCATCGAGAGCGGCGAGGATCTCGGCCCGCTCCGCCTCGGGCGTGACGGGCCGGCCCTCCCCCTTCAGCCGCCGCACCGATGAGTCGCTGTTGAGGCCCACCACCAGTCGGTCCCCGAGGCCGCGGGCCGCGTTCAGGTAGCGCACGTGTCCCGCGTGCAGGAGGTCGAAACAGCCATTGGTGAAGACCACCCTCTGCCCGTCCCGCCGCCAACGGCGCCGGCGGCTCAGCAGCTTCTCGAGATCGAGCGCCTTCCCCGCGCTCACTTCCCGAACCTCAGCTCATCGACTTGGCGTTGCATGGGCGGCAGCACCTGGTCCAGAACCGATTTCAGGGGCACCGCACGTCCCCCCTCTGCCACGCAGGCCTCGTAGGTCTGGATGACGTCTCCCCTGGCGTCGAAGCTCATCGACCCCGAGGCCCCCTGGAAGTCCTTCACGGAGAGCAGCCCCTTTCGGACGTCCTGGGCCGAGAGGCCATCCCTGGCCATCTCCGAAACCAGGACCATGACGGCATCGTAGGCGTGGGCGGCATAGATGTCGGGCACGTCGTGGTAGCGGCGCTCGTAGGAGGAGGCGAAGACCTGCACGGCCGGGGACGACGAGTCGGGGGCGTAGGTCGGCCCCAGGAAGACCACCCCATCCAGCAGGCGGCCGGCCTTGGCCATGAAGTGCCGCTCCGCCAGGGCGCTGACGGAGAGCATGGGGCGGTCGACTCCCTCCCTCTTCAGGCCCTCGATCAGCGGCAGCAGGTCCGGGCCGTACCCCACCAGGTACAGGACCTGAGCCCCGCGGGATCTCTCCAGCGCGCTTTTCAGAAAGGGTTCGCTCCCCGCTTCGCCGGAGTTGAAATCGAGCCGATCCACGCTTCGCCCCTCCGTCGAGAAGCGCTTTTCGAAGGCCGAGGCAAGACCGTCGGCGTACGCATTGCGCTCGGCGAGCAGGAGCACGCGGTTGGCATGGAGCGTATAGGCCGCCAGGTCCGCGGTTGCTCTGCCCTCCAGGGCGTCCGAGGGCCAGTTTCGAAAAACGAAGTCTCCGGCCTCCGAGAGCTTGGGGCTGCTCGCGGAGGGCGAGAAGAGGACCCGCTGGTATTGGTCGGCCAGCGGCGCCATGGCCAGAGCCTCGTCGCTGCTGCCGCCGCCCACCACGACCGCCACCTTCTCCTCGAGGATCAGGCTCCGAAAGGCCTCCACGGCCTGCCTGGGATCGGAGGCGGAATCCCGGATGAGGACCTCCAGCCGCCGGCCCTCGATCCCGCCTTCGCGATTCACCTGGTCCGCAGCCGTGAGGACCCCGCGCTCGAGGCTTTGGCCATAGGCGGCCAGGCTGCCCGTTAGCGGCAGCACCGCCCCGATCCGGACGGGCCTGGGGCCGCAGCCGAACAGGAGGAGGAGCACTCCCAGGCCCGACAGCGTCCGACAACCACGTGGAAGGAGAGTAATGAGGTTCCGCACGCGTGCCCTCCCGGGAGGTCCACTCTAGCCACCCGGGCCATTCCGGTCAAGGAGCTCGCCAGGTGTTCGGGCGCCGCCCGCGGCGTGCTATCATCTGGCCCCAAAGGGAGGAGGAACATCCATGCGCGCTCGATGGCTTGTAGCGGCAGCATTGGGATTCGCCGCACTCACGGCGACGGCCCGGGAACCCAGCGTGGTCCTCATCAGCCTCGATACCTTTCGGGCAGACCGGCTCGAGGCCTGGGGCGGACCCAAGGATCTGGCGCCCAATCTGAACCGGCTGGCAGCCGGGGGACTCCGTCTTACGCGATGCTTCACACCCGCGCCCCTCACGCTGCCCGCCCACGCCACTCTCCTCACCGGGGACTTCCCCTCCCGCACGGGCCTTCACGACAACGGCCTGGGCAGGCTGGCCGAGGGGATCCCCACCCTGGCCCAACGCTTCGCCTCCCGCGGCTACAAGACCTATGCCGTGGTGGCCAGTTCCGTCCTGGCCTCCCGGTATGGCCTCCCGAGGGGGTTCTCGCAGTACGACGATGCCGTGGGGCCGGCGGGTTCACGCGGCGCGGAGCAGGTCACCGACAGGGCCCTGAGCGACGTGAAGGCCGCGGGCCAGGCCCCCTTCTTCCTGTGGGCCCACTACTTTGATACCCATGAGCCGTACGACGCTCCCGAGCGCTTCGCGGGACGGGGGAAGGGTCCCTACGACGGAGCCGTGGCCTACGTGGACGAGCAGGTCGGCCGCCTCCTGAAGGCCCTTCCTCCGAAGACCATCGTGGCTCTCGTGGCGGACCACGGTGAGGCCCTCGGAGAGCACGGCGAGCCCACGCACGGGATCCTTCTCTTTCAATCCACCATCCAGGTCCCGCTCGTGATCAGCGGCCCAGGAACTGGCGAGCCCCGTCAGATCGACACTGCGTGCTCCCTAGCCGACGTGGACCCCACCCTGTCGGCCCTAGCCGGCCTCCCGGCCTCTCCCTGCGACGGGCGGGACCTCTTGGCACCGGGCAAGGCATCTCCGTTAGCCGCGAGGACCTTCCCCCTTGAAACGTGGCTCCCCTTCGATGCCTACCGGTGGAGCCCGCTCGCCGGGGTGACGGACGGCCGCTTCAAGTGGATCCGGGGACCTTCGGACCGGCTCTTCGATCTCCAAGAGGACCCCGGGGAGACCCACGACCTGGCCCCATCTCCGCCCCCCGAGGCCGCGAAGTTGCGCGCGGCCCTCCCCAGCCTGACCCAGGCCCGCTCCCCCGAGGGTACGGTAGATCCATCGCTGCGCGGCCTGGGGTACACCCCCGTGCCGGCGGGCTCGCCACCCGGGCCAAACCTCCCCGACCCTCAGGCCCAGGTGGCTCTTCTGCCCCTTCTCGATCAGGCCCGACAGAATCGCGCGCTGGGGGCGTGGGACCGCGCCCTGGACCTCTGCCGCCAGGTCACCGACAGGGACCCCGGAAACCCATCGGCCTGGTTCGAATACGGGGAGACGCTCCGCCGGGCCGGCCGGTTGGATCAGGCCCTGACCGCGCTCTCCCGGGCGCTGGCCCTGGCGCCCAACATGGCCGAGGCATGGACCGCCAAAGGCCACGTCCTGGTGGCCCAGGGGAAGCCGGATGATGCGGCGCGCCAGTATCAGCGGACCTTGGAACTCCAGCCGGAGGAGGTGGCAGCGCTCAATCCGCTGGCCGCCTACTACCTCGACCGCAGCGACACGGAGAAGGCCTTCCCGCTCCTCGACCGCGCCGTGGGGGAGGGCATCGCCAATGAGAGGACCTATCTGCTCCAGGGGCGCGTCCACCTGGTGCAGGACAAGGAGGACCGGGCGGCCAGGGATTTCCTCGCGGCCCTGCAGATCAGCCCGTCGCCCCAGCGCACCCTGAAGGAAGAGGCGGACATCTACCTGCTCCTGAAACGCTTCAGCCAGGCCGAGCAGCTCTACAGGGAGGGCATCCGGCTCTATCCCTCCTATCCGCCCAACTACCTCACCCTCGGCACGTTCTGCCTCCAGACCGACCGGCCCGAGGAGGCCCTGGGGCTATTCCGAAAGGCCCTGGACTGCCAGCTCGATCCGGCGACCCGCAAGGACGTGGCGGACATGGTGGGGCAGTTGGAGAAGGCGGAAGGCGGAAGATGAAAAATGAACCACCAAGACACGAAGGACCTGAGAGTGGGGAACTGGAAGAAAGACACAGTGGCACCGAGGCACAAACGGGAATGGGGGAACGAAGATTTGGAGCGTTAGGAATCAGGGTGAAGCGTTAGCAAAGGAGCAGGTAGCGCGACTCCCCGGGCCTATTCGCCCCTGGTTCTCTGTCTCCATCTTCACCTATCCCCTCGGCATCGGCAGGAGCGCCCCGCCCGAGCAGCAGAGATCCACGCCAGTGAGGTGGCGGCTCGCCTCGCTCGCCAGGAACAGCACCGCCGAGGCCACATCCTCCGCCTCCGCCACGCGGCGCAGCGGCACCGCGGCCACGATCCGATCCTCTCGCTCGGCCAGAGCCGCTTCGCTCATGGGGGTCCGGACCCATCCCGGAGAGACCAGATTCACGCGGATGCGGGGTGACAACTCCTGCGCGATGGAGGAGACGAGCGACTGGACCGCTCCCTTGCTTCCGGCGTAGTGGCTGTGCCCCGGCTCGCCGCGCTGGCCCGCCGTGGAGCCGATGAAGATCAGGCTGCCGTGCCCTATCCGGCGCGCCGCTTCGCGGGCCAGGTAGTATGAGGAGAAGGTGTTGGTCTGGAATGTGGTCTCCAGGGTCGTCCGGTCCATCTCCAGAATGGGCC
Organism: Acidobacteriota bacterium; assembly: GCA_049591295.1. Classification (GTDB taxonomy): domain Bacteria; phylum Acidobacteriota; class UBA4820; order UBA4820; family DSQY01; genus DTPS01. The sequence continues at coordinate 27,663 of JBAWEQ010000098.1, forward strand.
CGTCGGTCCATATGCCTGCCGAGTGCACCAGCACGTCGAGGCCCCCGAGCACAGCCTGGGCGGCCTCGCACAGGCCAACGCAGCCCTCCTCCAGGGCCAGGTCGGCCTGGAGGGCGAAGGCCCGGCCGGCAGAATCCTGGACGAGCCCGCGCAGCGGCGCCTCCTGGTTGTGGAACTGGGCAGCCACCCTGGCCCCCTGGTTGAGGAAAGCTTCTGCGCAGGCCAAGCCGATCCCGGAAGAGGCCCCGGTGATCAGGACCCGCCGGCCCTCGATATCCGCGTAGTGCATAGTCGCTGTCATATGACATCCTCCTCGGCTCTCAGCCCTTACAGATCCAGCTCCAGACCGTCGAACGCCGGCTCGGTTCCCTTCGGCAGCGACGCGGCCAACTCCTCGTGCTCCAGCTCATGGCCCATGTGGATCAGATAGGTTCGGCGCGGCCCGATTTCCTCCGCCGCCACCAGGGCCTCTGCCACCGTCATGTGGGTGGGATGGTCGGGATGCCTGCGCAGGGCGTTGATCACCAGCGTGTCCACGCCGCGCAGGGCCGCCACCGCCTCCCGCGGAATCCGCTTGCAGTCCGTGAGGTAGGCGAAGCCGTCGATTCGGTAGCCGGTCACGGGCATGCTGCCGTGGTCGGCCTCCACGGGGGTGACGGTGAGGCCCGGAAGGAGCAAGGGGCCCTCCAGCGGCCTTAGCTCCAGCCTCGGAACGCCTCCTCCCTGAGGCACCGGCTCGAAGGCATACCAGAAGGTCCGCCTGACGCCCTCCAGAGTGGTCCGGCTTCCATAGACGGGAAGGAAATTCTTCTGCCAGTAAGCGTAGGGGCGGGTGTCGTCGAGGCCCAGAATGTGGTCGGCGTGAGGATGGGTGAGCAGGATGGCGTCGAGGCGCCCGATGCCGTAGCGCAGGGCCTGCTGCCGGAAATCCACGGCGGCGTCAATGAGCACGGAGAGCTCCCCCTGGCGAATCCAGATGGACTGCCGGAGCCGGTGGTTTCTGGGATCCGGCGACGCGCAGACGGGGCAGCGGCATCCCACGACGGGGACCCCAACCGACGTTCCGGTACCGAGGAAGGTGACCTTCATCCGGCCTCCAGGGCGGGATGGTACCACGCCCACGAGGATCGCCCAAGAGGCGCGAGAGAGCCCCTGTCACTTGACATCTGATCGTCATGGGGTCTACCTTAGGTTCATGGAGAATGACCTTCTCTCCTTGCTCGAACACGGGCGCTGCGTGCTGGCGCGAGCCGACTACGGCTACGCGGTGGCGACTCCCGGCGGATGGTCCGAAGCCGACCTGGAGCGGGCACCCTTCCAGGCGGCGGTTGCCAAAGCATCGGCGGGCAAGGGCCTGCTGGTGAGGAACTCGGCTCTCTTGCTGGGCTGGAGCAAGACCCGTTCCGCCCAGGAGTTGTGGGGCTCCCTGCGGGCCGTTGCCCGGCGCTGTCCCCTTCTCCTGCTGTGCAGGTTTCCCCGGCACGCCAAGGAGCTCCGATCCCGGCTCAAGACGGCCGGGGTCCCTCTCGCCCTCTGGGAGACCCCGGCATCCGGAGACGTTCCTCCGCTCTACCGCCGCCTGCCGCCGGGCTCCGAGCTCAGGCGCCTTCACCTGAGCTACGAGTGGGCCACTGGCCTGGCGGCGGCCCGGGGAGGTGTGGCCTTGCGGCGCGTGGCCTTTCTGGTGGCCGAGGCGGGGCCGATGACGGTGCCCGCCCTGGCCAGATCCCTGGGGCTCACGGCCGGGGCGACGCGCTCCTACGCCCGCTGGATGGAGGAGGCGGCCCTCGTGAGGCGCTCGGGCAGCGCCCTGGACTTCCGCCACCCGCTGCTCGCCGAACTCTTTCAGGAGCCCCCGCCCTCAGAGGCCAAGCTTCCGCCGAAGGAAAAGGCGTGGGACCCCATCGAGCTGGACTGATCGCTCACTGCCTCCCCGCTCTGATGGGCACCGAGCTGTCCCTCCATGAGTGGCCCCCTTCCGCTTCCCGGATGCGCCCCCTGTGCAATAACTCATTGACTCGTAAAGGATTTTTCGATAGGATCGGGTGAGGAGAGGGTGATGAGGGCCTTCCTAGCACTGGACATCCCGGAAGAGGTCAAGGGGAGGCTCACCGAATGGATCGCGAGGCTGTGTCCGCTGGCCCGAGGCGTGAAGTGGGTCTCGCCCCAGGCCATGCACCTCACGTTGCACTTCTTCGAGGACCTGCCCGAGGAAGACCTCGCCGCCGTGTCCGGCGCCTTGGGCGGAACGATGGGCCAGGCCAAGCCTTTTACCTTCGTCCTCCGGGGGCTAGGCTCCTTCGGTCAGGCGGGCAAGATCCGCGTCGTCTGGTGCGGCGTGGAAGAGGCGTCCGGCGCCCTGGCCGAACTGCACCGGTCCGCGGAGAGCTCCCTGGCGGCGATCGGTTTCCCCGGCGAGTCCAGGCCCTTTCATCCCCATCTCACCTTAGGCCGCCTTGGGGTACCCTCGTTCGAGCCACGGCTCTCCGAGGAGCTGAAGCGATCGGCGGGTAGCGCCGCCGGTGAGGTGGCGGTCCGGGATGCAACCCTCTACCAGAGCACGCTCACCCCGGCCGGCCCCGTCTACCGGGCCCTCGGCCGCTTTCCTCTGGGAGGCACGCCTTGAGCTTCCGAGATCTCCTGCTGGTCCTCCTCGCTTACTGCTTGGGTTCCATGCCCTTTGCGTATGCCATCACCCGCTGGCGGACGGGGCGCGACATTCGGGAGATGGGCTCCGGCAACGCGGGAGCCACCAACGTGCTGCGCACCCAGGGCAAGCTGCTGGGTCTCCTGACGCTCCTTCTGGACGCTGGGAAAGCCGCTCTCTCCGTCTGGTTCTGCCGGAAGTGGGGGAGCGCCGAGTGGATGGGCGCGGCGGGCGGCGCGGCGGCGGTGGTGGGCCACTGCTTTCCCTTCTCGCTCCAGTTCCGCGGCGGCAAGGGCGTGGCCTCCGGCCTGGGGGCCTTTCTCTTCATCGCCCCCCTGCCCACCTTGCTGGCCCTGGCCGCCTTCCTGCTGGAGATTCTGACGCTGCGCTTCGTCTCCCTCGGGTCCATCTTGGGGTCGCTCACCTTCGGGTTCTCCCTCCTGGCCTTCCATCTCATCAAGGGGTGGTACAGCCTGCCCACGGCCCTCCTGGGACTGGGCACCGCGCTCCTCCTGGTGGCCAGGCACCACCGCAACATGCGAAACCTGATGAAGGGCACCGAGTCCACCCTGTGGGGCAAGGGCAAGGACAAGGAGAAGAGACCTTGAGGGCCGGCCGCGCCGTCGTGTGGGGCGCGGGTGCCTGGGGCACCGCCCTGGCCATCCACCTGGCCTCCCTCTGCGAGGAGGTGGCTCTCTGGGTCTACGAGGAGGAGCAGTTCGAGCGGATGCTCTCTACCGGCGAGAATGTGGACTTCCTGCCGGGGCATCCTCTGCCCCCCAACCTTCATCTTTTTCATGAGACCACCCGCGTTCCCTGGCCCGCGCAGACCTGGCTCTCCGTCGCCCCGGCCCAGGCCACGCGCGCTCTCTGGAAAAGCATCGGCCCCCTCTGCCCGCCCGGTGCGCTGGTCATCTCCGCCTCCAAGGGGATCGAGCAGAAGACGCTCCTTCCGGTCAGCGCCCTGATCGAAGAACTCCTCCCCGAGTCCTGCAAACCGGTTGTGGTGCTCTCCGGCCCCTCCTTTGCCGCGGGCCTGGCTGCGGGACACCCCACCGCAGTGGTCCTCGCCTCGCCCGATCTGGACCGGGCCGAAGCCGCACAGCGCCTGGTCTCACGGCCTCCCTTGAGAGGCTACGCCAGCACCGATCGCACCGGCGTGGAGCTCGGGGGCGCCCTCAAGAACGTCATCGCCCTGGCCTGCGGCATAGCGGTCGGGCTGGGGTTCGGACCCAACACGATCGCCGCCCTGATCACCCGGGGACAGCGGGAGATCACCCGCCTGGGCACGGCCATGGGAGCCGATCCCCAGACCTTCTCGGGTCTGTCGGGGGTGGGCGATCTCGTCCTCACCTGCACGGGAGCCGAGAGCCGCAACCGCACCGTGGGGGTGCGCCTGGGGCGGGGAGAGACCTTGGACGCCATCTTGGAGTCCATGAAGACGGTGGCCGAAGGTGTCCCCACCACCCGGTCGGCGGCCGATCTCGCGCGCACGAGGTCTGTGGAGATGCCCATCACCTTCGCCGTGGAGCAGATCCTCTTCGGGGGCTTGCCTCCCGCCAGGGCGCTCGAGGAACTGCTGGCCCGGGGCCTCAAGCACGAAATGGCCTAAGGGCAGACAACGGCAACATCGATTTGACAGGATGGGAAGGGTCTGATAGGCTTTCAGGGGAATCGGAAACCTTAGAGTAAGGAAGGATCACCTTTCACTGTGGAGGAAAGCGCATGAAGACCGCAAGCAAGATTCTCATCGGCCTGATGTTGGTTCTGAGCCTCACCGCCTTCGTCTCCTGCCAGAAGGCCGAAGCCCCGGCCGAGGCGCCCGCCCCCGCCGAGCAGCCCGCGCCCGCGCCGGCCCCGGAGGCCACTGCTCCGGCCAACACATCCCAGCAGCCCGAGGCCGCCCAGCCCGCGACCACCGAGCAGAAGCCCGAGGCCCCCCAACCGACCGCCGCCAAGTAAGACCTGCTAAAAACTTCGCCGATGAGGGGGGGGCGCCCGTGGCGGCTCCCCCTTTTCGTTTTGATTCGATCGGCATGAGGGTGCGGAGACCTGGGCGGACATGGAGCAACAATCCTGCTGCCTCCCCCTCTGACCGCTCACCCCGCTACCGTCCGGGCGTCCCTTTTCCCAGGGCCTCCTGAAGCAGGGACAGGTAGCTCTCGTAGCGGCGGGAATTGACCTGGCCCGCCTGGAGGCCCCCCTTCACGGCGCACCCCGGCTCGCGGGAGTGCTGGCAGTCGGGAAAGCGGCATCCAGCCCCAGCCTCGTGGATTTCCGCGAAGGCCACTTCCACCTCGCGCCAGCCCACCTCCCAGAGCGCGAACTCCCGAATGCCCGCGGTGTCCACGAGGATGGTGCCGTCCCCCAGCCGGTGGGCGATGGCGCTGGAGGTGGTGTGCCGCCCCTTGCCGGTGGCTTCGCGGACCTCTCCCACCTTCTCCTCCGCCCCCGGCACGACGGCGTTGACCAGGGTGGTCTTGCCGACCCCGGAGTGGCCCACGAGGACCACCCACCGGCCCGCCACCGCGGAGAGGAAGGCGTCCAGATCGCGGCGGAGCTTGGCGGCCATGGGGAATATCGGGTAGCTGAGCCTCCGGTAGGGCGCCAGGGCCTCATCCACGTCTGATTCCGAGAGGAGGTCCATCTTGTTCACGAGGACCGCCACCTCCATTCCCTGAGACAGCGCCGCCACGAGATACCGGTCGAGCAGGGCCGTGTTCAGGAGCGGATTGGGGGCGAGCATGACCGCCAGCACGTCCACGTTGGCCGCCACCACGTGTTCCGCCCCCGTAAACGACATGCGGCGGGAGAGCTTGCTCTTCCTGGGCAGGATGGACTCGATGAGGGCCGAACCGTCGGACTGGAGCCTGAGCGTGACCCGGTCGCCCACCGCCACTCGGTTCTTGCGCCGGCCTTCGCCCAGCGCCAGGCGGCCGCCGGGGAAGCCCTGCCTCACTTCGGCGCCGTCCCAGACCCAGTGCCACTTCCCCATGGTCTGGTAGACCTGGCCCTCCACTTGCAAATTCAGCCCTCCAGGCATTATAATTCGCCCCTCTTTTCCGGGGGGGCGACCGCGTATTTTAGCATGCCCGCGGGTAGACGGCATCGTGTCCGAAGGGGGTTCCATGTACCGAATCACCGGCAAGAAAGTGCTCGCCACCGGAGTGGTGGAGATGACCATTGAAGCCCCTCGGGTGGCCAAGGCCCACAAACCCGGGCAGTTCCTGATGGTCATGAACCGGGAAGACAGCGAGCGGGTCCCGCTCACCATCGCCGACTCCAATCCGGAGAAGGGCGAGGTCACCATTGTCTTTCTGGAGGTCGGCCGCTCCACGATCGAACTGGGCGAAGAGCTCCAAGTGGGAGAGGATCTCTTCGCCGTCCTCGGTCCCCTGGGCACGCCGACCCACCTGGACCGGGTGGGAACGGTGGTGGTCATCGGCGGCGGCTTGGGAGTCGCGCCCATCTACCCCATCTGCAAGGGGCTTCGCGCCACGGGCAACCACGTGGTCACGATCATCGGCTACAGGCGCAAGGACCTGATGTTCTGGGACGACAAGCTGCGGTCGGCTTCCGACGAGCTGATCGTCACCACCGACGACGGCACCTTCGGCATGAAGGGCTTCGTGAGCGATGCCCTCAAGAAACTCCACGACGAGGGGCGGCCCATGAACCGCGTGGTGGCCATCGGTCCGCCCATCATGATGAGGGCCGTGGCGGAAATGACCCGGCCCTGGGAGGTGCCCACCACGGTCTCCCTGAACACCATCATGATCGACGGCACAGGCATGTGCGGGGGGTGCAGGGTGGGCATCGGCGACGAAACGAAATTCGTCTGCGTGGACGGGCCCGATTTCGACGGCCACAAGGTCCACTGGGACGAGATGTTCGCCCGAATGAAGGTTTACCAGAAGGAGGAGCGCGAGGCCATCGCCTCAAGCCCTTCCTGCCGGCTCTATTTCGAAACGCTCAAGCGGTAGGGGAGATGGATTCATGAGTGAAACCGTTGACATCGCAGCCCTGGGCGGCGTGAAGGAGGGGGAGAAGAAGCGTCCCCGCTCCAAGGACCGGCGCCTGGAGATCGCCTGCCAGAGCGTTGAGGCCCGCCTGAAGAACTACGACGAGGTCGCCCTAGGCTACTCGCCCGCCGAGGCCGTTGCCGAGGCCATGCGCTGCCTCGAGTGCCCCAAGCCCCGGTGCGTGGTGGCTTGCCCCGTCCACATCGACATCCCCACCTTCATCGGCCACATCTCGAGGGGCCACTTCGTGGAGGCCGCCGAGGACATCCGGAAGTACAACAACCTGCCCGCCGTCTGCGGCCGCGTCTGCCCCCAGGAGAATCTCTGCGAGGCGGCCTGCATCATCAACGACACCAACCCGAAAAACCCCATCGCCATCGGCCGCCTCGAACGCTTCTCGGCGGATTGGCAGTTCGGCCATTCGGAGCGGAGGGCCGACTCGGTTGCCAAGGCGCCGGCCACGGGCTACAAGGTGGCCGTCATCGGGTCGGGTCCCGCCGGCCTCTCCTGCTCGGCCGACCTGGCCAAGATGGGTCACACGGTCCACCTCTTCGAGGCGCTGCACAAGGCCGGCGGCGTGCTCATGTACGGCATCCCCGAGTTCCGCCTCCCGAAGGCTATCGTCCAGAAGGAGGTGGAGTACGTGCAGGCCTTGGGCGTCCAGCTGGAGTGCAACGCGGTGGTGGGGCGCACCATGCCGGTGCAGGAGGTGCTGGACGAGTTCGACGCCCTCTTCGTGGCCTCCGGAGCGGGTTATCCCAACATGATGGGCATTCCCGGCGAGAACCTGAACGGCGTCTACTCGGCCAACGAGTTCCTCACCCGCGTGAACCTGATGAAGGCCTGGAAATCCGAGGTCGGCACTCCGATCCGGAAACCCCGCAGGGTAGTGGTCGTGGGGGCGGGATTCACCGCCTTCGACGTGGTGCGCATCAGCCTCCGCCTGGGGGCTGAGGAGGCGAGGATCGTCTACCGGCGGAGCCGCGAGGAGATGCCGGGGCGCGGGGAGGAGATCGAGCACGCCCTGGAGGAGGGCGCCATCTTCACCCTTCTCACCAACCCCGTGCGCTATATCGGCGACGACAACGGGTTCGTGAAAGCGGTGGAGGTGCAGAAGATGGAGCTCGGCGAACCGGACTCATCCGGGCGCCGTCGCCCCGTCCCCGTTCCGGACAGCAACTACATCATCGAATGCGACACGGTCGTGGTCTCCATCGGCCAGACCCCCAACGTGCTCATCCCCTCCAATCTGCCGGGGCTGGCCACGCGCTGGGGCTCCGTCATCAAGGTCAACCGTGAGACCTACATGAGCACGGTGCCGAAGGTCTTCGCAGGAGGCGACGCCATCACGGGGGCGGCCACCGTGATCCTGGCCACGAGGGCGGGCCGGGAGGCGGCACGCTCCATCGACGGTTACGTCCGCGACCCGAACCGCGGTTGGTACCCACCGGCGGTCTGAGGGAGGGGGAGCCATGGATCTGAAGAACGTGTTCGAGAGTTACCTGAACGCCCCCTACACCGAGAGCCTCGCCAAGGACTTCGAGGCGGCCGTCGCGGCCCTGGGCCAGGAGCCGCTCCCCGTGGGCAGCCTTCAGGAGGCCCTACAAGCCATCGTTCCGGCCCGCAGACACATGGCCTTCGCGCGGAAGGCGGGGCTCTTCCTCTCGGCCGCCCGCCGCCGCCTGCCGGCCGACCAGTCCCTGGACCTGTCCGGTCTGGAGGACGTGTTGCTCGACTGCGTGGGCGTCTTCGGCCGCAACTTCGACCTGACCGTCAAGGGAAACCTCGGCGCGTTCACCGGAGCCCACATGGAGTCCGGCACCCTGACGGTGGAGGGCGATACGGGCGATCAGACCGGCGCCGGGATGAAGGGCGGGACCCTCCACGTGAAGGGGCTGGCCGAGAACAACCTGGGGCATTCCATGGTCGGCGGCGAGATCCTGGTGGAGCGCAACGCCTATGACCTCATCGGGAACTCCATGGTGGGCGGGCGCATCGTGGTCCGGGGCAACGCGGGCTACTCCGCCGGCTATCGCATGATGGGGGGCGTGATCGATATCCGGGACCTCACGTGGGACCAGGCCGGCGAGGAGATGGTGGGCGGGCGCATCCAGATCGGGGGCCACATCGGACGCGAACTGGGGCTCGCCATGGCCGGCGGCGAACTGGCCCTCAACGAGAAGAACGAGGGCGCCCAGCGGACCAAGGCCAGCGGCGGCAAGCTGGTAATCCTCAAGAAAGGCAAGAAGACGGCTTGAGCTTTGGGGATTAGGGATTGAAGATTTGAAGGAATGGGGCATTTCTACTCTCCCTTCTCCCTTCTTCTTTGTCCCTTGTCCCCTCTCCGCACCGTGATCCGGGAGGGGTGAAAAGGAATGCAGCTCAGAGAATAGCCTCAGAGCGGGGAGCATGTCTCCAGATCCTGCCCTTCGCTAGTGTCCTGTCTCATTGGTTCATTGAATAAGTCTGGGCGGTGTGACAGGCCACGAAGGGGTGCGGGGGGGTGCGGGGAAGGCACTTCCCCGCTCTTTCGGGGTAACAGCCTGCCGCAGGCAGGCGCCCTAGGGGCGGAGCCCCTTGGGAAGTGTGGCGTCTCCGGCCCAACCCAATGATTCAAGTTATTCCTGAGACGCCACACTAGCACCATCCCTTGCTTTTCAGGCCCGAGGAACCCACAGTGAAATCTTCATGCTGAGGATGGGAGAGTGCAGGACTCCTACGGGCGGACCGTCCACTACCTCCGGGTCTCCGTCACCGACCGCTGCAACCTCCGGTGCGCCTACTGCCGCCCCGCCTCCGCCATCGAGCCCGCCAACCACCCGTGGGTTCTCTCCTACGAGGAGCTGCTCCGGCTCTGCGGGCTCTTCGGCTCTCTCGGCTTCGACAAGTTCAGGCTCACGGGAGGCGAACCGCTCGTCCGGCGGGACCTGGTCCCCTTCCTCAGCCGCTTGAGGGCGCGGCTTCCCTCGGCCTCGCTGGCCCTCACCACCAACGGGGTGCTCCTCGCCCGTTACGCCGAGGCTCTCCGGCTGGCAGGCCTCGACCGCGTCAACGTCTCGCTCGACTCGCTGGATCCCGTCACCTTTGAGGAAATCACGGGCTTCAAGGGTCTCGAAGCCGTCCTGGCCGGAATCGGCGCCGCGCTGGCCCATGGATTCTCGGCCCTCAAGCTGAACGTGGTCGTCATGCGAGGGGTGAACCACGAGGAGATCCCCCGGTTCG
>JBAWEQ010000099.1:0-7574 GCA_049591295.1 Acidobacteriota bacterium
CGCGGGAGGCCAGAGGCAAATGGCGTTGCGGCATGAGGTCCATCCCCGTTCGTGGCCTGCTCCCTGCCGCTTTGGTACAATAAAACTCAGGAGGATTCATGCGCACCGTCGCCGTCATCCCGGCACGCTACGCTTCCACGCGGTTTCCGGGAAAGCCCCTGGCCCCCATTCTCGGCCGGCCCATGATCCGGTGGGTCTGGGAGCGGGCCGCCCGGGCGCGGGGCCTGGACAGGCTTGTCGTGGCCACCGACGACGAGCGCATCGCACGGGAGGTGAGGAGCTTCGGGGGCGAGACCGTGATGACCCCGGCGGACTGTCCCACGGGCTCCGACCGGGTGCAAGCCGCGGTCAGGGGAACGGAGTGCGACGTGGTCCTCAACCTCCAGGGCGACGAGCCCACCCTCGATCCGTCGGCCTTGGAGGCGCTGCTGGCGCTCATGTCCCAGGATCCTTCATTGCCCATGGGCACGCTCGTGGCGCCGATCCGGAGCCGGGAGGAATTTGACAACCCCAACGTGGTCAAAGTGGCGTTGAGCGAGGAGGGCCGCTGCCTCTACTTCTCCCGCAGCCCCGTGCCCTTCTGTCGCGAGGTGGCCTTCGGGATGGCGCCGCTCTGGCGGCACGTGGGCATCTACGCCTTCCGGAAGGAGTTCCTGGAGGCCTTCACGAGCTGGCCCCGCGGTACTCTCGAGCGCACGGAGAGCCTCGAACAGCTCCGGGCGCTGGAGAGGGGTGTGGTGATCCGGGCCGCCCGGGTCCAGTGGCCGGGCTGCGCCGTGGACTCGCCCGAGGACATCCAGGCCGCCGAGGCCTTCCTCCGCGCGGCGAGTCCGGATGATTGACCTTCGGGACATCCGACGGGAGGACGCATGAAGCGGTCCGAACTGGAACGTTACTTGGCGGGCTACCTCAAGGTGGAGCTCTACGAGGACGCCTCCTTGAACGGGCTTCAGGTGGAGGGGCGGGAGGAGGTGCGCCGCGCGGCCTTCGCGGTCTCCGCCTGCTCGGAGGCCTTCGAGCGGGCGGCCCAGGGCGGCGCCGACGCCCTCGTGGTCCACCACGGCCTCCTCTGGAAAGGGGACGGCGTCAGGCCCGTCGTGGGGCTCTTCCGCCGTAGGCTGGGGCTGCTCTTCAAAGCCGAACTCAACCTCCTCGCCTACCACCTGCCCCTGGACGCCCACCCGGAGGTGGGCAACAACGCCGTGGCGGCGCGGGAGCTGGGCCTCCGGGAGATCGCCCCCTTCTGCGACTATAAGGGCTCGGCCATCGGCGTGAGGGGGTCTCTGCCGAATCCCGAGCCGTGGGACGCCTTCCTGGCCCGTCTGGAGGGCTATTACGGGCACAAGGCCCTGGCCATCCCCCTGCCGCGGGGCAAGGTCGAGACGGTGGGCATCGTCTCGGGCGGCGCCGCCCGGGAGGCGGAGCAGGCGGTCGCGGAGGGGCTGGACGCCTACGTCACGGGCGAGCCCTCCGAGCCGGTCACCTATCTCTGCCGGGAGGAGGGCCTCGGCTTCGCGGCTCTCGGCCACTACGCCACCGAGAGGGTGGGCATCCGCGCGCTCGCCGCGCACCTGGAAAGAGAGTTGGGCCTCGAGGCGTTCTTCATTGAGGTGGAGAACGAGGCGTAGGCCTCCAGCCGGCAGGGCGGCGGCACCTCCAAGAGAAACCCCTCTCCATGAACTCTGAGGCAGGGAGGAGCATATGACAGCGGAAGCGGGGATCGGGTCTCTCTCGAAGCGGATTCGCGTGGCCCGGGGCGAGGAGCCGGCCGACCTCCTCTTCGTCAACGGCCGGGTCGTCTCCACCTTCACCGGAGAGATCCTGGAGATCACGGTGTCGGTGGCCGAGGGCAGGGTATGCGCCCTAGGAGGCGGGGAGCGCTCCGCGCGGGAGGTCGTGGACCTGGACGGGGCCTACCTGGCACCGGCCTTCACGGACCCGCACATCCACGTGGAATCCTCCATGCTCACGCCGGAGGGCTTCGCCGAGGCGGTGGTGCCGCACGGGACCGGGGCCACCGTGAGCGACCCGCACGAGATCGTGAACGTTCTGGGGCTCGACGGCTACGCCTACATGAGGAGGGCCGCCGAGGGCCTTCCCGTGGACCTCTTCTTCACCCTTCCCTCCTGCGTGCCGGCGACCCACATGGAGACGGCCGGCGCGTCGCTGGAGGCGGCCGACCTGGACGGCGCCATGGGGGCCTACCCGGACGTGGTGGCCCTCTCGGAGATGATGAACTTCCCCGGAGTGATCTACGGGGTCCCCGAGGTTCTCCGCAAGGTGCTCGCGGCCCAGCGCCGGGGCCTAATCGTGGACGGCCACTCTCCCGGCCTGCAGGGGCGCGACCTGGATGCCTACCTGAACGCGGCGATCCTGACGGACCACGAGTGCGGGAGCGCCGAGGAGGCCCTCGCCAAGCTCAGGAGGGGCATGTGGGTGCTCATGCGCGAGGGCTCCGCGGCGAAGAACCTGGCCTCCCTGGCCCCCGCGGTCACGGCCGGCAACCTCCACCGGGTCTGCATCGCTTCCGACGATCGCCACCCCGACGACCTGGTGCGAGAGGGGCACCTGGACCACGCTCTCCGGGTGGCCGTGAAGGCCGGGCTGGACCCGCTCTGGGTCCTGCGCGCCGTCACGCTCAACCCCGCCGCCCTGTACGGCTTCAGGGACCGCGGCGGCATCGGCCCCGGTTTCCGCGCTGATCTGGTGGTCCTGCGGGATCTGCGGGATTTCGAGGTCCTCTCGGTCTACCACGATGGGCTCAAGGTGGCCGAGGACGGCCGCCTGCTGGCCCCCATCGCCCGGAAGGACGCCGCCGGGACCCTCTCCTCGGTGCACCTTCCGCCCGACCTCGAAGAGCGGCTGGGCCGCTTCCCCGCCTCCGGCCGCGTGAGGGTCATCGGCGTGGAACCGGCGCAGATCACCACGAGGAGCGAGACGGGCGACGCGGCGGATGCGGGGGCCTCCAAACCGCTCCAATTCGCCGCCGTGATCGAGCGCCACCGCGGCACCGGCAACGTGGGGCTCGGCTTCGTCTCCGGCTTCGGCCTGAAGGCGGGGGCCTTCGCGAGCACCGTCAGCCACGACAGCCACAACTGCGTGGCGGTCGGGGTTTCGCCGCGCGAGATGGCGCACGCCGCGAGCGTCGTGGCCGCCATGGGGGGCGGCTTCGCGGTGGTGTGCGAGGGGCGCGTGCTGGCCACCCTCTCCCTGCCCGTGGCGGGCCTCATGTCCACCGCCGGGGCGGCCGAGGTGGCCCGCTCCCTCCAGCAGATCCACGAGGCGGCGCGCGAATGCGGCTGCCCGCTCCCCGCCCCCTTCATGACCCTGGCCTTCATCGCCCTTCCGGTGATCCCGAGCCTCAAGCTCACGGACAAGGGCCTCGTGGACGTGGAGCGCTTCAGCCTCGTCCCCCTCGAAGCCCCGTGAATCCACGCCGGCGCTCGCGCGGCCTCGCCAAGCCCTTCATCCTAGGAGGCCCAAATCCCGCGATTGCACATGGTAGTGGCGCCGAAAGGCAGACGGGAGGTAGTTTCCGTGAAAGACGGCCTTCACCCTCCAAGGGATTTGGGTTGCCTCCGACCCCGGAGTTGATCCGGGGGAGGAAGCCCCAAGGGTGGGGTGGGGCCCCAACGGGCTTTGCCCGAGGGGCGGGGCCCCGGAGGGCAACACGACGATTCGGCAGGCTTGGCCTGCGAATCGGAGGAGGAAGCCCATGGCCCTCCCCGTCCAAGAGACAACGCCTTTCCACCGTGTACCCGAGACCCTGCCGAAGTCACCCGCGCTTCAATCGCGGAATTTGGGGGAGAATGAACCCTTGAAAAAGCCCACCCTCCTGATCGTCTTCCTCGTGGTCTTCATCGACCTGATGGGGTTCGGCATCGTGATCCCGCTGCTGCCGCTTTATGGCCAGAGGTACCACCCGAGCCCGGCCATGTTCGGCCTGCTCATGGCCATCTACTCGCTCATGCAGTTCCTCTTCGCCCCGGTGCTGGGCAGGCTTTCGGACCGTTTCGGCCGGCGGCCCATCCTGCTCCTCTCCCTCGTCGGGTCGGTCCTGGGGTACATCCTCTTCGGGCTCCAGAACTCGCTCGCGCTCCTCTTCCTCTCGCGCATCGTGGCGGGCGCCATGGGGGCCAACGTCTCCACGGCGCAGGCGGTCATCGCGGACGTCACCCCGCCGGAGAAGCGGGCCCGCGGCATGGGGCTGGTGGGGGCGGCCTTCGGCCTCGGTTTCATCCTGGGACCCGCCATCGGAGGCCTGGCGGTGCGTTTCGGAGAGCGATGGCCGGGATTCTTCGCGGCGGGGCTCTCCTTCACGGCGCTGATCGTGGCGACCTTCTGGCTACCCGAAACGTGGACCGCGGACAGCAGGGCCGGCCGCGCCTCCCTGCCCAAGCGCGGCTGGTTTTCCACCAAGGCCCTTCGCGACGCCCTGAGCCACCCGCAGATCGGGCTGGTGCTCCTGATCTTCTTCCTCTCCACCTTCGCCTTCGCCAACTTCGAGTCCACCTTCGCGCTCTTCTTGAACCATCGGCTGGACCTGAGCGTCACGCACGTCACCTACCTCTTCGTCTTCATCGGCTTGCTGGCGGCCGTCGTGCAGGGCGGCCTGATCGGAAGGCTCACCAAGGCCTTCGGCGAGCGGCGCCTGGTGGTGGCGGGCACGCTGATCCTGATCCCCTCCTACCTCCTCATGCTCGTGGCGCACTCGGTGCCCGTCCTCATGGTGTGCCTCGTCCCCCTGGCCCTGGGCGCGGGGCTCGTGCAGCCCACCCTCTCCTCGCTGGTCTCCAGGCTCTCCTCGGCCAACGAACAGGGAGGGGTTCTGGGCCTCTACCAGTCCATGTCCTCCCTGGCCCGCATCACGGGGCCCTTCTGGGGCGTCTACGCCTTCGAGAGCATCGGCATCCCCGCGCCCTATCTCACGGCCGCCGCGGTGGTGGCAGTCTCGTGGGTGCTGGCGCTCCTCATGCTGAGGCGCGCGCGGGAGGCCAAGAGGCAGGAGGCCGCGCAGGCCGCCGTGGCCGCGGAGGGATGAGGGGACGGTAGAGAGGGCTGCCGGGCGAACATTCTCCCCGGGAATCTCGGCGCATATTCACACGGCGGCGAGCCGGCCGGTCGCCTTCGGCGCCCCTGCTAGAGCGCGGCGCCACCGGGGCCAAATGGCGCTTTTTAATAAGGCGTCACACCGTGGTCCTCTTCGGAGAGTTTCTGACACGGGGTCCGGTCGTTTTCGCCCCTCGCGCCTTCCTCCCCGCCGCCGCGCGCCCTGGCGAGCGGCCGGCCGGGGGGTCCTTCCAGGCCCACCAGCGGAGGAGTTCGGGACGCGGAAGGGGGGTGGAGGCGAAGTAGGCGGCGCAGCGGAAGACGTAGAGGAGGCATCGGTCCTGCCGGACGCCCCGCAGCGCGTTGATCTTCTCGTACATAGCCTCGGGATCAGCCCCCCGCAGCTCCTCCGGGGCACAGTAGCCCAGCTCCCACAGGTCCCGCGCGATGCTCGGTCCCACACCGGGGATCTTCTGGAGCTCCCGTTTAGCTGTCATCCACTCCTTCATGGCCTCCTCCTTGGGCCATCCTCGCACGGGCGCCGGAGCTGGTCCAGGCGCGGACCTCTTCGGTTTTGCGGGGAGGGACTCCGAGCGTCTGGGTGCCAGGAGCCGGGCGCGGTCGAATGGGAGCTGGAGAACTGGGCGAGCGGTTGAGCGCGAGGCGCTGGGGGAAATAAACGCCTCGCCCCGCGGTTGTTGCCCGTGAAGCGGTGCGGGCCGCAGGACGATGGAGCGGCAATGGTCGGCCGCTTTGCGAGGCTCCGCCACAGTCGAACAGGAGAAAGAATGATGAGAAGGACCGTGCGATTTCCCATGTTTCTTGTGACCGCCGCGGCGCTCACCGCCGTGGGCCTGCTCGCGGCGGAGCCCGCCCAGACCTTCCAGATAGATCCGGCCAACTCCTCCGTGGGGTTCAGCATCCGCCACCTGATCTCTCGGGTGCAGGGGCAGTTCAACCAGTTCTCGGGCAGCATCGAGGCCGATCCGAAGGTCCCCGCTGCCTCCTCCGTGCAGTTCACCATCCAGGCGGGCTCCATCGACACCCACGTGGAGATGCGGGACAAGGACCTGCGCTCGGCCAACTTCTTCGACGTCGATAAATACCCGGCCATCACCTTCGTGAGCACCAAGATCGTCCCCAAGGGCAAGGACCTCTACGACGTCCACGGGAAGCTGACCATGCACGGGGTCACGCGGGAGGTGGTCCTGCCCGTCGCCTTTACGGGCAAGGTCAAGGACCCGTGGGGCAACGAGCGCATCGGCTTCTCCCTCCACACCTCGCTGGACCGCAAGGACTACGGCATCACCTGGAACAAGGTGCTGGACGACGGCGGCCTGCTCCTGGGCGATGACGTGGAGATCACCATCCACATCGAGGGCGTCCGGAAGCTCGAAGCGCCGCCGAAGAAGGCGGGCAAGGCGGGCTGAGGGCGCGCGTCCGGAACCGCGGACGCGCGGTTCCCCATCGACATCAGGAGCCGGCCCCTCCCGGACCGGCACCGCCCCAGGCAAGACAATCCTTGACACCGCCCCGAGCGTCCGGGGCCGAGGCGGAAGGCTCTGCCGGCCGCGCGGAACCCTCTTCTGCTCACGAATCTCCTTGGGAATCTCCCAGGCGGCCTCGACCGCCAGCCCCCGCATGGTGTAGGGTGGGGGCATAAGGAGAGGCCATGAGCGACTACAAGGTGCCCAAGGAGCGCGCCAGGGTTCGCCTGGATCTCGGCGCGTCCGGCGTCGTGGAGCGCGTCCTCTTTCTGTCGCCCTCGGCCCAGACCCACCGCGGCCGGGAGACCGCCAGCGACCTCCTGGGAAGTCCCGAGCCCTTCGTACCCGTGCTGGAGGAGGGCAACGGCCTCGTCCTGCTCCGAAAGGACGCGGTGCGCTGGGTGCTGGTGGAGGAGCCGGCCGAGGTGGAGTGGTACCTCTACGAGGCGAGGCTGGGCGCCCCCACCCATCGGATCCGATGCCGCTTCGCGGAGGGGGACCCGCTGGTGGGGACCCTCTACGCCATCGCGCCTGAGGGCGAACAGCGCGTCCTCGATGTGGTCAACCGCGAGGTGGGCTTCCTCCCTCTGGAGACGGACTCCGGACTATACCTCGTCAACTTGAAGTGGGTCACGGCCATCGAAGTAGTGGAGGAGTAACATGGCGGCCTTCGACAAGATCCTGGAGGCGATGGCGGCGCGCGGAGCGCAATCCCTGGAGCTGCAATCAGGAGAGATCCCGCACTTTGTCCTGGAGGGGGGCACGGTGCCCGTTCTCAAGGCCCCCCTCCCCGAGCCCCAGCTCCTGGCCTACCTCAAGGAGATGGCCGGCCCGGCCGAACAGGCGCTCCTGGATACGGGGAGCGTGTGCCGCTTCCTCTACCGGGGCTTCCTCGTTCAGGTGGCCTTTCCAGGCGGCGCGCTCATCGCGCGCGTGACGCCCGAGGAGCACGCCCAGGCAGCCCCGCCTCCTCCCGCCGCCCCCGCCCCTCCATCGGGCCCGCGGCCACCCTCGCCTCCCACCCATGCGGTCCCCGCC
>JBAWEQ010000100.1:0-1592 GCA_049591295.1 Acidobacteriota bacterium
CGCGGGGAAGATCATGAAGATCGAGTCAAAAGACGTGCTCGGTCAGCAGCGCGACTACCTTACGATCCAGATCCTCCACAACGACATGACCGTGATGGTGCCCGTGGAGAACGCGGATCGCGCAGGCTTGCGCAAGGTCGTCGAGTCGGACGTCGTCGATCAGGTCCTCGAGGTCCTGCGCGGCGACCCCACTAAGATGCCCAAGAACTGGAGCCGTCGCTACAAGCACAATCGCGACAAGCTCAAGACAGGCGACATCTTCGAGGTAGCCGAGGTCGTCCGCAATCTCGCGATCCGGCATGCCGACAAGGGGCTGTCGACTGGCGAGAAGCAGATGTTCTCCAAGGCCAAGAAGATCCTCGCCAGCGAGCTCATGTACGCGCGCGACTTCAGCGAGGATGAGGCCAACGCCTTCCTCGAAGAAGTGCTGGAGAACATCCACGTCGATGGAGCTCCGCTTGGCGACGACTCCCGAGAGCCGGCCACCGTCATCTGACGCGGCGCCGGCCGACCGGGCGCGCAGGCCAAGAGGCGTCCTGTCACCGGCGCTCCGGCTCGTCCTCGCTCTGCTCGGCGCTCTGGCCGGCTATCAGCTGGCTGACCGCATGCGCACGACCAGCTTTGCACCGGCCCTCGACCAGGGCGGCAAGATCATCTGGCTGGCCGTCTTCACCACCGCAGGACTTGTCATCGGCTACGGGTGCGGCGTGCTATTCTCGCGCCTCTTTCGGCGCGGGCTCGACCACGTGGACGAAGCCATGCAGCGTGTCTCCGGCGCCGAAGTCGTCGTGGGGATCGGCGGCGTGGTCGTGGGTCTGGTGATCGCCACGCTCATCAGCGTGGCCCTCCTGCGCATCCCCATCGTCGGCCCGTACCTCACGGTGCCCATCTACCTCCTGGCCGGCTACTTCACGGCCTATCTGGCAGCCAAGAAACACATGGAGATCTTGCGCCTCCTCGGTGTGCGCGGCGCCTTCGAGACTCTTCCGGGGTTGACCCCATCCAAGATTCTCGACACGAGCGCCATCATCGACGGCCGCATCCTCGACATAGCCGAGACGGGATTCGTGGAGGGAGAGCTCCTCGTGCCGCGGTTCGTGCTCGAGGAACTCCAGAACCTCGCCGACTCGGCCGACGCCGAGAAACGCGTGCGCGGGCGCCGCGGACTCGACTTCGTGCGGCGCCTGCAGAAGGGTTCCGTCGCGGTGCGCGTCGACTCCCGCGACTACCCCGACATCGACGCGGTGGACGCCAAGCTGGTTCGCCTCGCGAACGACCTGGTCGCGATCATCGTGACGACGGACTACACGCTCAAGAAGGTCGCCGAGATCCAGGGAGTCAGGGTGCTCAACGTCAACGACCTCGCAAACTCGGTCAAGCCCGCCGTGCGGCCCGGTGAGGTCATCGAGGTCAAGATCCTGCGTGAGGGGCGCGAGCAGGACCAGGGCGTCGGCTACCTCGACGACGGCACCATGATCGTCGTCGAAGCCGGCAGCAGCCTGGTCGGCTCGCGCGTCAAGGCCGAGGTGACCAGCGTCCTGCAGAGCCCCTCGGGCAAGATGATCTTCAGCCGCGTGAGCGCTCCGCCGCCG
>JBAWEQ010000101.1:0-3491 GCA_049591295.1 Acidobacteriota bacterium
GGCCAGGGCGTCGGCTCGGGCCCCTCGGGCGGTCCCGGCGGCCCGGGAGGCCCGGGTCGGCGCGGCGGTCCCGGAGGGGCGGGCGGACAGCAGGGTCCAGGAGGGTCGGGCGGCCGGCGGTGACGGATCGCGAAGGCGCGGCGCAAGGGGGAGGCAGTCCTCTCATCCCCTCATCGCTTCCTCGCCCCATTGCTTAATTGCTTCATCGCCTAATCGCTCCATCGCTCCATCGCCCCATCGCCCTCCTCAACCGGGGCCCGGGAAACAATCCTGCCTCCGGCGCTGTTAGCACCCAAATGCGGCCTCGCGCCCGCGCCCCAGCCCGCCAGAGAGGTTCCCGCCGCCGAAAACCGGCGAGAGGGTCCGCCCGGGTGCCAAGGGGCGTCGGCTTCGGCTATGATGGGTGGAGAGGCCATGGACAGAGAGGATACGAAACCATGAGAGAGAAGGACGCCAGGGGCTCGTCGCATCTCCGGGAGACGGAGAACCGCGAGTGGCTGGAATCGCTGGACTACGTCTACCAATCCCAGGGGGCCGAGCGCGTGCGCGACCTGCTCTGGCACCTGCACGTGCGGGCCCACAAGTACGGCGTGAAGCCCCACTTCACGGCGAACACGCCCTACATCAACACCATCCCGCGGGAGCAGCAGCCGCCCTATCCCGGCAGCCGGGAGATCGAGCGGCGGATCAAGAGCATCATCCGCTGGAACGCCATGGCCATGGTGGTGAGGGCCAACCGGGAGGAGCACGGCATCGGCGGCCACATCTCCACCTACGCGGCCGACGCCACGCTCTACGAGGTGGGCTTCAACCACTTCTTCCGGGGCCGCGACGGGGGCCGGGAGGGCGACATGGTCTACTTCCAGGGCCACTCCTCGCCGGGCATCTACGCGAGGGCCTTCCTGGAGGGGCGCCTGAGCGAGGATGACCTGCACCGCTTCCGCCGCGAATGCCGGCCGGAGGGCGGTCTCTCCTCCTACCCGCACCCCTATCTGATGCCGGACTTCTGGCAGTTCTCCACGGTCTCCATGGGCCTTGGCCCCATCCTCTCCATCTACCAGGCCCGCTTCAACCACTACCTCGTGGACCGCGGCCTCAAGCCGGCCTCCGACGCCAAGGTCTGGGCCTTCCTGGGCGACGGCGAGATGGACGAGCCCGAGAGCCTGGGGGCCATCACGCTGGCGAGCCGCGAGAAGCTGGACAACCTCATCTGGGTGGTGAGCTGCAACCTCCAGCGGCTGGACGGGCCCGTCCGCGGCAACGGCAAGATCATCCAGGAGCTGGAGGCGGCCTTCCGGGGAGCCGGCTGGAACGTCATCAAGGTGATCTGGGGAGACGACTGGGACCCCCTCCTGGAGAAGGACGCGGAGGGCCTCCTCGTGCAGCGCATGGGCGAGGTGGTGGACGGCCAGTACCAGAAGTACGTCGTCTCCGACGGGGCCTACATCCGCAAGGACTTCTTTGGCGCCGACCCCCGGCTGCTGGAGATGGTCAGCACCTACTCCGACGAACAGCTCCGCAAGCTGCGGCGCGGCGGCCACGACCCCGAGAAGGTCTATGCCGCCTACAAGGCGGCGGTGGAGCATACGGGCTCCCCCACCGTCATCCTGGCCAAGACCATCAAGGGCTACGGCCTGGGCGAGGCGGGCGAGGGCAAGAACATCACCCACCAGCAGAAGAAGCTGAACGACGAGGAGCTGCGCGAGTTTCGTAGCCGCTTCGGCATCCCCATCTCCGACGACAGGGTGGCCGAGGCCCCCTTCTACCGCCCGCCCGAGGAGAGCGAGGAGATCCGCTACCTCAAGGCCCGGCGGGAGGAGCTCGGGGGCTACCTGCCCCGGCGCATCGCCGCCGCGCCGCCGAACAAGACGCCGCCCGAGTCGCTCTTCGAGGAGTTCTACGCGGGCACGGGCGAGCGCGAGGTGGCCACCACCATGGCCCTGGTGCACCTCATGGCCAAGCTGCTCAAGGACCCCGACGTGGGCCGGCTCATCGTGCCGATCGTGCCCGACGAGGCCAGGACCTTCGGCATGGAGAGCCTCTTCAGGCAGGTCGGGATCTACTCCCACGTGGGCCAGCTCTACGAGCCCGTGGACCGCGAGAGCCTGCTCTACTACAAGGAGGCCACGGACGGCGCCATCCTGGAGGAGGGCATCACGGAGGCGGGCGCCATGGCCTCCTTCATCGCCGCGGGGACCTCCTACGCCAGCCACGGCATCCCCATGATCCCCTTCTTCATCTACTACTCCATGTTCGGCTTCCAGCGCATCGGCGACCTCATCTGGGCCGCCGGCGACATGCTCACGAGGGGCTTCCTGGTGGGCGGCACGGCGGGCCGCACGACCCTGGCCGGCGAGGGCCTCCAGCACCAGGACGGCAACAGCCACCTGCTCGCCTACACCGTGCCCAACCTGAAGGCCTACGACCCGGCCTTCGCCTACGAGCTCGCGGTCATCGTGCGCGACGGCATCGAGCGCATGGTCGCCAGGGGGGAGAACCTCTTCTACTACCTGACGGTCATGAACGAGTTCTACAGGATGCCGCCCATGCCGAAGGGGCCCGACGGGAGCCTGGAATCCACGAAGGCGGGCATCCTTCGGGGGCTCTACCGCCTCTCCTCCTCCTCCGCGAAGGCGCCGTCCCCGAAAGCGCACCTCCTGGGCAGCGGGACCATCCTGAACGAGGCCGTGAAGGCGGCGGTCCTGCTGGAGGAGAAGTACGGCGTGGCGGCCGACGTCTGGAGCGTGACGAGCTACAAGGAGCTGTACAGGGACGCCGTGGACGCCGAGCGCTGGAGCCTGCTCCACCCCGGCAGGCCCCCCCGCCGCTCTTACGTGCAGGAGATGCTGGACGGACAGGAGGGGGTCTTCGTGGCGGCTTCGGACTACGTCAAGGCCCTGCCCGCCTCCATCGCCCGGTGGGTCCCCGCGCCTTTCGCGGCGCTCGGGACCGACGGCTTCGGGCGCAGCGACGGCCGCCCCGCCCTGAGGGAGTTCTTCGAGGTGGACGCCCGCGCCATCGCGCTGGCGGCCCTCTCCCTGCTGGCGAGGGAAGGGAAGGTCAAGGCGGACCTCGTGAAGAGGGCCATGAAGGAGCAGGGCCTCGACCCCGAGAAGCCCAATCCGGTCACCGTTTGAGAAGGCGAGGGACAGAGCGATGATTCAGGAAATCCGGCTGCCGGAGGTCTCGGAGAACATCCAGAAGGCCGATGTGGTCAAGGTCCTGGTGGCTGTGGGCGACGTGGTCCGCACCGACCAGGCGCTGCTCGAGGTGGAGACGGAGAAGGCCATGTTTGAGCTGCCCTCCCCGCAGGGCGGCACCGTCCGCGAGATCCTCGTAAAGGCGGGCGACGCCATCACCGTCGGGCAGGTCCTCCTGCGCGTGGAGACGGACGCCGCGGTGCAGACCACCCGCCAGCCTCCAGCCGTCCCGGCGGCCGAGCCCCGCGTCCAAGCCCCCCTCGCCGGCCGGGAGCCGGAAGCGCCGAGCGC
>JBAWEQ010000102.1:0-4405 GCA_049591295.1 Acidobacteriota bacterium
GGCCAACACGGTGCGCCTCCTGCGCGCGGCCCGCCGCGGCGGCGCGACGCCCGTCCTCGTCCACGTGGGCGGATCCCCCGACGGACGGGACCGCCTGAACCCCTCGGCCGACGAGCCCATGCGGGCCTCCGGGCCCCTGCCGCCCGACTGGTCCGAGCTGATCCCCGAGCTCGAACGGTCGCCCGGCGACCTCGTCATCCTCAAGCGCCAGTGGGGAGCCTTCTACGGCACCGACCTGGAGCTCCAGCTCCGGCGCCGGGGCCTGACGACGCTGGTGCTCTGCGGCATCGCCACGGAGTACGGCGTGGAGAGCACGGCGCGCGACGCCTTCGAACGGGGCTTCGAGCAGATCTTCGTCTCGGACGCCATGGGCGCCCTCAGCGCCTCGGCCCACGAGCACTGCCTCACGCGGATCTTCCCGCGCATGGGGCGCGTGCGAGACACCCAGGCCGTCGCCGCCGCCCTGGGCGGCTGAGAGCGTTATCTTCGAAAGAAATGAACCACAGAGGCACAGAGCCACAGAGGGAAACCCTCTTGAAGAGGACAAAGAGGTCCTTCGAGGAAGAAGGGCAACGGATCGCGACTTGCGCTTCTCTTTAGTCCTGGATGGCCCTTCTCGGTGCCTCTGTGTCTCTGCGGTTAGAGAAGAAAGGGTGGTGAAACTTCGGCCCCGGCCGGCCCGTCTCAGGAGACTTGTGGCTCCCCATCCCTGTTTCTCGCATTGCGATAAGGAGGAATCATGCGCAAGACGATGCTCGTGGCCCTCGTTCTCCTGGCGGCCCCGCTCTGTTTCGCGGCGGCCAGCCCGCCGCTGCTCCTGAGGGAGCCCGCCCTCTCCAAGACGCAGATCGCCTTCGTCTACGGCGGCGACATCTGGATCGCCAGCCGCTCCGGCGGCGACGCCCACCGCCTGGTGACGGGGATGGACCTGGAGAGCCGCCCCATCTTCTCTCCCGACGGATCCATGGTGGCCTTCTCGGGCGAGTACGACGGCAACGTGGACGTCTACGTCGTGCCCGCCTCGGGGGGCGAGCCGCGCCGCCTCACCTGGCACCCCGATCCCGACGTGGCCGTGGGCTTCACCCCCGACGGCAAACAGGTGCTCTTCCGCTCCCACCGGGATGCCACGAACGATTCGGACCAGCTCTTTCTCGTGCCGCTGCCGGGCGGCCTGCCCGCGCCCCTGCCCCTCCCCATGGCGGAGGACGGCTCCTTCTCGCCCGACGGCAGCCGCATCGCCTACAGCCCCGTCTTCCAGTGGGAGCCCGACTGGCGCGACTACCGCGGCGGCCAGACCACACCCATCTGGATCGCGCGCCTCTCCGATTCGAGCGTCGTCAAGATCCCGCGGGAGAACTCCAACGACCGCGACCCCATGTGGGTGGGCGACACGGTCTACTTCCTCTCGGACCGGAGCGGCCCCCAGACCCTCTTCGCCTATGACACCCAGAGCGGCACGGTCACCCGGTGCATCGACAACCAGGGCTTCAACATTGACTCCGCCTCGGCGGGCCCCGGTGCCATCGTCTACTCCCAGATGGGGCGGCTCTTTCTGTACGACCTCGCCACCCGCGAGACCACTCCCGTCTCCGTCCGCGTGGCGGGCGACATGCCGCAGGTGCGGCCGCACTTCGAGAAGGTCGCCAAGCAGATCGCCGGCGCCGACCTCTCGCCCACCGGCGCCCGCGCCGTCTTCGAGGCCCACGGCGACATCCTCACGGTGCCCGCCGAGAAGGGCGACGTGCGAGACATCACCTCGACGCCGGGGGTCATGGAGCGCAGCCCAGCCTGGTCGCCCGACGGCCAGTCCATCGCCTACTTCTCCGACGCCTCCGGCGAGTACGCCCTCCACATCGCAAGCCAGAACGGCCTGGGGCCCGTGCGCGTCATCTCCCTCGGCGAGCCGCCCTCGTTCTTCTACGACCCCGTCTGGTCGCCCGACGGCAAGAAGATCGCCTACAGCGACAAGCGCCTGAACCTGTGGTTCGTGGACCTCGATCACCCCGTCCCGGTGAAGGTGGACACGGACCTCTACGACACGCCCGCCCACGAGTTCGACCAGGAATGGTCGCCGGACAGCCGCTGGATCGTCTACACGAAGCAGCTCCCCAACCACCTCCACGCCGTCTTCGTCTACTCCCTGGCCACGGGCAAGGCGACGCAGGTCACCGACGGCATGAGCGACTGCCTCTACCCCGTCTTCGACCGGAGCGGCAAGTACCTCTTCTTCACGGCGAGCACCGACACGGGTCTGGCCGCCGGGTGGCTGGACATGACGAGCGAGGCGCGCCCCGTGACGAGCAGCGTCTACGTGGCCGTCCTGCGCTCCGACCTCCCCTCGCCCCTGGCGCCCCAGAGCGACGACGAGAAGGCCCCCAAACCCAAGAAGGGCGAGAAGGAGGAGGGCGAGAAGAAGGAGGGCGCCGCTTCGGCCAAGAACGCGGCGAAGGAGGAGAGCGAGAAGCCGCCCGAGGTGCGCATCGACTTCGGCGGCCTCCTCCAGCGGACCCTCGCCCTCCCCATCCCCGCCGCCAACTACGCGGGGCTCTACGCCGGCAAGGCCGGCCAGCTCTTCCTGATGGAGGAGCCCGTGGTGGAGGTCGGAGACGAGCCGCCGGCCCTGGCCGTGAAGCACTTCGATCTCGAGAAGCGCAAGCTTGAGCCCCTCCTCGACGGGGTGAACAACTTCGTCCTCTCCTGCAACGGCGAGAAGATGCTCTATCAAAAGGGAAAAGACTGGTTCATCGCCAAGACCGACGCGCCGCCCAAGCCGGGCGAGGGGAAGATCGGCACCGCGGACATGAAGGTCTACGTGGTGCCCCGCGAGGAGTGGCGCCAGATGTACGACGAGGTCTGGCGCATCGAGCGGGACTTCTTCTACGACCCCCACTACCACGGCCTGGACTTGGCCGCCGCCGAGAAGACCTTCGCGGTCTACCTCCCCGGCATCGCCAGCCGGGACGACCTGACCTTCCTCTTCCGGCGGATGCTCTCCTACCTATCGGTGGGCCACATGTTCGTGCGGGGTGGAACGGAGCCGAATGAACACAAGGTCTCCGTGGGCCTGCTGGGGGCCGACTACGCCATCGCCGACGGCCGCTACCGCTTCGCCAAGATCTACAGCGGGGAGAACTGGAACCCCAAGCTCCAGGCCCCCCTCACCCAGCCCGGCGTGAACGTGAAGGCGGGCGAGTACCTGCTGGCCGTGAACGGCCGGAACCTGACCGCCTCCGACAACGTCTTCAGTTTCTTCCAGGGAACGGCGGGCCAGCAGACCGTAATTCGAGTGGGCCCCAACCCCGACGGCACGGGTGCCCGCGACGTCACGGTGGTGCCCGTGGAGAGCGAGTTCGCGCTGCGCCACGAGGACTGGGTCGAGGGCAACCGGCGGAAGGTGGACGCCCTGAGCGGAGGCAAGCTGGCCTACGTCTACCTCCCCGACACCCAGGCCGGCGGCTTCACGAGCTTCAACCGCTACTACTTCGCCCAGGTCGGCAAGGAGGGGGCGGTGCTCGACGAGCGCTACAACCACGGCGGCCAGCTCGCCGACTACATCATCGACTACCTGAACCGCGTCCCCATGAGCCGGGTCATGGGCCGCGAGGGCGAGGCCTACACCGAGCCAACGGAGGCCATCTACGGCCCCAAGGCGATGATCATCAACCAGTTCGCGGGGTCGGGCGGGGACGCCATGCCCTGGTACTTCCGCAAGGCCCACATCGGCCCCCTCGTGGGGGAGCGCACCTGGGGCGGCCTCGTGGGCATCGGCGGCTACCCGCGCCTCATGGACGGCGGCACGGTCACGGCGCCGCGCTGGGCCATCTACGGCCTTCACGGCCACTGGGACGTGGAGAACCACGGCATCGCCCCGGACGTGACGGTCTGGCAGGATCCCAAGCTCGTGCGCGAGGGGCACGACCCTCAGCTCGAAAAGACGGTGGAACTCCTGATGGAGAAACTCAAGGAGAACCCCCCGCCCCACTACGAGCGGCCGCCCTACCCCGACTACCACCCCGTCCTGCCCCCGCCGGGGCCGTGACCGGGGTCCTTCTATCCGAGACTGAAAAGGGCCGCCCGCTCGGGCGGCCCTTTCTTTCGGTGTGCCGGGCATGTTCGGAAGCTTGGGGGTGAAAGTCCCCTGCCCAACCTGATGGAGGTGAAGGGCTAGCGAAGCGCAAGGGCGTCACCGCGAGGTGGGGTCTGAAGGAAGCGTGGAGCAAACGCGCGAGCCGACGAACAGAAACCGGATAGGAGGCGTGAGCGCCGGACGAGCGGGCCAATGACCGCGAAGTCCATATCCATCAAGGGCGCGGAGCGTAAATCCGGCGGTTGTGCGCGGAAGGCGTCCGAGCTTACCCCGGGAGGTCTGCATCGCGTCCCGGAATTGGGACTGAGGGAGCCGTGA
>JBAWEQ010000103.1:0-1972 GCA_049591295.1 Acidobacteriota bacterium
GGCCGTCGTGGCCGCCTGCTCCCCCGCAGGGGTGGACGCCGCCTCGGGCCTGGAGTCATCGCCCGGGATCAAGGACCCCGGACGCGTGCGGGCCTTCTGCGCCGAGGCGCGCAGGGGCTTTGAAGAGGCCCGTATGGGAAAGTTAGGAAGTGAGGAAGTGCCAGAGACCATGAGGGCCGCCGGACAGGCAGACTTCGCCCGGCCATTCCCTCTCAGGAGAGACCCATGCCCTTCGACCTGACCACCCGGCAACGGGATTTCGGCCCCTTCGGCGGCCGCTTCGTCCCCGAGACGCTCATGGCCCCCCTGCTCGAACTGGAGGAGGCCTTCCGCGACGCCTGGGGCGACACCGCCTTTCGCTCCTCCTTCCGGACCCTGCTCCGGGACTATTCGGGCCGGCCCACGCCCCTCTTCCGTGCCGCGAGGCTCACCGCCGAGGCGGGGCTGGGCGCCGTCTATCTCAAGCGCGAGGACCTCGGCCACACGGGCTCCCACAAGATCAACAACGCGCTCGGCCAGGCTCTGCTCGCCAAGCGCATGGGCAAGAAGCGCGTCATCGCGGAGACGGGCGCCGGACAACACGGCGTCGCCGCCGCCACCGCCTGCGCCCTGCTGGGCCTTCCCTGCACCGTCTACATGGGCCGCACCGACATGGAACGCCAGGCGCCGAACGTCGCCAGGATGCGGATGCTGGGCGCCCGCGTGGAGCCCGTGGAGTCGGGGGCGGCCACCCTCAAGGAGGCCATCAACGAGGCCCTGCGCGACTGGGCCGCCCACCCGTCAGACACCCACTACCTCCTGGGCTCGGCCCTGGGCCCGCGCCCCTTTCCCGCCATCGTGCGGAGCTTCCAGTCGGTCATCGGCGAGGAGGCCCGCGGACAGTTCCTGGAGGCCGAGGGGCGCCTTCCCGACGCCGCCGTGGCCTGCATCGGCGGCGGCTCCAACTCCATCGGCCTCTTCTCCGCCTTCCTGCGGGACGAGGCCGTGGCCCTCGTGGGCGTGGAGGCGGGCGGCTCCTCAACGGAACCGGGCCGCCATGCCGCCCGCTTCTCGGGGGGCTCGCCGGGCATCCTGCACGGCTGCTTCACCTACCTCCTCCAGGACGAGGACGGGCAGGTCCTGCCAACCGAGTCGGTGGCGGCGGGCCTCGACTACCCCGCCGTCGGGCCCGAGCACAGCGACCTCTTCCGCACCGGAAGGGCGCGCTACACGAGCGTCCCCGACGGCTCGGCCCTGCGCGCCTTTCACAGGCTCGCCGAGCTGGAGGGCATCATCCCAGCCCTGGAGAGCGCCCACGCCGTGGCCTACCTCCTGGAGCGCGGGGCCGCCGAGCTGGGACCCGGAGCGCGGGTGCTCCTGAACCTCTCGGGCCGCGGAGACAAGGACATGGGCAACCTCTCGGCCGCAAGCCCCGATTGCCCCGCCGCCGAGGGCCCCGACGCCCACGGACCCTTCTGTTGAGGAGCCGCCCATGAGAGAGCACGCCGTGACTCACGCCGACCAGCCCCCATCTCGGAACCCCCGGGAAACCGGCCGCCTCGAACGGGCCCTGGCTCCCGGCCGCGCCCTGATCCCCTACCTCACCGCCTTCGATCCCACCCCCGAGGCCTTCCTGGAGGCCGCCGCCGGCGCCGCCGAGGCAGGCGCCACGGCGCTGGAGATCGGCATCCCCTGCTCCGACCCGGTGGCCGACGGCCCGGTGATCCAGCGGGCCCACCAGCGCGCGCTGGCCTCCGGCGGCTCGGTGGAGGGGACCCTTTCCCTGCTCGCGCGGCTGCGGACCGAGACGGACCTCCCCGTGATCCTCTTCACCTACGCCAACCCCGTCCTCGCCTTCGGCCTCGACCGCTTCCTCGGGAGGGCCCGCGAGGCCGGGGCGGACGGCTTGCTCCTCTTGGACTGCGCGCCCGAGGAAGAGCCCGCCTGGTTCGACGAGATCCGGCGCGGGGGGCTCGACCCCGTGGTCCTGCTC
>JBAWEQ010000104.1:0-13784 GCA_049591295.1 Acidobacteriota bacterium
CCCCGCTCAAAATCGATGTAGAGATCCAGCCGTTTCAGGGACACATCGAAGGCACACCTCTCCACCATCCACGGCGGCATGAGCGACAGCGCCAACTGGAACAGCTCCGTATCCTTCATCTTCGGACTCCTCTCCGCCCTCTCGGGCCTTCCAGAGAAGTCTACCTCTCTTGTCCACGCCCCATCAGCAGGCCCGGTGGGAGGTGTGGGAAACCCGAAGGGTTTTCCAAGCGCCTGTGGAAAAGCCAGCGGCTTTTCCATCCGGCGCGCCACCTTCCACAGGGCTCTACCCCTACCATGACATCACCCACACCAAATAGCGAGGAGCCGAATTTCTCCATCGAAGCTATGGCCAACCGCTATGTGGCTCTCTTCAATCAACCGGACATGAGAAGGTCCATTCGCCCCGCCAGCTGGCCAGGATGGGCCTGGGAATGTGCGAAACAGGAATGGCACGAAGGTGTGAGAGCCAGAACTCTCTTCGGGCATTTGGGGGCTGCAATGGGCCACAGAAAGTGATCGTGAGACCAACGGCAAAACGTTCGAGATGCTGATAAACGCTTACTCCGTGAGAACGCAGAGAGAGGTCGAAGCGGGCACCGTTTCCTTCCATAACTGCCATTGCACGCATCGGTCTTGTCGAGCATGACTCCTGAGGTTCACCGTGTTCGCACTCTCGAAGAAATTGAGGCCATCGAGCGGCGCTACATCGTTCCTGTGCCGCCCTGGTTTGCGGCCTGGGTGTGCCTGCGCACGGCTTTCGCCAACCTCGTTGTCCGTGCATTTCGGCTTCTCTGGTTCCGCAAACCCGCGCCGCTGCACAAGCTACAACGCATCGTCGTTTACGCCTTCGGGACTCTGGGCGACCATCTTGTGGCCATGGCCGCCCTGGCCGCGCTCAGGAAGGCCTGTCCCAACGCAAGGATCACGCTTCTTTCCAGCACGGGCGGCATCGGGCCGCGGGTGCTGAATGAACTGCTCGGTGATCACAGCCTCGTGGATGAGATGATCTTCGTTCCCGATCCGCCCACGCGGCGCCGGCGCTTTCACGTGGACTACGACAAAGCCCTGGAGGGGCTGAAGGGCTGCGACCTCTTCGTGAACCTATCGCCCTTCGGAAACCGCGGCCTGGCCAACGCCGTCTTCAGGGAACTGTTCATCGCCCATCACTTACGGGCCCGCTGTGCCGCCGGCTTCAGGGTGAAGGGCTGGGCGGGCGCCAAGAACCTGAAGCGCGTTTTGCACCTCTTCGTGGGCAATGAACCCCGGCGATGCAAGGAGGTGCTGGCCGAGCTTGGGCTGGGGCCTGTTCCGCCGGAGGAGGCCATCCCACGTTTTCCCGAGGCGAAGGCCCGCCTGCTGGGAAAGCTGAAGGCTCTTGAAGGCGAGGGGCCGCTGGTGGTGCTGAACCCGGGGGCCAAAGGTGAAGTCAAGCGCTGGCCTGCAGATCGCTTCGCGCTTGTCGTGCGACAGATTGAAGCAGAACGAAGCGCGAAGATCGTGGCTGTGGGTACAGGGGAGGAGCGTGCGGTTTGCGAGAGAGCGTTGTCGGGGTCTCACGGGCTGAACCTCGGCGGTGACTCCGATCTTCCAGAGCTTGTCGAACTCCTGCGCATGGCCGGACTGTGCATCACCAACGACACCGGCACCATGCACCTCGCGGCCATGGTGGGGTGCCCTACCCTTGCTTTATTCACGACCCGACTGAGCCCCCGGCATTGGTTTCCTGTGGGGGAGGGCGTGGTTGCTCTAATGGCGTATGTAAAGAACTATTACGATTACAGGGACACTGGTGGGCCTCACGAGTCGCTCCTGCAAGTAACGACTTCAGATGTCGAAGCTGAGGCGGCCTTGCTACTGCGACTTTGAGGCCCGAGGCACCTTTGACCAGCATCACAATTGCCGGATAAGCGCCGCCCTGTTGGAGCCAGCGTATGGAACCCGTGATTCATTGCGTCGGGACGCTCGAAGAGATAGAGGCGCTCGAGGAGCGCGCCGTCCGTCCCGCTCCGCCTTGGGTTGGCGCTGGCGTGCGGTTGCGCAACTGGCTTTCGAACGTCCTCCTTGGCGGTTTGCGCAAGCTGTGGTTCCGCGAGGCAGGCCCGCTGGAGAAACTGAGCCGGGTTGTCGTGTACATCCCGGACCACCTGGGCGACCGCCTGATGGCGGTGCCGGCTCTCGCCTCTCTCAGAGAGGCTTGCCCCCGGGCGGCCATTGCCCTTTTGACGGCTACAGCGCCCGGGGCCGTGCAGGAGCTTTTCGGCGATCACAGCCTTGTGGACCAGATCGTGTGTGTGGACGGGCCGCTGGCCACCCGCGGGCGCATGGGGCTCCGCTATCACCCTGGTCTGGACTGCCTCAAAGGCTGCGACCTCTTCGTGAACCTGCATCCCTCCTGGGAAAACGGACTGCCCAGGGGCGTGCTGAAGAAATTGCTGATCGCTAGGCACATTAGGGCAAGGTCCGCCGTCGGCTTCAAGGTCGAAGGCGGCGCCGGCCCAAAGCGCCGCCATCGGGTGCGCGGGCTCTTCGTGAGCAACGACCCGCAACGGCCTGCGGGTGTGTTGGCCGAACTCGGCCTGCGTCCCGTCGACCCGGAAGATGCCTTTCCCCTCTGGCCTGAAGCACGGGCCAGGGTTGAGGCCAAGCTGAAAGACATCGCCGCGACCGGCCCGCTCGTCGTCCTGAACCCTGGGGCGTGGCTCCAGGAGAGGCGGTGGCCCGCGGCGCGGTTTGCGGAGGTGGCCCGCGTCCTGGAGCGACACTTAGGGGCGCGGGTCGTCGCGCACGGCACCCGAGACGAGTTGCAGCTATGCCGCTCGTCCCTGATTGGAACATTGGGTCTCAACCTCGCAGGCGAGGTGAGCCTTCAGGAGCTCGCGGGACTCCTCCGCATGGCCTCGCTGTGCATCACCAACGACACGGGCCCCATGCACTATGCTTCCCTGATCGGCTGTCCTACGCTGGCCCTTATGAGCACTTCCATCACCCCCCACATGTGCTTTCCTCTGGGCAAGAATGTGCGGGTGCTCTTGGCCTACCTGAAGGATTACTACGATGGACGCTGGCAGGGGCCGCCACACGAATCCCTTTTGGCTATTCAGGTCGAGGACGTCGTGAGGGCCGCCGAAGCTATGCTGGGGTCGGCTCAAGGGGCAGAGTGCGAAAAGACCAAAGGAACCCATGGTTAGCGTCATCATCGCCACGAAGGATCGGGCGGAGGCGCTGGGCATGGTCAGCCTGCCATCCCTGGCGAGGCAAGAGTCCAGCGATTTCGAGATTATCATTTGGGATGCGAGTTGTGACGATGCCTCCCAGCGCGCTGTCGAGGATTTTGCGGCCGCGCACCCGGATGTGAAGGTTAAGTATTACAAGGCCCCGCGGGTCGGGCTGCCTTCTCAACGGAATGACGCCTTGGCCTTCGCCAGGGACGAGATAGTGTTCTTCATCGACGACGACAGCGAGGTCTCTCCGGACGGCATCGGTGCATTAGCGGAGGCCTTCGCGAATGATACCGATTTAGTGGGCGCGGCCTTGCCCCTTCGGCACGAGGGCGCGGTGCCGGCCACCGTACCAAGCCCGCTGGGCAGGCTTTTCTCCTTCATCGAGCACCTCTACCTGGGCCTCTTCCTCCTCCGCCCCTGGGGCAGCAACCCCAAAGTGCTGGTCACCGCCTGTTCGTCGCTACAGACGGACCGGCCGGGGCCGGCCTTCCAGTTCGTGGGCTGCGACATGGCCTTCCGGCGGGCGGTCCTTGAAACGCATCATTTCTTAGAAGAGATGCAGCGATTCTCGAACTATGCCTATCTGGAGGATATGCAGTTTTCCTATGGCCTGTATCAGGAGGGCAAGAAGCTGCGCATCCTGGACAAGGGCTACGTGATCCACCGGCCGAGGAGCGAGGCGCGCCTTTCCAAGGAATCGGTGCGGTGCAGCATGAGCATGTTCAACCGCTACCTGATTTGGAAGACCACCATCTGGCCGTACCGAAAGGTCTCCATTGTGCCCTATCTCTGGAGCCTGATCGGGGAAGTCGGGCTGAACTTCCTGCGGTTCGCGCACAGGCCGATACGGCGGATTGGCTACTGGGTCGAGGGGGCACGGGCCCTTTTTGCGATCGCTATGGATTCTCTACACAGCGGCGCGGGAAGTCGGGAACGGGACGTGGGCACGAAGGACAAGACGAACAAGCCGGGCGACAGCGTCGGCCCAGGCGCTGGTGAGCGCCTACCACCGACGCAGGCGGACTAGCCACCATGGCCTGGGTCATCATCCTCACGCCCGGCCCCCTCGCCGGCGGCACGGAGCGGGGCGCATTCGAATGCGTGGGCTCATCACGTTCAAAGGGGCATGCTTTCAGATGACTTTTCTCCCGATAATCAGGCGCTTGCGGCGCATCGCCAGGCGTTGCGGTTTCGACCTGCTGCGTTATCCGCACGACAAGACTCTTCAGGCCTACCTGGGCACCCTCTTGGACCAATTGGATATCCGCGTCGTTCTGGATGTTGGGGCGCATTGGGGGGAGTTCGGATCTCTGTTGCGAGAGGTCGGGTACAGAAAGGAAATCCACTCCTTTGAGCCGGTCCGACAGAACTTCGAACGCCTCGCGGATCGTTGCAAGAAAGACGCGAGCTGGCACTGCCATCCGTGGGCGGTTGGCGCCCAGGATGGGCAACTCACGATTCGAATTGCAAAAGACACGGTGAACAGCTCTGCGCTCAGTCCGACGCCGCTTGCGCAGCGTCTATATGGCGATTATTTCTCGGCGGTAGACGTGCAGGAGGTTGAGTCGAAGACGGTTGAGAGCATCATTAAGCACCTCGGGCTTCATCCCGAAATGCATGGGGTCTTCTTAAAGGTGGACACTCAGGGATTGGATTGGGAAGTGTTCAAGGGCGCCGGTCCCCTCCTCGTTGACTTCCGTGCCATCCAGGCTGAGTTCTCCGTCTCCGCGATGTACGAAGGAGCGCCTGGATACCATCAGGTGCTTCAATGGTTGGAGGGCCAAGGCTTCGGCCTCTCGGCGGTGTTTCCAGTCAATAGGACAGACACTGGAGTCCTGATCGAATTCGACGGGGTTCTGATCCAAGAGTCTTGGTCAAAAGGCCGCAGCAATTAGGAGAGGCAATTCTTGGATCGATCCAGTCCCCCTTTGAGAGGCAGTACTATTCTCCTCTGCATCCCGAACCTGAACGTGTTTGGGGGAACCGAGGCCCATACGAATCAATTGGTGAGCTGCCTTCACGGGGCGGGCGTGAGGGTGATCATCTGCTGCTACTTCCTGGCTTCGGAGCATGTTCTGGCACCCTTGCGCCAGGCTGGGGCCGAGATCGTTCTTCTTTCCTGTTCTCCTGGGCATCCCTTCAGCCTTATACGCAAAATCCGCGAGGTTGCGCGAGAGCATAGGCCCGACATCGTCCACGTGCAATACATCGCACCTGGGCTGTTGCCGGTCATAGGCGCTCGCCTGGCAGGGGCGCGGTGTGTGACCGCCACACTGCATCAGGTCCGACAAGGCCGGTCCCTTCTGCCCAAGGTCACGTTGACCGCCGCGAAGCTCCTTTGCAGGGGGTTGGCCTGCGTGTCCGGGGCAGTGGCCGCTTCGTGGTTCGGCCGGGCTGCCGCGGGTGGCGCCCGCGGGAAGGTAGCCGTCGTCCACAACGGGATCGCGTTGGAGCCCCCAGCTCTAAGCAGGCAGGGGCGCGAGGAGGTCGCGAGACTCGGCGGGCTCTGCGAGGGGAAGCGGGTCGTCGGTGTGGTGGGGCGCCTGCGAGAGGAGAAGAACCAGGCCTTCTTGATCCGGGCCATGGCCGGCGTCATCGCGGAAGTCCCTGGGGCCATTCTCCTCGTCATTGGCACGGGCCCGGACCGGGCAAAACTGGAAAGTCTCTGCCGGGACGTGGGGCTCACGGACCAAGTGATCTGGACGGGCGAGCTGGCGCCCGAGGTGGTTGCGGGTGCGTACGACCTGATGGAAGTCGTGGCGGTTCCCTCGCTGCAGGAGAGCTTCGGATTTGTTGCGGCGGAAGCCATGGCGCACAGCCGTCCGGTGGTCGGCCTGAAGGTCGAAGGGCTCAAAGAGGTGGTCGAGGACAGAGAGACTGGGATCCTCGTCGAGCGCGGTGACCAAAAGGCATTCGAGGAAGCGATCATCCACCTGCTGAAGGACAAAGAAGCGGCAGAACGGATGGGAAGGAAGGCGAGGCAGCGGGTCGAGGCGCAGTTTGGCCTGCCCCAATTTGAATCCGGCATGATGTCGTTCTTCAGCGACGCGCTGAAGCGGGCGAGTCGCGCCTAGCCCCATGCCCTCCTGCGCACCAATAAGCCATGGCTGAGAGCCCCTCTCCCCGAGTCAGCATCGCCTTCATCAGCTACAGACGGCCGGATCTGCTTTCAAGGTCGCTGGAGGCGCTCCGTTCGGCACTGTCTTCTGGTCATGTGGAGTACATCGTCTGCGACGATGGCAGTCCAAAGGAGATGCAGGACCGCATCGGGGCCTTGCCGGCGGACAGCTTCGTGCTGGCTCGCGAGAACCGGGGACTGGGTGCGAACCAGAATGCGGCGGTGGCCCATTCGCGCGGCGATTTCATCCTTCAGGTCCAGGATGATTGGGTTTTCAAGGGTCCCAAGGATTTCCTCGATAGTGTACTTGAGGTCATGGAGGAGTTCCCGGACATAGCCTTTGTGAGACTGTGGCACAACGCGGGCCTGCGGCGTGCCCATGAAACCAGAATCTCAAAGAAGGGGCTCACGGTGCGCGTCTTTCTCCCGGCCCCCCTGGACAGCATCGAGGAGTCCCAATATCTCTATTCCGATAGGCCGCACCTCAAGCGGCGCGAGTTTCATAAGGCGGTGGGAAGCTATAGGGAAGATCTCCGGATGATCGCTATGGAGACGGAGTTTGCACGCAGGTGTGAATCTATGCCCGCATTGCGGTTTGCGGTGATCGAGGGCTATGAGGATTTGTTCGACCATTGCGGTATCGAGGTCAGTCACAACCCGACCCAGCGGAGGGAGAACCTCCGACAGACGCTAGCGAAAAACCCGATCACCGGTTGGGCCTGGCGATGCTACGTCCGACTACGCTACGGCAGGGACTGGGACCGGGACTACAAGTAGGGGCCGCAAGAAAAGACGGTGAAGAGTTAAGAGTGAAGAGTGAAAAGGTGCATGCTTACCTTCGCGGCCGAAAGGCCGGCTGATGTGAACATCAGCCGCACCATTCTGCCGAAGGGGTCCTTTGTAGCGGCCGCAACTTGTTGCGGCCGAAAGCCGGCCTCTTCAACGGATGCCCTTCGAAAAGGAGCGCTCAGGGCAGGCTCTCCGTGAACATCGGCCGCTATAGTGAATGAGTAGCGTCGAAGCGGCGGGCGGGGGCGCCCGCCCCACCGATGACCGGGGGGGACAACCGCCGCGCCTGTCCATGTTTGCCGTCATCCTGGCAAGCGAAGCGCGTCCAGGATCGCGCCGTGTTCGGATGAGAAGAAGGATTCCGGACTCCCTTCGGTCGCCGGAATGACGGCAAAGGGGGCGGTCGGAGGTTGATTGCAGATTGAAGATTTCGGATTTGAAGATTGGAAAGGAAAAGGGGATGGACGGACACCCCGCCTGTCGAGTAGTCCATGAATAAACCCATAAAGAACACGCCCGCAGAGCCTGTTGCAAAGCCCGCCTTCAGCGTGGTGATGCCGCTGTGGAACAAGGAGGCGACGGTGGCTCGGGCCATCCGGTCGGTGCTGGCGCAGACCGCCCAGGATTGGGAATTGATCGTCGTGGATGATGGCTCGACGGACGGAAGCGCCGCGGAGGTGGGGCGTTTCGATGACCCGCGCATCCGGATGGTTCATCAGGTCAACGCCGGCGTCTCGGCGGCCCGCAATCGTGGTATTCAGGAAGCCCGTGCCGAGTGGGTGGCCTTTCTGGACGCGGACGATGAGTGGTTGCCGGGCTTCCTGGAAACGGTGAGGGCGCTCCGGTCCCGCTGGCCTGAGGCGAAGGTGGCGGCCACCTCCTACTGGTTGGCTGCGCCCTCGGGCGCCCGCTGGAGGGCCAGGGTGAATGGCTTGCCGGACTCCTGGAGGGAGGGCCTGCTGGAAGACTATTTCGCGGTGGCCGCGGTCTCAGACCCCCCCTTGTGGACCTCCGCCGTGGCGGTGGAACGGCGTGCCCTGCTGGACAGCGAGGGCTTTCCCGTCGGTGTGGCCTCC
Organism: Acidobacteriota bacterium; assembly: GCA_049591295.1. GTDB lineage: Bacteria > Acidobacteriota > UBA4820 > UBA4820 > DSQY01 > DTPS01. Next base: position 8,207 of record JBAWEQ010000104.1, read on the forward strand.
GGCGAGGACTTGCTGACCTGGGCGCGGCTGGCGGCGCGCTACTCTGTGGCCTACTGCACTGAACCGCTGGCGGTTTTCTACGCTCCCCTTGCCTTGGGGGACCGTCCTGGGCGCAGGCCCGCGGAGCCGGACAGGGTGGGCGAAGGTCTTGCGTCGCTAGAGGAGACCCTTCCCTCCGAACGCCGGGGATCCCTCCGGCGGTATGTGGCCAGGTGGCACGCGATGCGCGCGATCCTCTATCTGGAGATGGGCTCCTTGGCGAAGGCCAGGGCCAAATTTGCCATGGCCCGTGAGTATCACCCGCTCCCTCGCCGCGAACGTTTGCTTTGGGCGGCGGCGCACGTGCCGGGCCCGATGGTTCCTTGGTTGGTGCGCACGGTGAGGAGGGCTAGAGCCATGGATAAAGCGGCCCGGTCCGCCAGGGGAGAGGCGACGTGAGGGCGGCAGTGCACAGTGGCGGCCTTCGGGGCCAGTTCGGCGAGCTGAGGCGCGCCAAGCTGCCCTTCCTGGTGCTGTGGGTGGGGTGGGCTACGGTGGTGGCGTGCTTTTCCGGCGGCAGCTTCATGGGCTTCCAGATCTCGGGCTTGGCGTGGGTGGTTACGCTCGTGCTGGCCCTGATGATCCTGTTGCGACGGGCCAGCTCCATCAGCTTCCCGTGGTGGGTTTGGCTGCCGTGGGCCACGCTGGTCATCGTCTATTACTCGCTGTCCCACTACGAGAGCGCCCTCCAGCGGACCGTGATGCTGCTCTGCCCGCTGGTCGTGGGGCTGGCCGCTTCGAGTTACCGCATCGCCGCCGAGAAAATCGTAGGGCTCCATCTGTTGATGCGCTTCATCGCCGTGGCCCTGTGGGTCATGGTCGTCGTGAATACGGGGCTGCTCCTGACGGGCCGGCTGCCAGCTTCCACGGGGCTGTCCCCCCAAGCCATGACGGCCTGCCTGCTCGCATGCTACTTCGTGGCCGAGTATGCCAACGGCAACCGCCAAGCATTAAGGTGGTGGGCCGGCCTGGCCCTAGTACCCGTGATCGCGCTGACGCGGACCGCCATTGTCGCCTGCGCAGCCACCCTTCCCGCCACCTTCGCAAAGCTGAAGCTGGGGAAGCGGATCCTTTTCGGGGGGCTCATCCTCGCGGCCATGCTGGCTGTGTTCTACACCCCCAGGGTGCAGGAGAAGATGTTCCGTTCGGGCCACGGCGGCATCGAGGACCTGAGCATGGATAACCCCAATTTGCAGACCTCGGGGCGATTGGCCATCTGGGACGCCATGGAGGCGCGCATCCGCTTGAAGCCGTGGTTCGGCTATGGGGCCAACGCGTCGGAGGCCTTCGTGGTGTCGCTGACGGGCGGCCTGACCCACCCCCACAACGACTGGCTGAGGCTGAGGTACGACTACGGCTACGTGGGCACGGGGATCTTCGCACTGTGCATGCTGATGCAGGTTCTCAATCTCCTGATCCTGGCGCGCCGGGCCACGGGAGACGTGCGAACCTTGCTCTATGCCGGGGCTTCCTCCTTCCTGCCCTTCGTGATGATCATGTACACCGACAACATCATCCTCTACTGCGCCTTCTTCGGGAACCTTCAGTTCGCGCTGATGGGGATGGGCTATTCGGCCATGCGTGGGGTGCGAAAGGCGAAGCGGCGGGAGGGGATGGCCAGGACCTCGACGGCGGGACCCATGATGGTCAACGGAGCCCCAAGGGCAGCGTTTCGTTCTAGCGAATGACACTGGGAGAGTACTCTGCGCAAGTCACTAGAACCGGAGGTTTATTTTGGAACGGGACAGACCGCCCCCGCCAAGGTCGGCACCTGGCTCTCTCTCATCATTGTTCTAGCTTTCGCTATCAGACTGGGTTATTGCCTGGCCTATCCTTCAGACCTCCGAAGAGATGGGCATGAGTATTTGCAGCTCGCCAAGAATCTCAGCGAAGGCCACGGCTACTCGGAGTCTGTGAAGCCTCCTTTCGTCCCCTGCACGATTCGAGATCCCGGCTACCCCTACCTGCTCTCCCTGTTGTTCGACGCGTTCGGTGAGAGCTTCCGCTGGATCTATGTCCTGCAATCTTTCTTATCTGCGATTACCGTCATTTGGCTCTACCTACTGGCCAAGAGATGGCTGGAATGGCAATATGCGTTGCTGACAGCCGTAATCTATTGTATCTATGCCCCAATTTTGGTTTGGACCTCGGAAATTCTTACCGAGACTTTGTACACACTCCTGGTGGTGGCTTCGACCTATTGCATCCAATTGATTCTGGATTCAAAAAGAACTCCCGGCTTATCAGCCACGGTGGCCGGGCTTGTCTTTGCGTCGCTCGTCTTAACGAGGGCCGAGGCTCTGTCCTATTTGGCCCTCGTGACCCTGTTTGCAGTAGTTGCTGGTCGCGCGGCGTGGCCTCTTCTTTGTCGATTGGCCTGGGCATGGGCTCTCACGCTTCTTCTGTTAACCCCTTGGGTGTACCGAAACTACGAGGCTACGGGCAAGCTCATGCTCAGAGACCCGTCCATGCTTTATTCGGCGATACGGATGAGCACAGGACTCCATGGGTATCAAGACCCCTTGCATACCGTTGCGTTTGAGTATCCGGGCGGGATGCCCAAGTTGCAGGCGCAAGCTTATCGGCTGCAAGTGATGGCGGGCCTAAGGCAAGACTGGAGTCATCATCCCGTAGAATGTCTCTCGAACAAGCTCAAGCAGATTCTCTCTTGTTGGTTTTACTGCACTGGCTTTCCCACTAACAAGGTGAGCGTTTGGGAGGCGATTGGTCACAGAGACTACTTGAACCTTGGCTGGCGCGTCTTCCTGACCGCATTCTGGGGCCTATTTTTCTTCGCGCTGGAGGTGTATGGCGCATGGTCCCTGGTTAGGGTGCGTCAGGGAAGCGCCTTGCTCCTCGTATTCTCATGCTACGTGACCGCCGTTTGCTTAGCGATTGGGGCCGAGTACCGCTACACCATCCCTGGTCAAGCCTTGATGCTTGTGTTTGCTAGTGTCGGCATCGTTCGGACGATGCGATTCTTGCCCGGCCGGTCGAGCACAGGCCGCGGCCGTTGATCTGGAAGGCAAGCGAGGGGCATGAGGCTTGAATCTGTGGTTTCGATTTAGGCGCGACCGGAAGGATGTGGCCCGTGAGTGAAGCTGGTTCCGTCGTCATCCTCTGGCAGCGCTTTCTGCCCTATCACCGCGCCCGCCTGCTGACGGCCGCCCGTCGGCTTGAGGAGGCGGGCTTCACCTTGCATGCGGTGGAGGTGGCGTCTCAGGACACGGCCTACGGATTCCGTGATGAGGGGGGCCCCGGCATCGCGGCCACCTGCTGTTTCAAGGGGCGCAACTACCACGACCTGATGCGGGACGAGGTGTACGGACGGGTGCTGACAGTGCTGAGAGATATCAGCCCGGACGTGGTGTTCGCCCCTGCCGCGGCCTTCCCGGAAGGGATGGCCGCCTATGCCTACCGGCTGGAGAGCGGAGGGCGGGCCGTGCTGATGGACGTTGCCTGGGAAGCCACGGACCATCGGGGCCGCGCGACGCGGTTCGCCAAGCGCGCCATTCACCGGAACATCGAGGCGGCCTTCATCCCGGCCGAGAGCCACCGGGGGTACTTCGAGGCGCTGGGCTTCCCGCGGGAGCGCATTCTCTTCGGCGTGGATGCGGTGGACAACGATGCCTTCCGGCGCTGGGCGGAGGGCGCGCGCGGGGATGCCGACGGCTGGCGTGCGCGCCTGGGCCTGCCTGAAGACTTCGTCCTCTTCGTGGGCAGGATGTTAGCGAGAAAGGGCGTCAGCACGCTGCTGGAGTCGTACGGAGAGTATCGGGCCGGCGGCGGCCGGTGCGAGCTGGTGCTCGTGGGCGAGGGGCCCGAGAAGGCGAGGCTACAGGCGCAGGCTCAAGAGGTGCCCGGGGTGCACTGGTTGGGCCAGCGCTTCGGCGAGGAGCTGGGGGCGTGCCTGGGGCTTGCGCGCGTGTTAGTCGTCCCTAGCCTCGAAGAGCCGTGGGGGCTGGTGGTCAACGAGGGGGCGGCGGCTGGCCTGCCGCTCATCGTGAGCGACGGCGTGGGGGCGAGAGCCACACTCCTGAAGGAGGGAGCCAACGGCTGGGCCTTTCCCGCCGGCGACGCCCCGGCCCTGTGCGCGTGCCTGAGGGAAGCCGAAGCGGCCAGTTCGGAGAGGTTGAAGCAAATGGGCCGCGCTTCGCAGGAGATCGTGGGCCAGTGGGGATTGGACCGTTTCGCCGACGGCGTCATGCAGGCGTTGCAAATCCCCCGCCGCCCGCCCGCGGGCTTCATCAGCAATTGGCTCACCCGCCATTGGAAGGGAAGAATGCAGATCACGTGAAAGAAGAGATTGATTGCAGATTGAAGATTCCAGGTTGCAGATTGAAGGATTGAAAGCAGGCCTTCGTAGGGGGCGAAGAAGAGACGGGAGAGACAGGCGCCTCGCCTGTCGTGTACCGCCAAGATATGGGAGAGACCGGCGCCTCGCCTGTCGTGTACCGTTGCCCTGCACAGGCGGGGGCGCCTGTGCCTCCCCTGAATGAGGGCCTCCTGGGCGGTCATCCTGGCAAGCTAAGCGCGTCCAGGATCGCTTCGCCTCTGAGCAAGGGATGGGATTCCGGACTCCCTTCGGTCGCCGGAATGACTGCAAAGGGGGGCGGTCGCCGGAATGACTGCAAAGGGGGGCGGTCGCCGGAGTAACGGTAGAGGGGGGCGGGCGCCTGTGCCTCCCGTGAATGAGGGCCTCCGAAGGATCGCGGCCCCTGGAGGCAGAGGCCGCTATGGGGTGATGATGCGGAGGTCCTTGAAGCGCTTGGCGTAGAAGCCGCGGTCGCGGGTGAGGAGCCCCTCGGCGGCGGCGAGGGCGTGGGCGGCGACGAGAAAGTCGGCCACGACGCGGGTTCTGGGGCCCCCCTCGGTGCGGTACTGCCGCCACAGCCTCCCCGCCGTGGCGAGGGCTTCGCGGGGTGTGTGGAGCAGGCGGATCTGAGCATCGCCGAGGAATGCGTCCAGCCTGTGGGCGTCGCCGCCAAAGGCCGCGGCCAATTCGGCGTACACGATTTCGCAGATGACCAACTCACCCTTTGATTGTTCGGCGACCAGGGCCGCCTCGGCTTTCTGCGCTTCCGGCCCTCTTCCGGTGAGCAGGTCGAGGAGAACGTTCGTATCAACCGCGACGGTCACGTCCGCCCCTCATGCGGTCGACAAAGGCATCCACGTTCTCGCTCAATCTGAGCGCTCCGCGCCACTTGCGCAGCGTGCTGGCACGCTCGGCCTTGCGGATGCGTGCCCCCTGGCCGTCCCACTCGAAGGTCACCTCGCTGCCGGCGCTCAACCCCAGCTTGCGTCGCAGCTCCATGGGAATGGTGACCTGCCCCTTGCTCGTGACCCTGGGCATGGGCTCACCTCCTTACCCAGAAAAGTAATACCAAGCCGCGCGAGGGTCAAGGCGGCGTGCCAGCGGGGGAGGGGAAGGCGGATTGAAGATTGCAGATTTCAGATTGCAGATTGAAGGATCGAACGGGTGCCTTTGGTGCGGCCGGGGGTGGAGACAGTGAAGAGTAAAGAGTTAAGAGTAAAGAGT
>JBAWEQ010000105.1:0-24646 GCA_049591295.1 Acidobacteriota bacterium
ATCGCCGTCGAGCACCTCCACGGGCACGCCGCGCTCCAGGAGGCGCTCCTCCACCATCTTGGAGAGGGTGGACTTGCCCGAACCCGACAGCCCCGTGAACCAGAGAACGAAGCCTTTGCCGTTGCCGTTAGCCATGGTTTCTCCTTCGAAGTGGTCCGTTGGGAGAAGGTGACTAGGTGATTAGGTGATTAGGTGATTAGGAAAAGAGGGCGGCCCGCCAGCGGGCTTGCCTCCTAGTCCCCTAGTCCCCTAGTTACCTAGTTACCTAGTCCCCTCATCACCTACTCACCTACTCACTTACTGACCTCTCCTCACCCCACCACTTTCCCGATCATGTCCCCCGGCACCTCCACGCCGAGGGTCGTCAGCACCGTGGGGGCCACGTCGTAGATCTCCACGCCCTCGCGGCGGCCGGGCGCCACGCCCGGTCCCTTCAGGATGAACATCCCGTACTGCGCGTGGTTGGCATCGTCGGGCCCGGTGTCGTTCTCGAAGACGTGGATGGCGCCGGTCCCCACGCTGCCGGCACTGCGCCAGGCCAGGTCGCCGAAGTAGACGATCAGGTCGGGCGGGACGCCGTTGACCTTCCGGTAGACCTCCTCGGGCTTGAAGACGCGCGTGCCGATGGGCCTGCCGTTCTCGTCGCCGAGGGCTTCGAGCTTCGCTTTGATGCGCTCGCGCGCGGCCTCGTACTCCGCCGGTTCGATGATGCCCTGCGGCTCGCGCCCCTTGACGTTCATGAAGATGCGCGAGTAGTAGCCGCCCTCGCCCCAGCACTGGGTCCCGGACCAGTCGATGTCCGAGGTCTTCAGTTTCTGTTGCCCGGTGGGCGGCGCCTTGAGAGCGAGCAGCCCCTCGCGCATGAAGAACTCGTTCACGCAGATGGCGCCGTGCATGGTGCGGGCGCCGTGGTCGGAGACGACCCACGTCTGCGCGTCCTTGGGGATCAGCGCCAGCACGGAGCCGATCTCGCCGTCCAGGTACTTGTAATAGTCCCGGATGGCGAACTCGAACTTGTGGCCCTTCTCGTAGAGGCGGTGCCCCTTGTCGTGATACCGCCAGAAGCCGTGGTGGATGCGGTCCACGCCCATCTCGACGAAGATGAAGAAGTCCCACGGCTTGCTCTTCACCCACTCGCGCACTACCTTGAATCGCCGGCGCGTCATGACGTAGATCTGTTCCAGCAGCCAATCCTTGTTGTCGGTGCGGAAGTCCTTGACGTCGATGATGTAGTCGCCCTCGGCGATGCGGTCCAGCTCGTGCTTGGCCTCGTCGGGCCAGGTGTACTGCACGTCCTTCGATGGCGTGAGGAAGGATGCCACCAGGGTGCCGTTGAGCGGCTTGGGGGGGTAGGTCTGGGGCACGCCCAGCGCGACGCTGCTCATGCGGTTTCGCGAGAGGATCTGCCAGAGCGTCTTCTCCTTCACGTAGGACGCGTTGGCGAAGTAGAGCTCGTCGTAGCCGTAGCCTTTCCGGTTGCGGAAGCCGTAGAAGCCGAGCGTGCCGGGATCCTTGCTCGTCATCATCGCCGTCCAGGCGGGCACGGTGATGGGGGGGATCGTGGACTTCATCTCGCCCCACGCCCCCTCCTCCATCAGCCGGCTCAGGTTGGGCAACTCGGTGCGCCATTCCTGGAAGACGAGCTGCGGCGCCATGCAATCCATGCCGAAGATGAAGACCTTTTTCGCTCTCACGCGGTTAGCCCTCCGTTGGAGTGAGGAGGTGAGGAAGGGAGGAAGTTAGGAAGTTAGGAAGTGAGAAAGGGAAAACACGCGGGAGATCCCTACTCACCTCGTCACCTCATCACCTCATCACGTTATAGATACCCCATGCTCTTGAGCCGCTGCCGGATGGCCTCGATCTCCTTGGCCGACAGGGCGCCTTCCAGCTTGCCCTCCTGGTGGGAGACGAGGTCCCGAAGCACGTACACGACGAATTCGGTGACGGACGCAAAACCGCTGCCCTCGATGAGGACGGCCAGGTGGTCGTACAGGGGTCGGGGGATCTTGAGGGTTACGCGAGGCTCCATTTGCACTCCCATTGGAGTGTAGTGTAGGGCTGGTGAGAGGAGCTGTCAAGGGGGATGTGGAGGCGCGAGACGGGAGACGGGAGACGCGAGATGCTAGACGCGATCAAGCGAAAGGCGATTGAGCGAGAGGCAGAGGGGCGATTGGCCGGAACGCGGCCCGCTTTCCCGTCATTCGGGCGAGCGAAGCGGGTCCAGAATCGGATTCCGGACAAGCCGGAATGACGGTGAAGGGGCGGGTTCCGGACAAGGTGAAATCCTGGCAAGCGAAGCGGGGCTAGGATCTGGAATGACGATGAACGAGGAGGGCTCTCCACCCCTCGCACCCTGCCTGCCCCTCGCTCCTGTTACGCCGCACTCCGGCCGGGGCGCCGAAGACGACCGGCCGGCTCGTCCCGATCGTGCCCGGCCGATCAATGCAGGCCGCCGCCGGCCTTCTCGGAGACCTCCTTGAATCGGGCGAGAATCTCCCGCTCGTGGCGGAGTTCGTCCTCGGCGAAGGCCAGCAGAACTTGCCGGAGCTCGCCGTCTTCGCAGAGGTTCGCCGCCTCTTCGTACCGGGCCCGCGCCTGGCGCTCGGACTCCACGGCCTCCTGGAAAATCTCGAAGAGCTTCTCGGCTCGGTTCATGGAGCTCCCCCTTGCGTGACGAGATGCCGGGATGCCGAGATGCAGGGGGCACCCGCTTCCGGTCCCCGGCGGCCCCTCCTCATCCCGGCCTCACGGCCCCGCGGCCGGCGTCTCGCGATGCGCGGGTCATCGCCCCACCAACCGCCGTGCGAAGGCGTTGAGAACCCTGAGGTAGGGTTCGATGCTCGGTATGAAGTGCCGCTCGTGGCGGCTGTGCGGGCCGATGCCGCTCTGCCCCCACACCACCGCGTTGCCGCCGGGCGCGAAGCGGGCCGAGGTGCCGGCCAGCTTGTTGGCAGGCTGCGGGCGGCTGCCGCACACCTCGGCGGCCGCGTCGAACAGAGACTGGAGGTGGGGGTTCTCGGCGGGACAGGCGACGCCGGCCTCCATGACCTCCGTGACCACCTCCATGTCGTTGGCCTGGCAATACTCCTGAAGGGCGTAGACGAATGAGTCCAGAGAGTCCTCCGGGATGGGCCGGATCTCCAGGCCGAGGATCCCCTCCCCGGGCGTGACGTTGTACACGCCCGGCTCTCCGTAGGCGAAGAAGGGGAACCGCGCGCCGGTCTGCCAGCCGTCGGGCGAGTGGAGCGTGAGCCGCTCCTCCATGAGAGCGTGCAGGTTCTGGCGCGCCTGGATGAGCTGCTCGCTCAGGTCCTTGGGCACCCCGGCCACGCCGGTGTGACCGCGCTCCCCGCGGGCCACGAGACGGAGGCGCACCACGCCGCGGTTGGCCGTGCAGATCTCGCCGAAGCGCTCGTCCCCCCGCTCGCCGGTGCGCTCGCCGAAGATCATGAACTCGGGGGCGTAGAGAGCCTCCTCCTTCAGGTCCTTGAGGACCTGCGGCGTCCCGTAGGCCTCCGACTCTCCGTTCTCCTCGTTGCCCACCAGCAGGAGGTTGACGGGCGGATAGGGCGGGCCCGCCTTCAGGGCCCTCTCCATCCAGATCATGTTGGTGGCCACCACGGTCTTCATGTCCGCGGCGCCCCGCGCCCAGAGGTAATCCCCCTCGATGCGGGGCTCGAACTGCGTGTCGTTGGGATCGGGCTCCACGACGTCGAAGTGGCCGCCGAGCACCACCGGAGCCAGGAGGCCGCCCGGGAATCCCGCCAGCACGGCCGGGTAGCGCCCTCCCTGGAAGAGGCGCACCTGGGCACCGGCCTCCCGGAGCTCGCCCGCGATGAAGTGGGCGCAGCGCCAGACCTCCTCCAGCCGCTCCCGCGGGCAGTTGGTGACGGAGGGGATGCGGCAGAGGGCCTGGGAGAGGGCCAGGACCTGGGAGACCTCATCGTCCGCGCCGGCGACGGCCTCCTGCCGCGCCGGGGCGGCGAGGAGCACCGGCAGCGAGGGATCGCGGCGGCCGGCCTCCTCGAAGGCCGTGAGGAGTTCGCCCAGCTTGGCCTGCTCGTCCCCGAGGAGCTTCTGGTCCCTCAGGACGGCGGCCAGCTCCGAGCGCAGGAGATCCCTGCGGCCCCCCAGCCACTTCCGGAAGAGCTCGCGTGGCACGATCCGGTTGCCCCAGGGCGAGAGCACCTCCCCGCGCAGCTCATCGGCGAAGAAGCTCCGCGTCCGCTCGGCTTCGTTGGGGGCGCCATCCGCCATCTCGCGGATCGGGGCCAGATGGGCCGAGGTGCCCAGCGCCCCGGCGAGAGGGTCCAGCCTGTCCAGGGTCTCGCGCAGGAAGGCCCGCAGAGGCACCCGGTCGCCCGTGAAGGGATGCTCGATGTGCGCCTTGAGGCCGTCCCGGGCCGCCTGATCCTCGTTCCGGCGCGCCCGCGCCACGTCCTCGGCGTCGTACGCGTAGCCCGCCCCGTAGGCCTCGTCGCCGTAGATCGTCAGCATGAGGCATTCCTTGAAGGCGATCTTGGCGGCGGAGAGCTCCAGGCTGTCCCCTCCCTCGTCGGTCCGGACCTCCACCCGGTTCATGGGCAGGTCCACGCGGGCGCAGAGGTTCTCCACCAGCAGGGCCTGCTCGGCCTCCTCCAGGCTGGCGTGCTCTCCCGCCCGGTAGAGCCCCTTCTGGTAGAGCTTGAGGAGCTGCTCGCTGGTGGCCCAGATGTTCCGGTTGACCGGGTCCACGTCGGAGCGGGCGCGCACCGGCGTCCAGTTGTTGGCCCCGAAGCGGACGCCCCGGCGCACCAGGTCGTAGGAGATCCGCAGGTAGTCCTGATGGCTCGCGTAGAGGTAGGGGACGTCGAGTTCGGGGGGGTTGGGGAAGGTCAGGAGGCGGTTGCTGTCCACCTCCGTCAGGACCACCTCGGGCCGGCCGTTCACCGTTTCCCAGCTCAAGGGGGTGGAGGCCGTGACGGCGATGAAGAGCGGGCAGAAGGGGCGGAGCAGCCGCGTCGCCCGGATCACGGCATCGTTCCGGAAATCCACGAGCGTCCGGCCCTCGCGGCGGTGGCGCGGGAGGTGGAAGAAGTCCCAGGAGAGCAGAGCCTCGGGGTAGGAGTGGTTGGTGTGGATGCCCGCCGTGGCCAGGCGGCTGCCGTAGAGCCCCACGCAGCGCGCCAGGTATTTCTTCTTGGCCAGGCTCCAGCCGTCCGGGATGGAATCCTCCCCCACCTCCACCGGGTAGGGCAGGTTGCCGTGGAAGGGCAGGAAGGATTCACCGAAGGCGAGCCCGGCGCCGGCCAGCGCGTTGACCACCACCGCCTCCAGAACCCGGCCCTCCATGGCGGTCCCGCGCAGGTCGTAGTAGGGGCGCGTGGCGGCCTCGGTCATCCAGTGGAAGACCTCGAGCTGGAAGCGCGAACGCGCCCACTCCGGGATGTGCTCCGCCATGAGGTAGTCGGAGAAGGAGCGGCGGCCCGGCCCGAAGCCCACGGTGGTGACGGGCCGGATCTGCGAGTCCAGCACGTTGAACTCCAGCTCCAGCCCCGAGAGCCCCCGTTCGAAGTGGGTCTCGATGGAAGACTCGATCCCGAGCCGGACCTTCTCGGCGAACTTGCCCCAATCGGCGGTTTTCATCTTCGAAGAAGCCCTCCGGGGGTGGTGACTAGGTGACTAGGTGACTAGGTAACTAGGTGACTAGGTAACTAGGTGACTAGGGACTACGGGATGAGGAGGACCGGCTGCGGGGCGAGAGGTATGACCGGCCCGCCCCACCGTCACCTCATCGCGGCCTCTCATCATCTCGTGTCTACCGCCTCCAGCGCCTCCCAGAACCGAGCCGCGGCGCGGCGCGTGACCTCGGGCGGGAGGGCGTAGGAGAAACGGATCCAGCGCGAGCCGAACTCGCTGAAGTAGACGCCCGGCACCACCGCCAGGCCGAAGCGCTCGGCCAGATAGGAGCCCATGGCCGCGCTGTCGGCCATCCCCGCCCGGTCCATCCAGGGCCCCACGTCGATGAAGGCGTAGTAGCCCTTGCCGATGACGGCCCTCAGGCCCTTCTCTTTCAGGAAGGGGCCGAGGACCTTCCGGCTCTCGTTGGTGGGACCGATGATGCCCGCGGCGGCCTTGGCGTAGCCCATCTCGTAGGCGGCCATGGCCACGGCCTGGCTGTGGAAAGAGGGAATCACGCCGTGGGAGGCGCGGTTCTGCATGAACTTGACCACCTTGGCCGAGGCTAGAAGGTGGGCGTTGCGAACGTTGCTGGCACCGAGAGATTTGGTGAGGCCGTCCAGGATGAAGACGCGGTCGCGCTCCTCGGGCGAGAGGGTCGTCAGGAACCGGTTGAGGTCGTGGGGCTCGCCGTCGGTCACGCGGTGGTAGATCCAGTCGAACAGGACGAAGGGGATGCCGGCGCGGAAGGCGGCCCTGGCCAGCTCGAGCTGGCGCTCCTCGGGGATCGTCCTCCCCGTGGGGTTGTCGGGCGAGGTGATGACGACCCCCGCCACCTTCCGTCCTCCGTGGCGTTCGGCCCCGGCGACGCACGCCGCGATGCCCTCGGGCGTCATCTCCCACGCCTCCGCCTCCCTTCCGGGGGCCAGCATCACGTTGGCGCCCACGCTATAGGGACCCCAGTTGTAGGAGATCCAGGGCACCCGGGAGGTGACGATGAAATCGCCCTTGCGGCCGTGGCCGAGGAACTGCATGGCGTCGTAAGCCTTGTTCAGAGCATCGCGGCCACCCTGGCAGCCGAGCACGTTGGCCGGCCCCCATCCGGTGGCGGCGTCCAGTTGCCAGTACTGCTCCACAACGGCCTTGCGGAAGGCCGCCGTGCCGAAGGGCTGGTCGTAGGCCGAGCCGTGCTTCTTCTGGAGGTCGTGGGCCCGGTCCCAGATGGCCTCCGGAACGCCCGGCAGGCTGGCGCCGCCGTCGCCCTGGCTGGCGTCGAACTGTTCGCCCCCGGGGAAGTCCCGCTCGTACACCGCCAGCGCGTCCCTGATCTCGAACATCCGCGAACCGGGGATGTCCGTCATGGTCCGCGGGCTCCCGTCCAGGCCCGCCAGTTGCGGCGGCTCCACGACGAGGACGGGGGCATCCTCCGTCATCCGTGCTTTTGGGTCGGTCATGGGTCTCTCCCTCAGTTCAGCTGGGTCGGTGGATCGCCGGCAGTATAGAGTGAAAAGCGAAAAGTGAAAAGTGAAACGGGGAACAATTCACCACCAAGACACCGAGACACCAGGAGACGAAGGGCTCGCGGCGCGATTGGGAAAGGTAGAGAGTGAAAAGTGAAAAGTAAAAGGTGAAAAGCAAAACGGGAAAATTCACCACCAAGACACCGAGACACCAGGAGACGAAGGGCTCGCGGCGCGATTGGGAAAGCGCCCATGGCGACTCGGAAGGCCGCCCGCGCTCCGCCTGCGGCGGGCTGTTACCCCGAAGGAGCGGGGAGGCTTCATCCCCGCACCCCTCCGTGTGCTATCTCTCACCTGCTTCAATGGTCAACCTATTTCAGGGACAGCACACCAGTGCCTCGCGCCCAACAAGAAAAACCCCGCTCCGGCAACCGCCGGGAGCGGGGAATGGGAATGTATCGCGGGGAGAACCTGCGGATCAGTTGGGCGAGGCGGAGCTGGCGGTGGGGGAGGGACTCGATCCCTGCTGGCCAGCCGGAGCCTTGGAAGCCTGATCGGCGGCGGTAGGCTGAGCCGCACTGGAAGTCTGGGGGCTGGGGCTGCCTCCGCCGGCGCCCGCGGAGGCGTCGGGGGCGGCGCCCTTGTGGTTGGCGAAGGCGAAATCCGCCACGCGCATGCTGTTATCGAGGGCCACCTTGATGTCCACGTGCCCCTTCTGGAACTCCGCCACCTGAGTCACGATGAAGTAGCCGCCCTTCTGTTCCATCTTGGCCTGCTTCATCTTCACGAAGGGCCCCGCCTTTGTCACGAGCTGCTGCCAGACCTGCTGCCACTTCTGGGCGTTGGTCTTGAAGCCCAGGTTCGAGTCTACGCGCTGGTAGGCACCATCATAGTCCCCCTTCTGGAGGAGCTGGATGAATTCGTCGGCCTTGCTGATGGCGATGTCCTGGGCCTGCGCCCACAGCCCGAAGGCCATGCACAGACAGCTGGCCGCAACCAAGACCCGGCGGATGACGGAACCACGTTTCATACGGAAGTCCTCCTTAGAGCACCAACAAAAAAACCAACGCAGCCTCGGGGAATTCCCGTGCTTACCCAAGGCCGCCTTGGACGATCCCATTATAGGCCCGCCGCGGCCTCCCGTCAAACGGGTTGGGAAGGTCCTCCGTCCGAGCCTTTTCATGCCTTTAGGGGGCCCTCTGCCTCCGATGCGAGGCGATGGCGGAGCCACCCCTCCAACCCGCCGATGATGGCCCGATCCTCGTCGAGGACGGGAAAGCCGTGCGGGCTTCCCTTCAGCATCCAGGTGTCGGCCCCCAGCAGTGCGGCGGTGGAGGTGAGCTCCTCCGGGAGGAAGAAGAAGTCCCGTTCGGCCGCGAGCAGCAGGTGGGGACGCCCCTTCTGCAGGGCGCGCAGCCGCCTCCTCCGGACGCGATGCGGCGCCAGGGGAGCCCACCGCATGAGCGAGATGGCGCGGATGACCCGCGGGCTCTCGGCCACGCAGCGCTCCATGAACCTTTGGACCACCTCTTCAGGAGTATCGGGCAGGAAGGTGGCGCGGCGGACCACGGAGGTATCATCGAGCACCGGCGGGCGGCCCAGGAGCAGGCAGGCCGCCGTGTTCCACGGGGCCAGTTTCAGCAGGGCCTTTTGCGTCCTCAGGGGGAAGCCGGATTCCGGCACGGGCGCCAGCAGGACGCTGGCCGCCACCTGGTGCTCCTCGAGGTACTTGAGGATGAGCCACCCGCCGAGGCTGTGGCCCACGAGCACCATGCGGCTGGGGTCCCAGACCTCCTCCTCCAGGGCCTCCACGTAGTCGCCGAGCCCATACCGGCCGGCCTCGTCACCGGGCCCGTGGCCGGGCAGGGTGAGCGACCGGACGGCCCAGCCGCCCTCGGCCAGATAGGCGCTCCAGGGCGAAAAGGCCCAGGGGCCCTCCCACGCGCCGTGAACGAAGAGGACCTCATAGCCGAACATGGCGGTAGGAAGCGAGGCGCGAGACGTTAGATGCAAGACGCGGGAGGTTGGGCGCGGGCGAGGCGAGGTCACGCCCGGCAGGCGAAACGCGACGCGGACCCTTCACGCGCATCTCCTCGGGGTTTCTGCTTTCCGAATTCCGAAACCCGCTTCGGGGCCAGCCGATCACCCCTGGAACCAGTCGGGGAAGGCGCCCCACCAGCTCATGGTCACCTTGAAGGTGCCGCTCCGGTCGGGTGTCACCACGAAGAGGGCTGGGGATTCGAAAAATCGGCCGTCGGGCAGGGTGGTGCGCACCCTCCGCCGGACCAGGGCGGTGAGGGGGGAGAGCCATTCGATCCGCTCCTCCACCGATTCCTGGGCGATGGGCTCCTCGCGGTGGGCCTCCACCGTCTCCCTGAATTCGTCGATGCTGGCGTGCCAGATATTGGCGAGCCCCTTCCACTCGATGACCTCGGTAGTGGGCAGGTGGGCGTGGGCCTCGCCCCGATCCGGATCGCCGTCCCTGTAAGCGGCCATCAGGCCGTCCACGGCGCCCCGCACCTGGTCCTCCTTGGAGGGTTCCCCGGTGTTTGGCTCCTGAAGTCCGCTGTCGTCCGGTACGCTCATGGCCGCCCTCGATCGCCGCTTCTGCAACCGACGAGGCCCCGGGAAGGGGCGTCACTTAGCGTATAACCGACGGGGCTCCCGTGTCCAGCAGGGCGGACCGAACGGCCCCCTCCAGCCCGTCGGCAAAGGGGATGCGGGCCACGAAGCCCAGCTCCGATTCGGAGGTGGCGGGGTCGAGCGCGCGGCGCGCGTCGTGCGCCTCCCGGTCGGGGGCAAAGGCGATCAACGCCTCCGTCTCGTCCTGGTCGAACCCCAGGATGCGGGCCGCACAGCCTGCCACCTCCCTCACCAGCTCGAGGTTGGTCCGCTCGCACCGGGCGCCGAGCGGAAAGGCCCTCCCGGCCCTCCCCCTCTCCATGGCCAGCAGGACACCCCGGTTGTGGTCGTCCACGTGAATCCAATCCCGCCGGTTCTCTCCGGTCCCGAAGACGGGCAGGGGCTGCCGGTCGCGGACCCTCAGGGCGATGGAGGGGATGAGCTTGTCCGAAGACTGATAGGGGCCGTAGATGTTGGTCGTGCGCGTGACCAGGGTCCGCATGCCGTAGGTGCGGTAGTAGGCCAGCGTCAGCTCGTCCGCCGCGGCCTTGCTGGCCGCATAAGGGGTGGATGGATTGAGGGGCGAGCGTTCGGTGAAGAGACCCTCGGGGTGGGAGCCGAAGATCTCGTAGGAGGAGAGGTGCACGAAGGTGCCCTGCCCCTCCTTCCACGCCGCCCGTGCGGCTTCCAGAACGGCGGCGGTCCCCAGGACGTTGATCTCGGCGAAGGAGACCGGATCTCCCGCTCCGGACCCGGAGGGGTTCCGCGCGGCGGCGTGAACCACCGCATCTACGCCTTCGTCGCGGAGGAGGCGCTCGAGCGAGCCGCCCTGTGTGATCCGCTCCCGTATCAGCCGGAATCGCCCTGGATGGGCCTCCTCCAGGCCGTCGAGGACGGAGGTCGAAAGCCGGCCGCCCAGACTGTCGAAGACCGTGACCCGCCAACCCGGCCGCTCCCGCAAGACCATCCGGACTAGGTTCCCTCCGACGAAGCCGCCCCCCCCCGTGACGAGGAGGTGGGAGATGGCCCTCGATGGCCCGCCGCCGCCCACCGAAGAAGCGGGGGCGCCCCCGATCTCGTTCTTGCCCTGCGGGTCCGGGGTCTCGCTCAGCGTCCTCACCCCTCTACGCCCCGTACTGCTTTCGGACGTACTCGAGGTATTCGCCGCTGACGATGCGGCGCCACCACCCCTCGTGGGCCAGGTACCAGGCGACGGTAGATCCGAGCCCCTCCTCGAAGGCGATCCGGGGCCGGAAGCCCAGCTCCCGCTCCGCCTTGGAGGGGTCGATGGCGTAGCGCCAGTCGTGGCCGGGGCGGTCCTGCACGAAGGTGAGGCGCCCCTCCAGCCCCGATGCGTCCCGGCCCGTCTGCGCGGCCACCTCGCGGATCAGGGCCCTGACCAGATCGATGTTGCGGCGTTCGCACCGGGCTCCCAGGTTGTACACCTGACCCGGCTCGCCCTTCTCGACGGCGAGGAAGACGCCGCGGTTGTGGTCATCCACGTGGATCCAGTCCCGCACGTTCTCGCCCCGGCCGTAGACCGGGAGCTTCTCTCCCGAGATCATGCGGGCGATCATGAAGGGGATCAGCTTCTCGGGAAACTGGTAGGGTCCGTAGTTGTTGCAGCACCGGGTGATGAGGGTGTGCATGCCGTAGGTCCGGTGGTAGGCCAGCACGAGGTGGTCGGCTCCGGCCTTGCTGGCCGAATAGGGGGAGGAGGGATCGAGGGGGGTCTCCTCCGTGAAGGCGCCGACCTCGCCGAGGGCGCCGTAGACCTCGTCCGTGGAGACCTGGAGGTAGCGCCCGCGGCCGTCGCCCCACGCCTGACGGGCCGCTTCGAGCAGGGTGGCGGTCCCCATCACGTTGGTCTTCACGAAGGCCATGGGGCCGAGGATGGATCGGTCCACGTGGCTCTCGGCGGCGAAGTGGACCACCTCCTCCACGGCCTCTTCGGCGAAGAGGGAGGCCAGCGCCTGCGCGTCCGTCACGTCCGCCCGGACGAAGCGATAGCGTCCCGGGTAAAGCTCTTGAAGCCCCTCCAGATTTTCGAGGTTCCCCGCGTAGGTCAGGGCATCCAGGACCACGACCCGCCGTTCGGGGTGCTCCGAGAGGGCCATCCGCACGAAATTGCTCCCGATGAACCCGGCCCCGCCCGTCACGAGCAGCGTCTTCATGATCGGTCCTCCCCGGCTGCAAAGGGCTTCCCCCGCCGGTCGGCAAAGTCGAGCAGGCTCCTGTAGTGGCGTAGGTCCTCCCGGCCCAGCCGGCCGAGGAGCCGGGTGAGACTCGTCGGGAGGGTCCCATTCGTGAAGCGGTAATGATTTTCCGCGTCGTGGTTCTCGATCTCGAGGGCGAAGCGGATGGCCTCATCGAGGGTCGGCGGGACCTCCTGGGAGAGGGCCCGGATGCGGTCCAGGGCCTCCCGGACGTGGCTCTGTTCCATGGGAGTCGGGACCTCGAGCTTGCTCTGGCGCAGGAGGCGCCGCTCGTACCGGATGAGCGTCGCATGCGACCGCTCGTCCCGCGCCATGCGGTAGAAGAGGCTGGCCGCCTCCGCGTCCTCCTCGAAGAGCCGGCTGAACCACTCGTAGAGGTCGCCCAGGCTCTCCTCCAGCTCCTCCAATGGCTTCAATAGAGACTGCAGGTTCATCCCGGTGCTCCTTGGTCTTTCCTCTCGCTGACCCGATGCCCCCCGCGCTTCAGGGACCCGGCCCATTGTCTACCATCCCGCTGCGCTCCGGCTAGGGTGTTCCCCCATCCTGCCTTCGGCCCAGGCTTCGGCTCAGCACGACCAGCAGCACCAGGACCGAGAGGCCCAGCGCCGCGAGCAGGGACCACCTCCAGAAGGAGTCCGCGCGGGTCTGACCCCCTGAGACCGGGCTGGCGGCCTCTGCGACACGGGCGGCCGCAAAGGGCCTTCGGGGCATGCTCTCACGAAAGGCAGCCAGGTCGTAGACGGGCGGCCCCAGCCGCGGGCAGCCCGCCATGAGACTTACGGAGCCAACCCCGGGCCACGGGAAGATCAACACGTCGCTGCGCGCGTAGAGGACCACATCCACAGCTTGAAGCGGCGCGTTGTCCGCGTCCTCGAAGAGGAGGCGCAGCCTCTTTCCCGGCTCGGGACGGGCCCTCAGGCGCAGGCGGGCGGGCAGGTCCCCGGGGCCGGGACAGGACCACACGGCGCCGTCCAGATCCCGCCAGACCTCACCGCGCCCGCCTTCCTCGGGGTCCGCGGGCAGTAGGACCTGCAGGGAGACCCGCCTCGTGAAGGGGACGGGAGCGGTGGAGAGCTCCATGGCCGTCAGGGGGAGCCGCTCCGCCGGCAGATCCAGGAGGATCTGGCTCCGCCCCGCTTCGCCCGTGGGGGCGGGTCGGAGATCACGCTCGTCGAGAACTTCGTGGCCGCCCGGAGGGGACCAGAGCACGTAGGGGACCTGAGCCCCTGCGGAGGCCACCCGCACGTCGGCCAAGTCCGGCCGAGCGCAAGCGTACAGCTGGGGCGGCAGCTCCAGGTGCACCAGATGAAGGCCGGTGGCTCCCGAGGCCTCCACGGCCCAGCTCCGGTCGAAGGGCCCAGCGGGCAACGGCGCGCCCAGCGCGAGGGTGGGCGCCGGGAGGTCGGGGAGCGGCAGCTCCCGTTCGGGGCCCGGTTCCGCCGACGCGTAGCCCGGAGGCGGCTCGGGCAGTCCGCCCAGCAGTCCCGAGGGGCCCGGCGCATCGGCGCCGTAAAGCAGCGTAAAGGATCCCGGCGACGGCGCATGAAAGAGGAGATAGCGCGGGAGGTAGCGCAGCTTCGCCCCCCGAAGGACGGGGAGGGCGAATCCCCCCGCTTCAAGAACCAGCATGGCGGGGGGGTGAAGCGCCCGCTCGGGCAGCCCTAAGACCCGTGCCCGGCCCGGCATGAGGGCCGCCTCGGATAGGGGGCGCCACTCCCCCTCGCTCCCCACCAGCAGCCGGGCCCGCACCGGAAAGGGCAGATCCATGTCCAGGACCAGGGCCGCGCCGGCGAGCGGGACGCGGGGCACGTCAAACCGGAAGCGGGACTCCCCCGGGGGCGCGGTCACGGCATCCAGCCTCACCGCGTCCTCGGCCCACTCGCCAATTCGATCGGGCCAGTCCTCCACCCAGAGCCTGCGCCAGTGGGGGAATCCGGCCTCTCGGGGCCAGAAGAGACGGAGGTAGCGGTCCCGGGTGGGGGGGTATTCGAGGGACGTCTTGGCGCTGTCCGCCCCCGGCGCCAGCCGGAAGATGGAGCCCCTCGTCAGGACCATCCAGCTCCGGCCGTCCGCGGAGCCTTCCACGGTCACGTTCTCGGCCAGCCCGGTTCCGGGGACCTCGAGGATCACCTTTCGGTGGCGAAGCTCCCCGGGGCCCAGGTCCGCCTCCACCCACCACCCGCCGCCGTCCGCTCGGACGTCCACCATGGCGGCCTTTCGGACCGACGGGGCCGGCTCGGCGGGACCGGTCCAGGGGAGAAGCGGGACGGATGCGCCATCGGGGCCCCTGAGGGCCAGGTCCTCCCCGGACGCCGAGAGCCGGTCGAGCACCTCCAGGGGGAGACGGAGCCTGATCCACCCGGCCTTCTCGACGCGCACCTCCCTCACGTAGCGGTAGGGGGGCTCGCCCCCCCACACGGCGAGGCCGGCCGACAGGCAGGCCAGGAGCGCCAGCCGCCGCAGCCTAGGCACGGCGGATCTCCGCGAAGACGAAGCGCTGGTAGAGATAGGAGATGAACAGGAGGCTCAGGCCCAGGGCCAGGAAGGAGCCCACCCGGTAGAGATCCTGGAGGTGCCTCAGGTCGTAGACGAAGACCTTCGTTACCGCCAGGAACATGACCGCCAGGGAGGCGACCCTGGGGCCCTTGCCCTGCTTCAGGATGCCCACCCCCAGGAGCAGAAGCGCGAAGAGGATCCAGGCCGCCGAATAGGCATAGTTCTCCACGTCCGTGGGAGCACCTCCATCGAGGAAATGCGGATGGAAGAACTGGCGGACCTCCAGCGTGAGGAGCAGGAGCCCCAGCGCGAGCCCGCCGTAGAGCGCCGACGGCCCGGCGATACTCCGCCAATCCTCGTCCGCTGGCACTCGGGCCACGAGGGCCAGCAGGAGGATGGGAAGGCCGTACACGTACAGGAGGCCGTTCAGCACGGGAAGGCCGCCCACGTTCTGATGCCACACCAGGGGGTTGCACAGGAGGACGTCCAGCAGCACGAGTTTCACTACCGCCATCCCGTAGAGCAGACGGGCGCCCCACAGCTCCACCCCGCCGCGCCACCGGACCCACGCCAGCAAGAGCCCCGCGGCCATGACGAGCCACAGGTTGGTGTAGGTGGAGACCTCCATGAGCGTGAACCGCCCGGAGTCCAGGAGCGGCCCGTGGAAGAGCTGGCGGACCTCCAGAGACAGGCAGGCCCAGGCGAGGACCACCGCCGCCGCGCGGGTGACCGCCAGGAGCGAACCGGCTTCCTGGCGGTCCCGCCGCCATGCTGGTTGGACCAGGGCCAGGAGAAGGGCGGGCAAGCCGTAGACGTAAAGGAGCCCGTTCAGCAGGGGCCACGGGCCTACGGGGGAGTGGTTCCAGAGCGGGTTGGCCGCCAGCAGATCCACCAGGCCGATCTTGACCATGGCCACCAAGAAGAAGGCCACGCTCGCGTTCCGAACCGTCTCCCGTCCCCATCGGACGTAGGCGAGGAGCAGCAGCAGCCCGGCCGACAGGATGACGACCGAATAGGTCCCCCACTCCATCAGGGAGGGGCCGGCCCCGGGAAGGCCGGAAGGATGGAACGCCTGGCGCACCTCGGCCACCAGGAAGACCATGGCCAGCACGGTGGCGGCCGCGGCCGCCGCATTCCGGGCAATGTCCCAGTGAGCGCGGCCCAGGAGCCAGGCGGCCGCTGCAAAACCGAGGGCCGGCAAGGCATAGACGTACAGGAGCCAATTCACGACCGGCAGGGCGCCCACGTGGTCCGGAGTCCAGAGGGGGTTGGCGAGGAGGCAGTCGAAGAGCAGGATCTTTCCCGCCGCCAGCCCCATGAAGGCCAATCCAGCCAGGCCCACCGCCGTCTTCCGCCACCTGAGGAAGGCGGCCAGGGCGAGGAGGCCCGCGGCGAGCCAGAGGTGCGAGTAGGTGGCCCATTCCACGATCCTGGGCAGGGGGCCCGCCAGGCGGCCGGGATGGAAGCCCTGCCGCACCTCCAGGGTGAGCAGGGCGAAGAGAAGCGCCGCCGCCCCCCAGGT
Organism: Acidobacteriota bacterium; assembly: GCA_049591295.1. Classification (GTDB taxonomy): domain Bacteria; phylum Acidobacteriota; class UBA4820; order UBA4820; family DSQY01; genus DTPS01. Next base: position 15,975 of record JBAWEQ010000105.1, read on the forward strand.
GAACGCGCCCGCCTCCGGCTTCCAGTCCGCCCGCTCGTACCAGTAGGCCGCCAGCGCGAAGGCGACGACCGGAATGCCGTAGCCGTAGAGGATCCAATTCAATACGGGCAGGCTGCCGAGCGGGTATCGGAGGACCTCCGGATTGAGCAGGAGGCGCACCGCCACGGCGGCCCCCAGGAGGAGGCCGAGGTAGCCGAGGGCCTTCACCCGCAGCTTCAGGAGGAGCCACGCCAGCGCGCCCGCCTCCAGCGCCCAGGCCACCGTGAGCCAGTGGGTCTCCAGCTCGAGGGGCACGGTCAGGCTCACGAAGGCGGTGACCGCGACGCAGAAGGCGGCCAGGGTGGCCTCGCCGTACCGGCTGCGGCGCACCGGGGAGGCCGAGGAAACACAGGCCGCCAGGTAGAGGACCGCCAGGCCGAGGCTCACGATGCCCCAGTGGGCCACGCTCGTCCCGTGGAGCTTGTCCACCCACCACGCGAGGCCGAAGGCGGCGAGACCGCCGGCCGCCGAAAGGGTGGCCCACGAGGCGGGAAGACGCGAGCCGTGGTGCGCGACCCAGGCTCCGAAGCCGTATACGAGGGCCATGCCCGCGGCGACGATCCAGACGTCCGCCCTCTGGCCGGCCGCGCTCTGGGCCACCCACCCGCAGGCGAGCAGGCTCGTCACGGCGAAGCTCACCCACGGCATGCGGTCGTAGGCCGCGTCCAGGCGGCCCAGGGCCAGCGAGGCCACGGCGAGTATCCCCAGAAAGGCCCACTCCAGCAGCCCGAAGCGGGTGCGGGCGGCGAGGATGGCCAGGGCCACGAAGGCACCGAGCAGGGCCCCGTAGCCCAGGAGCGCGCTCATCGGCCCGATCTCGCCGCTCTCCCGCGGGATCTGGGAGGGGGACCAGCCTCGCGCGGCGAGGAGGAAGGCACCGGCGGAGACCAGGAGGAAGAGGCCGATCCATGGCGCGTCCGCTAAGACCGTGCCGGAGGAGAGCCTGTGCAAGGCCGCGCCGAGGCCCATCACGAGCGTCAGGGCCGCGAGGGCGTTCCACTGCCGCTTGCGCGTGACGAGGATGAGCGCGGCCTGGAGCATGAGGAGGTAGGCGAAGAGCCGCGCCGGCGATGCCGACACCACGCCGATCCAGTACGGGGTGAAAAACCCGCCGACCAGGCCCAGGACGGCCACCACCATGCCCTGGCGGAGCGAGAGGCCTACCGCCGCCGCGGTGGTGAGGGCCAGCAGCGAGAAGCCGGCCCACGGACTGATGAGGTGGTAGAGGATGGTGCCCGCGAGGAAGGCGGCGTACAGAACCGCCACGCCCGCCGCGCTGGCGCCCTGGGCCGTCATGGCGGTGCGTTTTCGCAGCCACTCGCCCGCCCCGAGGAGGGCCATGCCCATCAGGACGGCGAGGGTGACGCGGGCGCCCGGCCCGAGCCAGCCTCGTTCCACGCTGTACTTCACCAGGAAGGCGCCTGAGAGGATGAGCGCCACGGCCCCGATCCAGACCGGCAGGGCGATGCCCAGGCGGCGCTCCCAGCCTCCCTCTTTGGGGGCGCGTCCACCGCCCTCCCCCTCCTCCGCCCCGGCGGCGAGAAAGGCCGGCTGAGGGACGAAGGGCGGGGGCGCTACGGCGCGCTCGAAAGGGGGAGCCGGCTTCCGCCCGACTTCCGGCGGGAGCGCTTCGTGGGAGGCGGGCGGCACGGGCAGGACGACGGGTGGTTCCGCAGCCGGTGCGACGGGCTCCCTGGCCAGCGGAGCTTCCGGGGGCAGTCCGCTCTCGGCGACCGGCGGAACGGGCGAGAGGACGATCCCCTCCTGGACCGGCACCTCGGCCCGCGGCGGGAGGGGCGGCGGAACCGCCATGGCGGGCGGGGGCGGGATCCGCTCTGGCCGATCGCGGAGCGGTTCGGCCGCGCCGGCCGTCGGTATCCCCGGGCTCCCCTGTTCGAGCCTCGCGATCCGCTGCTCATGGCGGATGAGGCGATCCGTCAGCGAGTCGACTTCTTCTTTCAAGTCCCGCGCCGCCTGATCCGCCTCCTTGGCCCTGATCCTCGCCGAGATGGCGAAGGCCAGAGCCAGGAAGGGCGTGGCGAGCAGGCCGCACGCGATGAGAACCCAGCCGTCCCCCATGGTCCCCTCCTCCGCCCCCTCAGGCGGGCCCCATCCCCCCGAGGTAGGCTTCGAGCGCCTCGCGCCAGTGCCGGATCGCCCCAGGCGGCACCCCCTCGGCGCGCAGCCAAGCGTGGGCCGGCCGGCGCGCCAGGCGGGGAAACTCCGCCGTGGAGCACGGGACGACGCGCGCCGGAAGCCCGAGTCTGAGCGCGATCGCTCTGGCGAAATCGTACCACGTGATGGGCCCGCCACCGCCTACCGTGTGGGCCACGCCGCGGGCGCCGATCTCGAGGAGGGCCGCCACCTGGCGGGCCAGCTCGCTCGTGTGCGTCGGGACCCCCCACTGGTCGTTGACCACCCGCACCTCCTCCCGGCTTGAGAGAAGCCCCGCCATGGTGTCCACGAAGTTCTTCCCGTGGCGGCCGTAGAGCCACTGGGTCCGGCAGATGAGCAGATTTTCCGGGGGGAGTTCTCCCTGGGCGGCCCGCTCCCCCTCCAGCTTGCTCTCGCCGTAGGCGTTGATGGCGGGGCCGGGCGGATCACCGGGAAGGTAGCCCTCGGGACGGGTGCCCGGGAAGACGTAGTCGGTGCTCAGGTGGACGAGGAGCACCCGCCGGTCGGCGCAGGCCTTGGCCACCATGCGGGTGCCGAAGGCGTTCACCCGGAAGGCCTTCTCGCGCCCCCTCTCGGCGCCGTCCACGTCGGTGTAGGCGGCGGCGTTCAGCACCGCATCGGCGCGGTGCGCGTCCAGGAGGCGCTCCAGCGAGGCCGGGTCGGTGATGTCCGCCTCGGGAAGATCGGCGGGCACGACCCGGTGGCCGGCCCCCTCCAGAATCGGGAGCGCGTCGGTGCCGAACATGCCCTTCGCGCCGAGGAGGATCAGGCGCATGGCGCGGGGATTCCGGAGGCGGGACGCGAGACGGGAGACGCTAGACGCGAGACGCTGGACGCGAGACGCGAGAGGCGAGAGGCGAGACGTGAGACCACCCATCGCGTTCTGGAGAGCGCTCCTGCGGGCAAAGGACCGCAGGTGGCCCTTTCAGATCGGCAATCGCAATTCGTCATTCCCCGTTCCTTGGTGTCTTGGTGCCGTGGTCGTGGCTCTTTTTCCCCGATTTCCAGATCACCGGTCCTTGGTGGTCCAGTCGTAGTCGATGACGCCGTTGTGGTGAGGGTCCAGGCGGTACTCGTCGGGTTCGTCGTAGTTGTAGGTCTTGGTGGGGAGGTTGATGACGTAGGCCTCCTCGCTCCCGAGGCACTTCCAGCCGTGGTAGACCCCGATGGGGACCTGCACGAGCACGGGATTGTGCTCCCCGATCACGAACTCGCTGACCTCTCCCTTGGTGGGCGAGCCCTCCCGGGTGTCGGCAAGGACGAGCTTGACCGTTCCCTTCACGCAGACGAAGTGGTCCTTCTGGAGCTTGTGGTAGTGCCAGGCCTTCACGACGCCGGGGTAGGTCGTGGAGAGGTAGACCTGGCCGAAGGCCTCGAACTCCGGATCGTCCGCGCGGAGCATCTCCATCAGACGGCCCCTGTCATCCGGGATCACCCGCAGCTTCTTGACCTTGACGTCGTGGATCATGACCCTTCTCCTTCCGCGTACAGGTTGGCGCGGGACAGGCTCTCGAAGGTCCCCGCATCGGTCCACCAGCCATGGATGAAATCGTACCCCATCTCCCCCCTGGCGATGTAGGCGTTGTTCACGTCGGTGATCTCGAGCTCGCCGCGGGCGCTGGGCCTCAGGGTGCGGATGATCTCGAAGACGCTCCCGTCGTAAAGGTAGATGCCCGTCACGGCCCAGCGGCTCTCGGGCTCGCGGGGCTTCTCCACGATCTTGGTGACCCTCTCCCCCTGGAGCGAGGCCACGCCGAACCGGTGGGGGTCCGGCACCTCTTTCAGGGCGATGCGCGCGCCCCGGTCCCCCTGATCCCGCCGGAACCTCTCGATCATGGGCGCGAGCGGGTCCTCGAAGAGGTTGTCCCCGAGGATGACGGCCAGCGAGTCTCCGGCCGCGAAGTTCTCGGCCAGGTTCAGCGCCTGCGCGATGCCCCCGGCCTCGTCCTGCACCTTGTAGGTGAAGGCGCAGCCGAACTCCCGGCCGGAGCCCAGCAGGCCCACCACGGAGCCCATGTGCTCCGTCCCCGTGACGATGAGGATCTGTTCGATGCCCGCCTCGGTCAGCTTCTCGATGGGGTAGTAGATCATGGGCTTCCGGCCCACGGGCAAGAGGTGCTTGTTGGTGACCTTGGTCAGCGGAAAGAGCCGCGAACCCGTTCCTCCGGCCAGCACGACGCCTTTCATGGACGCTCCTTGTTCGCCAGCGACGACGATCGCTATATCCCTATTTCTCCCGCTCTCCCGCCACGACGCGGGAGGGCGTGCCCAGTGTCATTCCGCCGATGAGGGAGGCCGCGCGCCCAGCAGCCGCTCCACCGGAGCGCGAAGCTCCTCGGCCCCGGCGAGCGGCGTGACCAGGAGGCCCGCCTCGGTCTCCACGACCACCTGCCCGACGAGGCCCCGCACGAGGGTCCGCGGGCCCGTCGTGATCACCAGACAGCCCCTGCACTCCTCCATCCGCCCGGGACCCCACGCGGCGTTTCCCTCCGAATCCTTGGGCAGCAGCGCATGGAGCGCCGGGAAAGTGCCCACGTCGCTCCAGGGGAAATCGGCGGGCACGACGACGGCCCGCCGGGTCCGCTCCATGACGAGCCGGTCGAACGAGGTCGAGGGCAGGGCCCTGTACGGCTCCGGCCCGGCTCCGTTCAGCCAGGCTTCGGCGGCCTCCCAATACCCCGGACAGTGGGCGGCCATCTCCTCCCTCAAGGGCCCCAGCGGAAGCAGAAACATACCCGAATTCCACGACACTCCGGGTTCGGCGAGCAGGGCCTCGGCCCTCTCGCGGTCGGGCTTCTCCACGAAGCGGCTCACCGAGAAGCCTTCCCCCGCGGGAGCCCCCGGCTGGATGTAGCCGTAGGAGCTCTCGGGGCCCGTGGGCCTGATGCCCAGGACGCCCAATGCTCCGCGCTCCCGGCACAGCCGGGCCAGCCGCCGGATCGTCGCACCGAAGGCCTCGGTGTCCGGGATGTGGTGGTCCGAGGGAAGCACCAGCAGCAGGCCTTCCGGCCCCGCCTTCGACCGGGCCCGCGCGGCGGCGAGGGCCACGGCCGCCCCCGTGTTCCGGGCCGCGGGCTCGGCCTGAAACTCCACGCCCCGAGCCTCGCAGAGCGGTTCCAGGGAGGACGGCCCGACCGCGACGACGGAGTCCGGCGCGAGAGAGCCGGCCCTGCGCACGCAGTCGTCGTACAGGGTGCCCAGGGGTCCGAGCTGGACGAAGGGCTTGGGGCGCGCGGGCGAGGAGAGCGGCCAGAGCCGGGTCCCCGATCCTCCCGCCAGAATGGCCACGTGAAGGCACGCCCCACGATCCGCATTCACCGCATTCCCCTCCGCATGGTCCCGAGCGCCGACCCCTTTATGGTACGCCCAGATGCTACTTCAGGACGAACCGGTCGGCCTCCACCGGGAGCGATCCCCCCAGGTACTCCAGGAGCAGTCGCACGCGGTCCTTGGAGGGCATGGCCTCGAGGACCGTCCCCTCCATGCCGGCGAAGACGCCCGCTTGAAACCGCACGCGCTGGCCCACCTGGAAGGCGGGGTCGGGGTCCGGCTGGAGGTACCCGCGCCCCCCCTCGCGCTCCCGCCAGTGCTCGACGAGCTCCGGCTCCACGCAGGCGAGCTGCTCCCCGAAGGTGAGCGGTCTGCGTATCCCCGGAAAATAGCGGACCCTCGCGAGCTCCACCTGCGGCGACAGCAGGACGAAGAGGTAGCCGGGGAAGAGCGGCTGGGGCGATGAGCCCGTGTACCGGTTCTTCACCCTGGGGCAGTAAGCCTCGAACCCCTCCTCCCCGAGAAACACCAGGGCCGGCTGCTCCTTGCGGGGCTTGGTGGCCAGAACGGCCCAGACCCGCCTGGCGCTCGAGAGGTCCGCCAGCATCTAGCGTCTTCCGGCGTAGAAGCTCCGGATTCCCTCGCACACCTCTTGGACCTCGGCCTCGGTCAGCTCGGCGAAGATGGGAAGGGCCAGGACCTCCGCGGCCGCGCGCTCGGTGTGGGGAAGCGCCCCCTTTGCATAGCCGAGGAAACGGAAGCAGGGCTGAAGGTGGAGAGGTACGGGGTAGTAGATCATGGAGCCGATCTGCCGGTCGGCGAGGTGCGCCTTCAGCTCGTCCCGCCGCTCCGCACGGATGACGAACTGGTGGTAGATGTGGGTATAGCCGTCGGGCGCCTGGGGCGCCTGCACCGAGGGGATGCCCTCCAGGCCGCGCCGGTAGAGCTGTGCCACCTCGGCGCGCCGCCGGTTCCAGTCATCCACGTGCGGCAGCTTGACCCGCAGGACCGCCGCCTGAACCTCGTCCAGCCTGGAGTTGTAGCCGATCTCCTCGTGGAGGTAGCGCTCCCTGCTCCCGTGCACGCGGAGCATGGCCAGGCGGTCGGCGAGGGCCGCGTCGTCCGTGGTCAGCAGGCCGCCGTCCCCCGCTCCGCCCCAGTTCTTGGTGGGAAAGAAGGAGAAGGCGCCGAGGTGGCCCAGCGTGCCGACGCGCCGGCCCTTGTACAGGGCCCCGTAGGCCTGGCAGCCGTCCTCGAAGACCTTGAGGCCGTGCGAGGAGGCGACGGCGTTGAGGGCGTCCATGTCGGCCGGAAGGCCGTAGAGGTGGACCGGCAGCAGCACGCGGATGGGCACGCCCGTGGCGCGGTGCACGGGGAGCCCCTCGGGGCCGGGCCGGCACTCCTCCTCCAGGAACCGCTTCACCGCGGAGGGAGAGAGGTTGAAGGTCTCGGGGTCGATCTCGGCGAAGAAGGGCCGCCCGCCCGCGTTGTGGATGGCGCCGGCCGTGGCGAAGAAGGTGAAGGAGGTGGTCAGCACGCCTTCGCCCTGTTTGAGCCCCAGGGCCCTGAGGCCGAGGAGGAGGGCGTCCGTGCCCGAGGCCACTCCCACCGCGTGGGCCGCCGCGAGATGGGCCGCGGCCTCCTCTTCGAGGGCCTTGCCGTGTTTTCCGAGAATGAAGTGCTGGGTTTCGAAGACATCCTGAAGGGCCCGCTGCACCGCTTCGCGGATCTGGGCGTGCTGCCTCGTCAGGTCTAACACCGGTACGCTCATGGGCTTAGGCTCCTTCGACAAAGGCATGCTTATAGCACAGCGGCCCCCGCGAGTAAAGCATTTCAGGCCCCTTTGAGGGGCCGGCGGGGCCGTGGTATGGTTGGGGAGAATCGGAGGCCCGACCATGGATTCCACGGTCTTTCAAAAGCTTCTCATCAGCGCCATCCAGAGGGGCGCTTCGGACGTCCACCTGCAGACCGGCCACCCCCCGATGATGCGGATCAACGGCGAGCTCCTGGAGGTCAAGTACCACCCCCTGGAACCATCGGAGACCCAGGCCATCGCCGAGGAGATCCTGGCCCACACCTACCAGAAGCCCGACGTGGCCACGCTCTCGGAGCTGGACGTCTCCTACGGCATCGAGGGCCAGGGGCGCTTCCGCGCCAACATCTTCCGCCAGAGGGGCACCCTGAGCATCGTCCTGAGGGTGATCCCCATTACGATCCAGAGCTTTGCCGAGCTCAACCTGCCGCCCGTCATGGAGCAGATCGCCAACCTCCGGCGGGGCCTGGTGATCGTCTCCGGCGCCACGGGGAACGGCAAGTCCACCACCCTGGCCGCCATGGTGGAGTTCATCAACGAGACCCGCCGGGCCCACGTGGTGACCATCGAGGATCCCATCGAGTTTCTGTTCCGCCACAAGATGTCCATCGTGAGCCAGCGGGAGCTGGGCAGCGACACGCCCTCCTACGCCTCCGCCCTCCAGGCCGTCCTGCGCCAGGACCCGGACGTGATCCTCATCGGCGAGATGCGCGACCTGGAGACCGTGGAGACCGCCCTCAAGGCCGCCGAGACGGGGCACCTGGTGCTGGCCTCGCTCCACACCACGGACAGCGTCAAGAGCATCTCCCGGCTCATCGGCATGTTCCCGCCGGACCAGGAGGCGAGCGTCCGCGGACGGCTGGCCGATGCCCTCATGGCCATCGTCTCCCTGCGGCTCATGCCCCAGAAGGGCGTGCTCGGGAGGATTCCGGCCGTGGAGGTGCTCCGCGTGACGCGGACCATCCAGGAGTGCATCCGGGACCCCTCCAAGACCTTCGACATCCCGGAGTACATGGCCAAGGGCGCGGAGATGTACGGCATGCAGACCTTCGACCTGCACCTGCTCCAGCTCGTCAAGGCGGGCAAGGTCGAGTTGGAGGCCGCCAAGCTGGCCTCCAGCAATCCCTCCGAACTCGAGCGCGCCATCCTCATGGAGGGGTGAGGCCGGGGGCGCGAAACGCGGACGGCAGCCGGTGGTCAGTCGCCGGCCGTCGGCAGCCTCCATCCTCCACCCCACACAGCCCCCCCCATCCCGCCACCGCGAAGCACGCCTGTCCAAAATAGGCCGTCTTGCCGACTCCGGGCCACGGCTGGGTCTGGGCCGCGCCTTTGGCGCGGCGCTGGGGGTCTGGTCCGGGCGCGTCCACGCGAGCGT
>JBAWEQ010000106.1:0-1995 GCA_049591295.1 Acidobacteriota bacterium
CCCGACAGCGTGGTCATGGCGTTGAGCGGGTCGTAGCCGTAGGTGTAGTCGGTCCAGTGGGTGAGGTTGCCGGCGGGGTCGTAGGTGGCCGGCAGGCTCAGCCGGTTGGTGCTCGAGTCGATCCCGATGGTTTGCGCCGAGCCGTCGGTGGTGATCGAGATGAGGTTGGAGAAGGCGTCGTAGCTGTACTGCTGGCGGGTCGGAGCGGGACGCGCCACCGGCTCGGTCATCCCCCGAAGGGCCTTGATGTTTCCCGCGCCGTCGTACTCGAAGCGGCCGGAGTCCCAGTCGCCGAGCGCGTTGGAGCTGGAGATCCGGTACGGACGACCGATGTCGTTGGGATCCTTGACGTAGGTGTCCGTGATCCCGTTGCCGTGCCCGACCTGGTAGACCATGCCATTGGGATGGTAACTCACCAAAGCCAGACTGGCGCCGCCCGGGCAGCTTCCAGCCCCGGCGTCGGTGATGCCGGTCAACCAGCCGTTGGTGTAGGAGGAGCACACGGTGCGCGCGGCGCCGACCCCCGCGATCTGCGGGTAGGTGACGCTCGCACGCGCGGTGCGGAACAACAGCTGTCGATGCCGGCTACCCATCACCGACCGGCGGTCCGACCGGCACGTAGCTTCACGATGTAGACTCGCGGGTACTCGACGAATGCAAACGGGCCGTATCGTGGGTCCTTGGGTTTCAGTCTGGAGGTGGAGGCCACCTTGCCGCCCGCCTCCAGATAGATGAGACCGTCGCGGCAAAAGGGAGGGCGGTAGAGCGAATTCGGGTTATCAAACCCATCCGGCTCCTCTGCGGGGAGAAGCCGCGCCAGGATCTTGCCGGACCCCAGATCACCAACGTACAAGGCGTTGTCGGGCCCGCCGACGAACAGGAATGTATCGGCGACCACAAACGGAACAACCACCTGGCTCATCACGGGGAGGTGCGCCGTCCACAACGCATCCCCATGCGGCCCGTTTCTTGTGAGAATCCCTTCCCACTGTTCGAGGTCGTCGACTCGCGCGCGGCGATACGAGAGTCTGGCGTGTCCGTTGTCGAAGACAAAACCGCCAGTCATCAGGTCGCTCAACTCGTCGAAGGTCCCCTGCGCGCTCTTTGTGGTAAGGGGCCTGGGCGGCGTCCAAAACGCGTTAAGGAAGCATGCCCTGATCCATTCCGCGGTGGCGCTGAGGTTCTGAGAGTCGACGAAGGCGCGAAGAGTCTCGATGCCGAGAGCTTCATCGCAGCCCCGACACTGCGACAGCTGGTAATCCAGCACGTAGACTCGTTGAATTGGTGAATGGCTTAGCGTTCGGTGGCAGGTAGGGAGCGCAAGCAGAAGGAGACAGAGCGAAGGCCATAGGACGGCACGCCGGAAATCCGGCTTGGCGAACGAGGCCGCCATTGGGGAGAGGGGGGAACTCATTGCGCCACCCTGATCAGCGGTAGCAACATCTCGATCCGCTTCCTCTTGTCCTTCTCCTTCACCCATTTCTCGAGGAACGCGTTGTCGAGTTTGCTGCGGTCGCCACCAAGGAGGATGAACACCCGGCGTGCTGCTGCGAGGGCCGCTTGAGGGTTTTGCGACGGGTCATCCACGCCTTCGATGCCAAGGTGACCTTTCTTCAGATACGCATTGTGGGAGTACCAGTCTTCCACCGTGTGGAGGAGATTGCCTGTCCTCACAAGGTCATCTCCGGCCAGTGACCGCCTGACCTGTTTGTCCAGTGTCGGGTCGTTGGAGAAGTGTCGGCCCCAATTCGACGGGTGGGTAAGGTCCGCGGCTGAATATTCGTCGTCAACCGCCTGGTCAGAAATAGCGATTAACTTGGCGTCAGCCGGACCGAAGCCAGCCTGAAGGGCAAGATAGTTCGTGAGGTACAGGTGGAAGTCCTCTTCCCACTTTCCCCTCGGGTCAACAAACCGCAGCGGGTTGGCACCTGCGTAGGCGTACCTGTTCCACGCGCGAGGCGCCTTAGGGTCGTTCGCCGGTGCTGGGTCCACGCT
>JBAWEQ010000107.1:0-4098 GCA_049591295.1 Acidobacteriota bacterium
AACATGACACACGCCACGAAGATGATCCCGAGGATCAGCGGCCACCTGTCAGGCATGTAGAGGCCGGCATACTGCTGCACCACGACGATGACCGCCGCACCGAGACATGGCCCCCATAGCGTTCCGCCGCCGCCCATGATCACCATCAGCATGGGCAGAGCAGACATCGCAATGCCAAAGTAGTCCGGCATCATGGTACCGTAGTTATATGCATACAACAGTCCTGCCAGACCAGCAAATACGCCAGCTATTATCACGGCGACATACTTGAGTGCCCACGTGTTATAACCCAAGCTCCTCATTCGCGGTTCGTTCTCGCGTATACCGACTAATGTCTTTCCGAAAGCCGACTTCGTGATTCTATTCAGGATGACATAAGCAATCACAAAGAACAGGAGCACGAAGTAGTAGAAGGTCAGATTTGTCCATGAGGTTATGCTGCGGCCAAGCTCCGGATACGATATGCCGACCAGACCGTCAGAGCCTCCTGTCATCACATACCAGTTCGTGGCGACGGTATACAAGAGCTGACCAAACGCCATGGTGACTAGGAGGAAGTACACACCTGAAACACGCAGCGATACGTACCCGATGACCGCTGCCAAAGCGGCCGTGACTGCCAGGGAGACGGGAAGGACTATCCAGAACGACGTGATCCCATAATGGATCGTCAGGATTCCTACGGCATAGCCACCCATGCCGAAGAACGCCGCGTGGCCGAACGAGACGAGCCCCGTATAGCCCATTATGAGGTCGAGGCTCATCGCGAAGACCGCAAAGATGAGCACTACCGTCAGTATGCCTTGGTCAAACGTTCCAAGGAACTGGGGCACGATCGTGAGCACGCACAGCACGACGATGTACGGCATGAACCTGTACAGACGTGCTCGCCAGCTCGATGCTTCGGCGAATCTCGGGACGCCCTTCTCAAGCCAGCCGGGTCCCTTCTTCTGAGACGCCGCCTTCTCCAGGTCCTCTGCCGCCCCGTGCACGTACATCTTGCGTCCGAGGAGGCCGGCCGGCCTGACCAGGAGGATGACGATGAGCGCCGCGTACACGAGGTAGTAGGCGACAGACGGAAAGTACGCGGCTCCAAACGAATTCAGAAGCCCGATGATGATGCCGCCGAGCAAGGCTCCGGGGATCGAGCCCGACCCACCGACGACCACCACGATCAACGAGAGCAGCAGCGCTTGCCACGCGGTGGCAAGGTTCATGCCCGTCAACGACGCCCCGACGAGGCCGCAGAGTCCGGCCACCGCAGAGCCAAGGACGAAGATCCCCGTGAAGATCAACTTCAGATTGATGCCGAGCGCTCCGGCGACCTCCCGGTTGTCCATGCCCGCCCGGACCATCGCCCCGATCTTCGTCCTCTCCTGGAACGCCCAGAGCAAGGCAGCCATTATGAACCCGAAGACGATGATGAAGAAGTAGTAGACAGGGATGTTGATGCTGCCGACGTGCCACGACCCGGAGAACACGCTCGGCGCAACACCGCTAAGAGGGTAGGCTCCCCATATCCACTGCAGAACGTTGCTGATGATGTAAATGAAACCGATCGTCAGCAGGACCTGGCTTGACTCTTGCCGGTAGAGACGTCTTAAGAACCCGACCTGAAGCAGCAGCCCGATCAGGCCTGCCGCCGCAGTACCTGCCAGAACGCCAAGTAGGAAGTTGTTGGTGTACTTCACGGTGGCTATACCGACATAACCACCAACCATGTACAGAGCCCCATGCGCCATATTGACGATGCGCATTAAACCCATTGTCAGGGTCAATCCGGCGGCCAAGAGGAACAGAATAAGGCCGAAAGATAGCCCTAGAACAAATACAGACAATATGTTACCCATTAGAGCCCTGATTCCTTCCTCTTACCGGCTCCTAGGCGATTGCTCTACCCGAGACCCAGTAACCATCGCTAGAATACAGGAAGACATTCTGGTGGCGAGGGTACGGAACCCAGTGCTGCTGCCCGTACTCTTCATTCACGCACGCGGCCGTACACCCAGGCCCCGCACCCTCGCCGTTATGCTGCCCTATAGTCCGTTGGTCACCTTGTTCTGCTGCTCGTCGGGACAACGGGCGCCGCTACTTCGTGACTCCCGCCGGGTGACCATCTTACGCGCTCACACTGCCGGTCCTCAGCGATGTCAATGGACCGCGGCACCGTCTCTCACTGACCGTAGCCGTTCGGCGAAACATTCTGGTACGTATACACCGTCACGTAGTGATAGGCATTCTTCACGCCAGGTACCTTGGCGACCTTGAGGATGTACTCGTCCATGGTCGCAGCCTGCTGCCCCGCGGCGAAAGACGTGGGGCCCTGGGGCCCTACGATCTTCGTGGCAGCGATCGCCGGAGTGAGGACGCTGGAGTCCGTGTTGCCATTCGTGTCCTTCACGGCCTGGATGAAGACCATCGCCGCCTGGTAGGGACCAGAGGCTCCGTCGTCTCCCGGCGGGAAGCCCATTGCCTTCGTGAAGCCCGCGACAAACGCCTGGTTCTCAGGAGTCGTGGAGTCCGGCGCGTAGCCCATCGGCGCCATGTCGCCAATCACGCTCGCCGCGTTCGCCGGCGACATGGCAGCGGGGATGAACGGATCGAGAAAACCGCCGTGGAAGGCGCCGGCGATCGGCATCTTCTTGTCGATCCCCAGCTGGTGATACTGGGTGAGCAGAGTGATGGCGCTCGACCCGGTGACCCAGGCGACCACGCAGTTCGCGGGCTTGAGGGTCGTGAGGTACGACGAATAGTCGTTGATGTCGGGCGTCGGCCAGAGCTGCTGAACGACCTTGCCACCGTCCTTTTCGAACTCAGCGACCAAGGGATCCACGAACGCATGACCGGCCGAGCCGGCCTCGGCCAGCGTGTCGATGGTCTTATAGCCGAGGTGCTTGTAGAGATAGTCACCCATGCAGGACGTGGGCTGGACAGTCGTCCCGCCGACGCCAAAGACGTACTTGTTCCCCTGGAACACGAACGGCGGCGTGGGGTCGTATGTAAGCATTGGCACGCCGACCTGCTTGCAGTAGTTGGCTACCGCGATCTTCTCCGAGATCTCGGTGGGGCCGAAGATCGCGGCTACATGATCGACCTCGACCATCTGCTTGGCGTCCTGGATGGCGGTCGCCGCCGACCCGCCGCCGTCGGCTACGATGATCTGCACCGGCCGGCCGTCGATCTGGTTCCCGACCGACTGAAATGCGTAGGCAAGCGACGTCTTCATCTCCTTGCCGACCACGGCCTCGGCGCCGGTCAGGTCGATGATGTGGCCGACCTTGATGGGCGTTGTCTGCGCCGCAGCCGAGGGTGAGGAGCTGCTGCTCGTGCCGCCACTGCTGCTCGATCCGCACGCGGCGGCGATCACACCCAGCGCGAGCAGGAGGATCACCACGGGTATTACCAAGAGCTTCTTCATAGCTGTTCGTACCCCCCTCACGGTTCCAGAGAGATCCTTTGTCAATGTAGTGACGTTGCCACTCGCACACTTGCCGACGCCCATTACCTCCTTCTCGTCTTCATGTGGTTGCCGATCAGCCAGGTGCGTTACCGGCGATCATCACGCTGACGGTTGCAGCGCCAGGCTCTCCGCCTGACTGCGGGTCAAGCCAAGGCGCGAGTTTTCGAGGAAGCACGACGTGCGAGATCCCCAGCCCCATGTCACCGGTCTTCCGTCTCATAGGGCTGCATCAAGAAGTTGAGATGCCATTCGGGGATGCCAAGATGTTCAAGCGTCTTGCTTCTGAGCTTCCACAAGTACAGCGACAGACGCTCGCGCTGCTTCTTCGTCAAGGCGGAGAAGATCTTCTTGTCCGTCTCGTTGTGAAGCGACTGATGGAAGACGTCCAGCCCGGCATTGGTCAGGCTGACCTCGATCTTCGACCTGCCGGTACCCTTGTGCCTCGTCACGAGACCGTCCTTCTCCATCCTGATGAGCATCTCGGTGACGGAGTGGAGCTCCCGGAAGAGATCCCGCGCTATCTCGACGGGTGTGGCACAGCCGCCGGCGTTCTGGATGATGGCGAGGACGGCACGCCTCTCGTTGCTGATGCCGTAGCGGGCGTACTCCAGTTCCCGAGCCCGCAGGATGGCATCCCT
>JBAWEQ010000108.1:0-11350 GCA_049591295.1 Acidobacteriota bacterium
GCGCCCCCGGTCCCGCGTCGAGGCCTCGGAGGGCGCGCTCGACGGCCTCTTCGAGCCCCTGGTCCGCGCCCGTCGCCTGGGCCTGATCCACGAGGGAATCGAGGGCGTCCAGGGCCGCCAGGAGGGCGGAGGATTGGCCGGCCGTCGGGGCTTCTCCGTCCCGCCAGCGGCCCAGCAGGGTCTCCATCCGGTGGGCCAGAGAGCTCGTGGCCTCAAAGCCCATGGAGGCCGCCATGCCCTTGAGGGAGTGGGCGCTGCGGAACAGCTCGGCGAGGGCGGACCTCTGCACCTCTTCCTCCGAGGGGATGCCCCGCCGCATCCGGGCGAGATGCTCCCTGCACTCGGTGACGTACAGGTCGAGGTACTTGGAGGTGTCCATGAGCGCCGCCCGCGGCCCGGCCCGACGGGTCAACCGACCATGACGGAGTCGAGCACCTTGAGCACTTTCTCCGCGGAGAAGGGCTTGACGATGAAGTCCTTGGCCCCCGCGGCGATGGATTCGATGACCAGGGCCTCCTGGCCGAGTGCGGAGCACATGATGATCCTGGCCTTGGGCGAGGTCCTGAGGATCTCCCGGCACGCCTCGATGCCGTCCATCTGCGGCATGACGATGTCCATCGTGACCAGGTCGGGGGTGAGGGCATGGAACTGCTCCACCGACTCGTGGCCGTTCGAGGCCTCGCCCACCACTTCATACCGGCCCGAGTTGACGAGGATGTCCCGGATCATGGCCCTCATGAACATGGCGTCGTCGACAATGAGAACCCTATGAGGCATGGTCTCTCCCAGCGGTTTGGTAGTGCACGGACAGGGCCATGGCCCGACTCAGTTCGGCGGCCACGGCGGAGGGGTTGATCACGCCCACCCACTCCTGGTTCCATGGATAGAGGCCGCCCCAGATCCCCTCGTTCTTCTCCTCTCGCAGGGCGAGTTCGTCGTAAGCGACCACGTCCTCCACCGCGCCCACGGTGAGCGCGAGGTGCCCCAGCGGCGAGGCGAGCCGGAGCAGCAGCTCCTCCCCTTCACCAGCCGGGGGTTCATCCACCAGGGCCCGCGTGTCCAGCACGGTCACGAGCTGGCCCTTGAGGAAGGCGGTGGCCCGCAGATAGGGATAGGCGACCGGGAGCGGGTAGAGCTTGGGAAGGGGAGAGATCTCCGCCAGGTGGTCCGTCAGGAATCCCACCGGCCGATCCGCCACCCGTGCCACCAGCAGCTTCCGCATGCCACTCCCCATCCAACTCCCGGGGCCTGCTCCATGGGGGCCCTGGACGGCCCGGGAGCCTCCCGGCTACAGCTTGAACTTCTCCACCAGGGACCGGAGGCGGTTCGCCTCCTCCAGTAGGGCCTTGGCCTGCTGATCGATCTCCTCCATGCTGGCGGTGGTCTCCTGCGTGGCGGCCGAAGCCTCCTGGGTGCCCGCGGCGTTGTCGGTGGCCACGGAGCGGATCTCTTCCATGGACTTGCTCAGGGCCGCGGCGCCATGGGCCTGAACGGCCGCCTCGCGGGCGATGGCGCGGATCGATTCGCGCGTCTGTTCGGCGCCCGCGCTGATCCCCTCCAGGGCCCGCGCGGCCGTTTCGGTGACCTTCTGCCCCAGTCGGGCCGCGGCGCGCGTCTCCTCCATGCGCCCCGCCACCTCCTGGGTGCGTCCGGTGATCTCCTGCGCGAGCTTGGCGATCTGGGCGGCGAGCTCGCGCGTGTTTTCTGCCAGCCGTCGGACCTCCTCCGCCACCACCGCGAAGCCCCGTCCGGCATCGCCCGCCCGCGCCGCCTCGATGGTGGCGTTGAGGGCGAGGATGTGGGTCTGGTGGCTGAGCGTGGTGATGGTCTCCACGAGGTTGTGAATCTCCCCCGCCTGTTCCCTGAAAGTGCTCACCAAGCCGGCGGAGCGCTCCACGTGGCCCAGAATGCCGTCCATCGCCTGGGCGGCCTCGCTGGAGGCGGCGTTGCCCTCCCGGGCCTTCTCGGCCGAAACCACGGCCTGCTCCTCCGTGGACCTGCTCCTCTCGGCGATGGCCGAGGCGGAGGCCGCCACGTTGTCGGTCACGCCGGCGGCCTCCTCCAGGCTGGCGGCCTGGGTCTCGGCCCCCTTGGCGATGTTCTGGATGTTGCTGGCCACCTCCGCTGTGGAGCCGGTGACCTGGGCGGTGGAGACGGTGAGGTTCTGGGCCGCGTCGTACATCATGCCCGAGCTGGTTTGGACCTGCCTGACGAGCTCGCGGAGGCTGGTGACCATGGTGTCCAGGGACTTGGCCATGGAGCCCACCTCGTCCTTGGAGTCGACGGGAATCTCGGTCGAGAGGTCGCCCGCGGCGAGGCGGGTGCTGATCTGTACCAGCCTCGTGAGCCTTCGGATGAGCAGGCCAGCCCAGACGAAGGCCGCGAAGCCCGCCACCAGCATTCCGAAGAAGATCTTCAGCCACGCATTCTGGACGGCACCGGTGGGATTCACGTGGTCCAGAACGAGGCCGAAGAGGATAGGGACGAAGACCACCAGGATAAAGGCCAGCCCGATCTTCACCTTCATGCGCCACCCCACGCTTTGGCGTATACCTTACATCCAGCGTCAACGGCTGCCAAGCCCTCCAGGCGTTTCCGGCCGACGGATTCGGCCCTGCCGAGCACCAGCAGCCCGCCCGGAACGAGCGCCTGAACCGCCTGCCGAAGCAGCCTCTCCTGGGCCTCATCCGTCAGGTAAATGAACAGGTTACGCAACAAGAACACGTGAAGGCCCCTTCCCGGAAAGCCCCGAGTCAGGTCACAACACAGGGGCAAGATCCTGTCTGCCACCGCGGGAACGACCCTGGCTTCCGCCACCTCTTCCCTAAAATACCGCTCTCTCAGCCGATTGTCCAACTTGGCCAGGGATTTGGCGGCGAATCGGCCCCGGCGCAGCCGGTGCAGCGCCCGCCGCGAGCGGTCCCCCGCCAGGATCCGCCCGTCCAGGCCCATCTCGCTGAAGAGGATGGCCAGGCTGACGGCCTCCTCGCCGGTGGAGCAGGGGGCGCTCATCGCCCGGACGGACGCCCAGCCGGGCAGTCCGGCCCTCTCCCGCAGGGCCGAGCGGAGCACGGCGAAGACTTCGGGGTTGCGGAAGAGCTCGGTGGTCGGAACCAGGAGCTTCTGAGCCAGGGTCCGCGCCTCCCCGCTGTGCTCCTCCAGGTAGGCCAGGTAGCTCGCCGCGTCGGGACACCCCGTGGCACGCAGCCGGGGGGTCAGGCGGCGCTCCAGGAAAGTGCTTCGGTAGTCCTCCCCCCGCAGGCCCGTGGCCCGGCCGATCCAGCTCCGGAGAGCAGCCAGGTCGTGTTCGGACAGCGGGCTCACGGCCAGCCCCACGGACCAATAGGGACCCGGGATGGCGAATGGCGAATTGAAATCGACCTTGAAGGCGCAAGGGAAAAATTCACCACGAAGACACCAAGACACCAAGGGGTAATGGGGGATGAACGATGATAGATCAGGGATGATGATGGATCAGGGATAAGGGGCGAAGGTCCACGGTCTTTTCTTCTCACTCCTCACTCCTCACTTCCCACTTATCCCATGGCCGCCTTCGCGACCGCTCCCTCTAGCCAACCGGCCGCATCGGGTTCCGGGGCGCTCAGGCACCCTACGACCGTCCCTTCGCCTCCCGACAGGCGACCGGGCGGAGGGGCGTAGGCGCGGAGGGCCTCTGCAAGGGTCAGGCGTTCCTCGTCCGGTTCCCTCGTGAGCGCCGCCCTCAGGTTGCGCAGAGGATCGTGGTCCTCGATGGGGAAGTCCGTTCCCAGAAGCAGGGGAATGCCCGCTCTCAGGAGGCTCCCCCAGCGGTAGGCCTGCGTCATCCGGACTCCCAGCAGGGCCCCCGCCCAGGGGCTGTCCGACAGGTAGTGGCACGGCTGGATCGAGGCGATGACGCCTCCCTCCCGCATGCGCCGGATCGAGGTCTCCGGAAGCAGTTGGGCGTGCTCGATGCGCGAGCCCGAGGGCCAGCCCGCCGCGTGGAGTGCGTCCAGCGCGATCCGTGCGGCGCGGTCTCCGATGGCGTGGATGGCGGGCGGCAGGCCGAGGACGGCGAGGCGGCGGACCGTGTCGTGTAGCGCCTCGGGCTCCCAGATCAGCAGACCCCTCTCACCCGGCGCGTCGTCGTAGTCCGCCTCCAGGCACGCCCCCCGGCTACCCAGGGCGCCGTCGGCGTACAGCTTTGCCCCGGCGACCCGGAAGCTCGGTCCCCGATGCATGGGGAGATCGTCGAGGCCGGTGCGGGCCACGTCGAGGTAGCCGTCCAGGGGGATGGGGAGGTCCCCCTCCGCCTCCATCTGCCGGAGGGTCTCCACGTGCGCGCGCTCCAGCCCCATGTCCGTGGCGCCGCACAGCCCCTTGGCTCTCAGGGACCCAAGCCCCGAACGCAGCCAGCGGCGAAGCTCCTGCGGGACGGGCGGGGGAACCCTTCGGGCAACGGGCTCCATGGCCGCATCCACGAGGAGGCCCGTGGGGACTTCGTTCTCCCTGAGGATGAGGCCGCCCGGAGGATCGGGCGTGGACTCGCCGATGTCTCCCGCCCGCAGCGCGGCCGAACTGACCCAGGCGGCGTGGCCGTCGATGCGCCTGAGGAACACGGGGCGGTCCGGGAAGGCGTCGTCCAGGAGTGTTCGGTGGGGAAACCCGCCTTCCCAAAGGTTCTGGTCCCAGCCGAAGCCCTCCAGCCAGGCCCCCGGCGCCAGGGCGGCGGAGGCGGTGCGGAGGCGCTCCAGGGCCTCCTCGGGCGAGCGGGCGCCGCGCAGGTCCGCTTGGCAGAGGAGCGCGCCCAGGGCGGCCACGTGACCGTGGTGGTCCCACAGGGGAGGAAGGAGGAGCAGGAAGGGGGCCCCGGCGAGGGCCGGATCGGCCCGCACCGCCTCGGTCATGCGCCCCGGAAGACGGGCGGGGACAAAGCCGCCCTCAGCCCGCCACCTCACAATCTGCTGCACCGGGACTCCTTACGCGAGACGGTATACGCGAGACGCGAGACGCTAGATGCGAGACGCGGGCGGGCTGTAGGAGGCCTCTCCAGAGGCCGATTTGCCGATCGCTTCCCGCCTGTCGAGCCCTGGAGAGCGCTCCCACGTGCCCTTACAGCCGTCAGGCATTTTTTCCCCAATTCGCAATTCGTGCTTCCCAACCCCTTGGTGCCCTGGTGTCTTGGCGGTGAATCGTTTCTCTTTACCTTACAAGATCGCCAAAGCGTCGTCGAGGTCCCCCATGATGTCCTCCGCGGCTTCCAATCCGATGCTGATCCGGATCCCTCCCGGCTCGATGCCCGCCTCCACCTGCGCCTCCAGCGGCAGAGGGGCGTGGGTCATGGAGGAGGGGTGCTCGATGAGCGTCCTGACCTGCCCCAGAGAGACGGCCAGCGTGAGGGTGAGCGCGTTCTGCGCCAGGTGGTTCATGAGCCTGCGCCCGCGCTCGCGGGCCTCCTCGGGGCTGCCCTTGAGCACGAAGTAGATCATGATGCCGGGGGCGAAGTTGCCGTCCTGGTCCAGCATCTGTTTGCGCGCCAGGACGTGCTGGGGATGGCTGGGCAGGCCCGGATAGAGGACGTTCTCCACGGCCGGATGGCCCTCCAGGAAGCGGGCCACCTTGAGGGCCGTCTCGATCTGGCGTCGCGATCTCAGGGCCAGGGTCGGGAGCCCGTAGACGAGGGCCGGCCACGCGGCCTTGGGGGCGAGGGGCGCCCCGAAATCCTTCCGGAAGAGGAGGACGTCGGGCTCCAGGAGCTGGGGCCCCACCCAGACGCCGCCCATGTCGGTGCCGAAGCCCCCCACGTTCTTGGTGATGGACTGCACCGCCACGTCAGCGCCGAGCGTGATGGGGCGCTGGCTGAAGGGGGTGGCGAAGGTGTTGTCCACGACGATGAAGATGCGCCGCTTCTTGGGGTTCCGCGCCGCGTTGGCCCGGTTCACCGCGGCCCTGACGGCCCCGATGTCCACCAGTTCCAGCACGGGGTTCGTGGGGGTCTCGAAGTAGACCGCCACCACCTCGTCGGTCATCATGGCCTCCACCGCCTCCACGTCCTTCATGTCCACCATCTTCACCGTGATGCCGAAGCGCGGGAGCCAGTTCTTCATGAGCGAGTAGGTGCAGCCATAGAGGGTGTGGTGGACGAGGATGGTGTCCCCGGACTTGGCCAGCACCCCCAGGCTTGCCGTGATGGCCGCCATGCCCGTGGAGAAGGCCACGGCGCACTCGCCCTCCTCGGCCGCCGCCAGATTGTCCTCGAGCATGGAGCGGCTCGGCTCGTCGAGGCGGTCGTAGATGTAGATGGGGGGAAGGACGTGGCGGTTGAACTCGGGGTTGGCGAAGGCCTGGAAGCCCCGGGCTCCCCGCTCGACGCTCTCGAGCCGGTAGGCCGCGGAGGCCGAGATGGGCGGGACGATGTGGTCGCTGTAATCCCAGTGGGGCGAGTGAAAGTCGCCGTGGATGAGGCGGGTCTCCTTGTGGTACCGCCGCTTTCTCTCCTTCTTGTCGGTCATGGATCTGCCCTCCTCGATAAAATTGTACATCACCGCGGCGCCCGCCCCAACGGAGCCGTGGCGGGGAAGCGCCAAAGCGCCCACATTGTTGGCAACCGGTGAGGGGATGCAGAATGCCTGGATCGGTCCCTGAGGTCCGCGTGAGCGCGATGAACGCGGCGCCCGTTCGAGGGGACGGAGAGTGGGTCCTCTACTGGATGGTCGCGGCCCGCAGGAAGGGTTTCAACTTCGCCCTTCAGAGGGCCGCGTTCCAGGCCTCCGAGCTGGGGCGGCCGCTGGTGGTCCTGGAGGCCCTCCGGTGCGACTATCGCTGGGCGAGCGATCGCCTCCACCGGTTCATCCTCGACGGCATGGCCGAGAACCGGCGCGCGTTTGGGCGGGCAGGAGTGACCTACCACCCCTACGTGGAGCCCGCCGCCGGCGCCGGGCGGGGACTTCTGGAGGCGCTGGCCGCCAGGGCCTGTGTCGTCGTCACGGACGACTTTCCCGCCTTCTTCCTGCCGCGCATGGTGGCGGCCGCCGGGAGCCGCCTTTCCGTGCATCTGGAGGCGGTGGATGGCAACGGGCTGCTGCCGATGCGGGCGGCCGACCGGGCCTACCCGACGGCTTATGGTTTCCGCCGATTCCTGCAAAGGGAGCTGCCGCGACATTGGGCCGAGGCCCCGGAGGCCGATCCCCTCGCAAAATGGAGCGTTCCCCCGGCCGTTCCGGTTCCGGAGGCGATCCTCGATCGCTGGCCGCCGGCGGATCGAGGGCTGCTCGATGGCCGAGCCGGCGAGCTGGCCGCGCTGCCCCTGGACCACGCGGTGAAGCCCTCGCCCCTCCGAGGGGGAAGCGAGGCGGCCCGCGCGGCCTTGAGCACCTTTCTCTCGGAGCGGCTGGACGGCTACGTCGAGGGGCGCAACCGGATCGAGGAGAGCGCCTCCAGCGGGCTGTCCCCCTACCTCCACTTCGGTCATCTCTCGGCGCACGAGTTGGCGGCGGCGGTGCTGGAGCGGGAGGGATGGAACCCTGGGCGGCTGTCGCCCAAGGCCACCGGCTCGCGGCAGGGCTGGTGGGGCGCGTCGGCCTCGGCTGAGGCGTTCCTCGACCAGCTCGTCACCTGGAGGGAGCTGGGCCTCAACGCGGCCGCGCACCTTCCGGCCTACCAGGAGTTCGAGACCCTGCCCGGCTGGGCCAGGGGCACGCTGCTCAAGCACGCGGCGGATCCCAGGCCCCACCGCTACACGCTGGGCGAGCTGGAGGCCGCCGCCTCGCACGATCCCCTCTGGAACGCCGCGCAGCGTCAGTTGGTGAGGGAGGGGACCATCCACAACTACCTCCGCATGCTCTGGGGCAAGAAGATCCTCGAATGGACCGGCCACCCCCGCGAGGCGCTCGACGTCATGACCGAGCTGAACAACCGCTTCGCGCTGGATGGCAGGGACCCCAACTCGGTGGCGGGCATCTTCTGGACCCTCGGCCGCTACGACCGTCCGTGGGGGCCCGAGCGGCCGGTCTTCGGCACGGTGCGTTTCATGAGCTCCCAGAACACCGCCCGGAAGATGGACGTGGCTGGCTATCTCCGGCGATACGGCCCCGCGGGGGCGACCGATGGGCGCTGACTTTGTCCCCCTGCGCGTTCTTTACGACGGGGAGTGCGGCCTCTGCCGGGCCCAGGCGAGCTGGCTGTGCCGTCTGGACTGGCGCAGCCGGCTGCGGTGGGAAGATTTCCACGCATCGGCGGCGCAGGGAACCTGCCCGGCCGGCCTTGGCCGGGAGGCCCTGGAACAGTCCCTGCACGTGGTGGCCGCCGACGGACGGGTCTTCCGGGGCTTCCTCGCCCTGCGCCGCCTGGCCCGGTGCCTGCCGGCGCTGTGGCCATTCGTCCCCCTTCTCTACCTCCCAGGCGCTGCAAGCCTGGGAGAGCCCCTGTACCGCCTCGTGGCCAGAAACCGCCACCGGCTGGCCCGCGATCGCTGATCGCGCTTGCCGGGGGACAAGGGACAAGGGACAAGAGACAAGGCTGTCCAAGACGATTTCAGCACTCCTTGGCTTTCTGAAATCGCGAGTCCGAAATCCCTATTGTCGCTGGCCTGTTCCCTCCCTCTGCCCTTAGTGGTTTAATAGTCGCCCCGGGGAGGGAGAGCGGATGGATCTCGGTTTCATCGCGCGCGTGGCCAAGCCCACGCGCTACACGGGCGGCGAGGTCAACGAGGTGGTCAAGCAGGAGCGCCCCGGCCTCCTGCACGTGGCCTTCGCCTTCCCAGACGGCTACGAGATCGCCATGAGCACCATGGGCCTGCGGATCCTCTACGGCCTCCTCAACCAGCGGGAGGACGTATGGATGGAGCGGGTCTTCATGCCCATGCCCGACATGATCCAGGAGATGGAGAAGCGGGGGGTGCCCCTCTTCTCGCTGGAGTCCAGGCGGCCCCTCTCCGCCTTCGACGTGGTGGGCTTCACGCTCCAGTTCGAGCTGACCTACACCAACATCCTGCACATGCTGCGCATGGGAGGGATCGCCCGCCGGGCCGCCCAGCGGGGCCCCGGGGATCCGGTGCTGCTGGCGGGCGGCCCCTGCGCCTGCAACCCCGAGCCCCTGGCCCCCTTCATCGACGCATTCCTGATCGGTGACGGCGAAGAGGCCTTCGGGGAGCTCTGCGAGGTCGTGCGAGCCTTCAAGGATGCGCCGAGGCCCGTGCTCTGGCGGGAGCTCGCCAAGGTACCCGGAACCTACGTGCCGGCGCTCTACCGGACGGAGGTGGACCCGGCCACCGGTATGGAGGTGGTGGTCGGCTCCGAGGCGCCCGAGGCCCCCTTCCCGGTCCCGCGGCGCATCCTCCCCGACATCGGGCGCTACCCTTTTCCCACGCGGGTCATCGTGCCGCACCACCAGGTCGTGCACGACCGCTACGCCGTGGAGATCGCCCGGGGCTGCAGCGTGGGCTGCCGCTTCTGCCAGGCCGGCTTCACCTACCGCCCGGAGCGGGAGCGCTCGCCGGAGGCCATCCGCGAGGCGGCCGCGGACGGGCTGGCGGCCACGGGCTACCAGGAGGTGACGCTCCTGAGCCTGAACACGGGCGACTACAAGGGGCTGGAGCCCCTCATCCGGGCCGTGGCGGCGGACGGCGCCTTCCAGCAGGTCGGGGTCTTCATGCCGAGCCTGCGCGTGAGCGCCCTGACGCAGGAGCTGGCGGAGGCCCTCGCCGCCGGCCGCAAGACAGGCTTCACCCTGGCGCCCGAGGCGGGCACGCAGCGCCTGCGCGACGTGGTCAACAAGCAGATCACGGACCTCGAACTGGAGGAGGCCGCCTCGGCCGTCTTCACGTACGGCTGGAACGTGCTCAAGCTCTACTTCATGATCGGCCTCCCCACGGAGACCGAGGAGGACGTGGCCGCCATCGACGAACTCGCGCGGAGAGTCGTCAAACGGGCCCGCCAGGCGGGCTGCGCCAACCCGCAGGTGACGGTCTCCACCTCCTCCTTCGTCCCCAAGCCCTTCACTCCGTTCCAGTTCTGCCCCATGGAGCCGCCCGCGTCGCTGGCGGCCAAACAGGATGCCCTCAAGCGCACCCTCCGCAGGCCGGTCTCCTACAAGTGGCACGACGTGGAGGCGAGCCAGATCGAGGCCCTCCTCTCGCTGGGAGACCGGCGCGTGGCGGACGTGCTGGAGGCGGCGGCGGAGCTAGGCTGTCGGCTGGACGGCTGGAGCGAGCACTTCGACGCGCAGAAGTGGCAGAGGGCCATCGAGCAGGTCGGCCTGGACCTGGGTCCCTACCTGTTCCGGTCCAGGGACCGGAAGGAGCGGCTGCCCTGGGACGTTCTGGACATGGGCATCCACAAGGAGTTCCTCTGGCGCGAATGGGCCAGGGCGCAGTCGGGCCGCCTGACGGAGCCGTGCGGCCCCGAGGCCTGCCACGGATGCGCCTCCTTCGCCAAGGCCTGCACGGAGGGCGCCTTCCTCCGGCGTGGTGAGGAGTCGGCACAGCCGCCGCTTCCCGGCGGCCCCGACGCCCCCACGGTTCAGTGTGCCAAGTACAGGCTGCGCTACCGGAAGGAGGGCACGGCCCGGTTTCTGGGCCACCTCGACCTCATGCACACGCTCGTGCGGGCGCTGCGGCGGTCGGGGGTCCACCTGGCCTACTCCAAGGGGCACCACCCCATGCCCAAGATCGAGTTCCCGGCCCCCCTGCCCCTGGGGGTGGAGGGGGCGGCCGAGTGGATGGAATTCTCCGCTGCCTGCCTTGACCTCGAGGAGACCCTGGAGCGGCTCCGGCGCCTTCTGCCCGCCGGATTGACGGCGGAGCGGCTGTTCCGGGTGCCGTCCAACTCCCTGCCCCTCTCCTCCCTCACCGAACAGCGGTACGCCATCGACCTGAGCGGGTTGGCCGAGGAGGATGCCCGCGCGATCCGGCGGAACGTGGAGGGCTTCCTGGCCGCCCCCTCGTGGACGGTCCGGCGGGCCGGCAAGGAGGAGAGGAAGCCGCTGGACCTGAAGAGCCGGGTGAGCGGCATGAGGTGGGACGGCGACGTCCTCCACCTCAGCATCAGCAACGGCGGCTTCATGGACCTGGTCCGCTCCCTCTGCCCCTCCGAGCCCCCAGAGCTCCCGCGGATGGTGCGCCTCAGCCTCGAACACGGGGCCGACGAGGGGGCGGGTGCCGGCGAGGCGGGGGACCGCGCCGCCGCCGTGGAGGCGAGATAGCCGGCCGGGGCTGATGAGGGTCTGGCGCGGGACCTGGGCGCGTCAACACGACGCGCTGGAGCGCGCCCTCTTCCCTTTCACCGGAAGGTCATGCCTGTCCAAAACAAATTCGACTCGCGCTTGAGGGGCTTGCCTTCCGGAGCGAAGCGGAGGAAGGCGCGTTCCGGCGCCG
>JBAWEQ010000109.1:0-1855 GCA_049591295.1 Acidobacteriota bacterium
GGTCCGGCCCGCGCCCCGGATCCCGGCTCCTCCGCCGGAGCCCGCTCCCGCCCCCGTTCCGGCCCCCGCGCCCATCCCGCCGCCGCCGAAGCCCAGGGTCCTCTCGCTGGACGGCCTCGCCGTCCAGCCCTACGACGGAGAGCTGCGCCTCGACCCCAACGTGATGAAGGTCACCGGCGTCATGGACCAGTCGCTGGTGGGCGCCGTGAAAGACCTCAAGGATGCCGCCGGGCTCTTCCCCACGGCCGACGACAAGATCACCTTCGTGCTCGTCTCGCAGAAGGACGCCGCCTTCCGGCAGGCCTTCCAGGCCGCCGCCGTGCCGGGAGGGGCCCGCGTGGAGCTGGCGCTGGAGCCCATGGTCCTGGGCTGGTGGACGCCGCGGCAGGTGCTCGCGGCGGGCCTCGCGGCCGGGATCCTCGTGCAGGAGGTGCCCGCCTTCGCCCAGGCCCCCACCTGGCTGCGGTACGGCATGGCCCTGTACCTCTCCGGCTTCGGGGATCTCTACGCCCGGCGGGCCTTCGTGGACAGCGACCTCCCGCCTCTCCAGCTCGTGCACCCCCTCGACGAGGCGGGCGACGACGCCTGGGTGGACGGCTGGCTGGCCTTCAGGGCCTTCACGGCGAGCAAGGGGGACGTCACGGTCGACTCCTGGGTGTCCGCCATGCACGCCGGAGAACCCTGGGACGAGGCCCTGGCCAGGACCTCCGGGGAGAACGCCCAGGCCTTCGACGCCCGCTATCAGACCTGGAGCAACGCCTATCTCGCGGGCCTCTCGGCCAACCGGCAGGCCCTCCTGGACGCCGTGGCCCTTCTCAGGCGGCAGCAGGAGCATGAGGCGCTCCCCCTCCTGGAGCACTTCGTGAAGGAGTACCCCCTCGACCTGTACGCGGGGAACGCCCGCTACTTTCTCAACTACGCCCGCTACCGGCTGGGCCGCTACGACAGGGCCATCGACGGATTCACCGACCTGCTGACGAACTTTTCCGCCACCACCTGCTTCCAGGGCAAGGCGCACTACTTTCTGGGGCGATGCTACGAGCTGTCGGGCTACGGCCCCCTGGCCGAGCAGCAGTTCCAGATCGCCGAGCTGGACGCCCGAAACGCGCTCCTGCTCAAGCTGTGCAAGCGGCGCCTGGCTGAGATCAGGGAGAACCCATGAGCGACCCGCCTCGCCCTCTCGTCGTCGGACTCACCGGCCCCAACGCCGCGGGAAAGGGTGTCGTGGCCTGTGCGCTCAAGGAGCTGGGCTTCGCCTACCACAGCCTCTCGGACGTCGTCCGAGAAGAGGCCGTGGCCCTGGGCCGCACCGTGGGACGGGACGACCTCATCCGGACCGGCAACGAACTGCGCCACCGGGGGGGCGCGGGCGTCCTCGCCGAGCGGATGATTGTGCGGCTGGGATCGCGCGACGCGGTGGACTCCATCCGCAACCCCGCCGAGGTGGAGGTGCTCCGCCGCGTTCCGGGTTTCGTGCTCGTGGGCGTCTGGGCGCCCGCCGAGCTGCGCTACGAGCGGGCCAGGGCCCGCCAGGGTCGGGGGGATGCGGTTCAGAGCCTGGAGGCCTTCCTGCGGAAGGAGGCCGAGGAGAACACCTCGGACCCCGAGGCCCAGCGGCTGGAAGCCACCTTCGCCCTCGCCGACCGGGTGGTCCGCAACGACGCCACCCTGGAGGAGCTCCGCCGGAGCGTCGCGGCCCTGGCCGCGGAGCTGGAGCGGGCCTGAGCCCGCGGGAGGGCCCTTGCGGAGGAGCCTCACCGTCTCGAGAGAGCTGGACGGCTCCCGCCTGGACCAGGCCCTGGCCGCCCTGGCGGAGGGGCTGAGCCGCCGGGCCGCCCGCGCGCTCATCGAGCGG
>JBAWEQ010000110.1:0-23817 GCA_049591295.1 Acidobacteriota bacterium
GTATCATATATCAACGGCAGGGCCGCTTCCTCGACGCAATTAGAGTCTGTGAAGCGTATGTTGCTCGCGGGCAACCAGACCCGATAATGAAGGAGAAGTACGAAAGACTCATCAGAACATTCAAGGCAAAAGCGCAAGCGGGCAAAGCGCATGCCACCTAACAACGCGTTGCAGCGGACCGGTCCATCGTGTTCAATTATTCGCCAGGCATTGCGCTAGTTCGGGTGCGGTTACCCGGCTCGCTGAACGCTGGCGTTAGGCGTCTTTGTATAATTACCACTTGGCGACGGGAATCCGGTTTTATGCCACACCTTTAGAAAGGAGCTGGCAATGAAAACGTGTCTATTGGCAACTATGGCTATAGCATCTCTCCTGGCCGGAGTTCTTTTGCTGTCCAACACACCTCCTAGGCAGAAGGATTCCCAACCACAACTGAAGATTGTCAAAGACGAGTTAAGGGAAGCGGGGAACTTCTACTACGTCACAGGTGTCGTATACAACCCTTACGAAAGAGGTGTAAAGAACGTTGTGATAAAGTACTACATCTGGAAGAAATGGATGGGAAGAGATGGGCATGGCTCAGTCATTAAGGAGACGGGGGGACTTGTCAAGGCGGAGTTAAAGTACCTACCACCAAAGCAATCAGTTGAATTCACCGCTACTGGTGGAGACGCCCCTGTCATGTCGAAAGAGAGCGGCCTGGAGCCAGATCCTCTAAGTGCAGAGATAACAGCGGAATGGGACTAATAGGAGATCAGGCCATGAGTTCACATCGCACACCGTTTAGAAAGAAAGCCATGTGCCCCGTTGTTAACCACGAGGTTTCGTTGTCAGGCGTTCGAGTGACCTTAGATGGCCAATCCCTCATCCCTGGTCCCTCAGCGATAGCCGAGCTAACATGCTCTAATATACAACAGTGTCTGCTAGTACGCGGCGCGATAGAAAGAATTGATGGGTGCCTGCTCCGTGCTTTCCATGGCAACCGAATGCAGTGATACTCGCGAAAAAAATGGGGTCAGGTCTTGTGATGCCACATTCTGAACGGATATGCTCTTTCTTGCTGGGCAAGGCAGATGGATTGGGGTGAAACGTGGCGTGGGAAGAAGGGGGGGTAGGGGATGGCGCGGCCGCTGAGGGTGGAATTTCCGGGTGCCGTGTACCACGTGACAGCGCGGGGGGACGGCCGGGCGGCGATCTTCCGGGACGATGAGGACCGGACGATGTTTCTGGACATTCTCGGGCGAACGGTGGCGCTTCGCGGATGGATCTGCCACGCCTACTGTCTCATGGGCAACCACTATCACCTGGTGATCGAGACGCCCGAGGCGAGTCTCTCGCGCGGCATGCGGTCGGTGAACGGCGAGTACACGCAGGCTTTCAACCGGCGGCACCGCCGGCCAGGCCACCTGTTCCAGGGGCGCTTCAAGGCGGTGCTGGTGGAGAAGGAGAGGCACCTGCTGGAGCTCTGCCGGTACGTGGTGCTGAATCCGGTGCGGGCGCGGGGCATGCGGGCGGCGGGGCCGGGAGAGTGGCCCTGGAGCAGCTACCGGGCCACGGCCGGGAAGGAGGCGGCGCCGGCCTTTCTCACGGTGGAGTGGATCCTGTCGCGCTTCGGAGGAAGCGGAAAGGAGGCGCGGCGGAGGTACGCGCGGTTCATCGCGCAGGGCAAGGGCGTGAAGGCCGCCCTGCCGGATGCGGCGGGAGGGTTCATCGTCGGCAGTGAGGCGTTTCTCGCATCGGTGCAGTCTCACCTGGAGCGGAAGCGGGAGGTCCGCGAGCACCCTCGCCGCGAGCGGCACGCGGGGCGGCCGTCTCTCGCGGCGCTCCTGGGGCGGAAGGGGCTGAAGAGGGACAAGGCCGCCCGGGACGGGGGCATCCGAGAGGCCTACGCGCGGCACGGCTACACGCTGTCCGAGATCGGCGATTTCCTGGGCCTCCATTACTCCACCATCAGCCGGATCGCGCGGGCGGGTGAACCCTGAGGGCGGAATATGGCATTTCAAGACCTGACCCCCTAGGAGGAGACTGAAGATGGGCTCGTCCGCGTTCCGCGACCGCGCGGTGATTGTCACAGGCGCCTCCAGTGGGATCGGGAAAGAACTCGCGCTCCAACTGGCGGAGCGGGGGGCGTGGCTGGCGCTGGCGGCGCGCGACGCCGGGAAGCTGGAGGCGGTGGCCGCCGAGTGCATCGCGCTGGGAGGGAAAGCCGTTGCGGTGCCAGCGGATGTCGGGGAGAAGGCGCAGTGCGAGTCGCTGATCGCGCAGACCGTGGAGGCCTACGGGCGCCTCGATGCGCTGGTCAACAACGCGGGCATCACCATGTGGGCGAAGTTCGACGAGCTGAACGATCCGTCCCTGTTCGAACCCATCATGAGGGTCAACTTCTTCGGCTCCGTGTACTGCACCTACTACGCCCTGCCCCACTTGAAGCGCACGCGAGGGCTGATCGTCGGTATTTCCAGCCTGACGGGCAAGACGGGCGTGCCCACGCGCAGCGGCTACGCCGCGAGCAAGCACGCCATGGCCGGCTTCTTCGACTCCCTGCGAATCGAGCTGGCCCCTTCGGGCGTGGGCGTCACCATGATCTATCCCGGCTTCGTGACGACACATGTGCGCGAGCGGGCGGTCGGCCCGGACGGTCGGCCGTTGGGGGTGAGCCCCGTGCAGGAGGGGAAGGTCATGTCCGTGGAGCGGTGCGCGCGGATCATCCTCCGGGCCATGGAGCGGCGCCGCCGGGAGGTGGTCATGACGGCGCGGGGCAGGGCGGGGATGTGGCTCAAGCTGGTGGCCCCGGGCCTTGTGGACCGCATCGCCCTCCGGGCCATCCGGAGGGGCCGGTGAGCGGCCGCGGAGCGCGGCCGTCGGGCGGACGTACAAACGCAGGCGCCCGGTTCGCGGGCAGGGAAGGTGTGGAGATGAGACCGGTTGCCGTTTTCTCCGCGGTGGTGTTCTTCGTCATCGCGATCGCCCACCTTGCGCGGGTGGCGCTGCGCGTTCCAGTGGTGGCGGGCGGCGTAGCCATCCCCCTGTGGCCGAGCGCGGTGATCGCCGCGGCGCTGATCGTCTTGGGAGCCCTGCTGCTCCGAGAGGCGAGGCGGTAGGGGGCGCAGGCCCGCCGAAGGCGCTGGGGGAGCGGGACAGGGTCAGCCGGGTTGCCGAAAAAGAGGCAGGATGGGCACTGGGAGGGGGAATCCATGACATCTTATCGACATGCCCCAGGGAAGGGGCTGTGCCTTCCTGAATCCGGGGCGGCGGAGTGGACGGGGGCGCTGCGGGCCCCGGCTGGCATCGAACTGGCCTCGCTCGGTTCGGCCGCCTGGGCCGAAAGGGTGGCACGGCGCGCCGAGCGCGCCATTCCCGCCTACGGCCGATTCCTCTCTCCAGGGGGGCCCTACAGGCGGCTGTCGGACCGGCCGCTCATGGACAAGGGCACCTACATCCACCGCTTCCCGTGGCCGGAACTCGTGGGACAGAACGAGCGAAGGCTCTTCGCCGTCTATGGATCGGGCGGGTCGTCGGGGCGGATCTTCTACTGGCCTCTGCTGCGCAGTCAGCACCGGTACAGCGCCTGGGGCATGCGGAAGTTCCTGGAGCGCTGGCTGGACATCCGGAGGCGGCGCACCCTGGCCGTCAACGCCCTCTACCTCGGCAGCTGGTGGAGCGGCACCTATCTGGTCTGGCTCCTGGACACCATCGCGCTGGATGCGCGATACCCGTTCACGGCCTTCACCCCGGGCGACCGGCACGAGGAGATCGTGGAGCTCATCGCCGGAGTGGAGAAGGGCTACGACCAGATCCTCCTGTGCATCTATCCCTCCGCCATCAGCCATCTCACCGCGGTGGCGGAGCGGATGGGGAAGCCGCTCCCGCTGCCCAAGCTCCGGTATCTGACCCTCGGAGAGCCCTTTCCCGAACGGCTCAGGATGGCGCTGGGCCGAAAGGCCGGCCACCCGCCCGGCCATACGTTCTTCTGTTCGAGCTACGGCAGCACCGACACGGGGCTGCTGGGCACCGAGTCGCAGGCCACCATCGCTCTGCGGCAACTCCTGACCTCCAATACGGATCTGGCGGAAGAGCTGGGCATCCCCCAGCCCGTCCCCCTCCTCTTCCACGGCGTCAGCCTGGGGAGCCACATCGAGAACGTGGGCGGAGAGCTGTGCGTCACGCGCTGGCAGGGTATCCCGCTGGTCCGCTATAACCTGCACGACAGCGTCCGCCTGTACCACTGGCGCCGGCTCCGCGCAGCCGCCCTCGGTTCGCGCCTGTGGCGACCAGAGGACGAGCCGCTCCGGGCCATCCTGAGAAAGTCCAGCCGGCTCCTCCCCAACCTGATCGCCGTGAGCGGGCGGTCCGACCGGTGTCTTCTCCTGGGGGGCATCAAGCTCACCGAGGCCATGCTCGACGCCGCCGTCCACAGCACCGGGCTCGAAGGGCTCCTCACTGGGGTCTACTTCGCGGAGATCCGCTTCGACGAGGAGTGGCAACACCTCCATCTGGACCTGGAGCTGAGAGGTGAGGCGGCGCCGGCGGAGGGCCTGGAAGAGCGCATCCGCCAGTCCATACTGGAGGCCCTCTTCCTCCTGAAGCCGGTGCTGAAGGAGCAGTGGGAACAGGCCTACCGTTCCGAAGACCACGATCCGCGGCGCCGGGCGCTTCGCGTGCGGATCTGCCCCTGGCCGGCGCTCTCACGCCACCTGGGGGACAGCGTCAAACATCTGCCCATCGTGCTTTCGGGGGATCAGCTCGGGGGCCCTGACTCCCGGGCGTCCGGAAGCAGCCGGGAGCCGGAGCGACGCGCGTAAGGGTTGTACGACGCGCCTGACTCACGGAGGGGAGGCGGGAAATGGAATGGCTCTCGGGCAGTGACGCCGGCGTGATCCTGATCGCCGTCATTCTGGCGATCCTCCTCGCCAGGTCCGTCGTGGTGGTGCGTGAAAACGAGAGGATCGCCCTGTTCCGCCTGGGCCGCCTAGCGGGCGTGCTGGGGCCGGGGCTGCACTGGGGACTCCCCGGCGTGGACCGCGTCGTCCGCGTGAACCTGGATGAGGCCCTTCCGGGCTGGCGGGCACTGTCCGAGGAGCAGATCGCCCGGCTTGTCGAAGCGAGGGTGATGGAGCGCGCCGGCGGGGGCGCCCCCGGAGGCAGTCCATGAATCTGAGGCTCACCCTCTGTGAGGTGCGGTGCTGGCGGATGCCGGATGTCGATTCCCTCGCCCGATACGCCAACAACCGGAAGGTATGGCTGAACCTGCGGGACGCATTTCCCCACCCCTATGGCCTTTCGGATGCCGCGGCCTTCATTCGCAAGGCGCTGGGCGCCTCGCCGGACACCTTCTTTGCCATCGACGTCGGCGGGGAGGCCGTCGGTGGCATCGGCTTCAGCCTCCATTCCGACGTGGAGAGAGTCTCGGCGGAGATCGGCTACTGGCTCGGCGAGCCCTTCTGGGGCAGAGGCATCGCCTCGGAGGCCCTGCGGGCGGTTACCGCCTATGCCCTCCGGGCGCACGACCTGACGCGGGTATTCGCCGTCCCATACGAATGGAATGCCGCCTCCTGCCGCGTGTTGGAGAAGGCAGGGTACACCTGTGAAGGAAGAATGAGGCGGAGCGCGATCAAAGATGGGCGGATCATCGACCAACTGCTCTACGCTTTCGTCGTCCCGGCGGGCGTCCCGTGAAGGCATCCCGTACGGTGGCTCAGAAGGGGCTCCTGTCGCTGCCACCATTGGCGAAGGTGCCCCCGCCTGTGTTAGCTTCCCCGGAGCGGGGTGAGTCGGATGAAGACGGACTATCTCCTGGAGGCCCTTTCCCACCCCTCGTGTTTCGCGCCCGCAGGCAACTACTTCAAGGTGCTGCGCGAGTGCGGCGGAGTGGAGTGGAAACACGTGCCGATCACCCTCCTGCGCTCCGGTCTCAACCTCGCCAACACCCCCAACCGCCTGTACGAGCGGCTTCGCTGGGGAAGAACGGTGGATCGGGTTCGGCTCCAGGAGCCGCCGATCTTCATCCTGGGCCACTGGAGGAGCGGGACCACCTACCTGCACAATCTTCTGGCCAAGGATCGGCACCTTGGATTTGTCACAACGCTCCAGGCGTTTTATCCGGCCGTCACCCTCCAAAGCCTCTGGCTCCTGCCGCTGCTCCGGCGCCTTCCGCCGCAGAAGAGGCACGGAGACAACGTGCTGGTTGGGCTTGAGGACCCTCAAGAGGAGGAATTCGCCCTCGCCATCCTCTCGCCCCTCTCCCTCTACCACTTCATCACTTTCCCGAGGAGTTCGTACCGTCTGTTCAGCGAGGCGGTGCTGTTCGAGGGGGTGCCCGACACCCTCAAAGCCGAATGGCAGAGGGCCTACCTGCGCATCCTGAAGACGGCGACCCTCATCGCCGGTGGCAGGAGGCTGGTTCTGAAGAACCCGTGCAACGCGGCGCGCATACCCCAGCTCCTGGAGCTCTTCCCGGAGGCCAAATTCATCCACATCTACCGCAACCCCTGCCGGGTCTACTACTCGACGAGGCACTACTTTCTGTCGGGGCTGGCTCAGTCGCAATTGCAGTCCGTCACCCCGGCGGAGCTGGACGAGGCGGTGTTCCACTTCTATGAGGGGATGATGCGAAAGTACTGGGCGACGAAGGATCTGATTCCCGAGGGCAACCTCGTCGAGATCCGGTACGAGGAGTTTGAGCGCGACCCGCTGCGGTCGCTGGCGGAGATCTATGAAGGCCTCAAGCTCCCCGGGTTCGACGGAGCGAAGGAGGCCTTCGAAGGGTACATCGCCTCCCAGGCCTCCTACCAGCAGAACAGGTTCAGCGCTGACCCCGAGGAGCTAGCGGCGGTCACGGAGCGGTTGCGGTTCGCCCTGGACCGGCTCGGGTATGACGCACCCGAGGGCATCGAATCGGGCCCTCGGGCCGTTGCGGGGACGGCCGGGTGAGCGGCAAGGACATCGTTTCCAGATTGTTTGATGAGGTGCTCAACGGTGGTCGCTTGGACTCCCTGGGAGAGTTGCTGGCGCTCGAGTATGTGGATCACAACCCTGTGAAGGGTCTGCCGGCCGGCGTTGGAGGCATGCGCCTCAAGCTCCGCCTCCTGCGGCAGGCCTTCCCCGACCTGCGGTTCACCCTGGATGAGGTCGTGGAGGAGGGCGAAACCGTGGCGGCCCGCTACCACTGGGAGGGCACCCATCGGGGGGAGTTTCTGGGTCTCCCGCCGTCGGGCAGGAGCGTGTGCGTCGCGGGCATGGACTTCTATCGCCTGCGCGAGGGCAGGCTGGCCGAACACTGGCACACCGCGGACGAGTTGGGCCTCCTGAGGCAGATCGGCGTCATCCCGTGAATCCGGAGCGTGGGGTTCAGAGGCGGATCCGACTCGGGACCGGGAAAACCCCTGGAGAGCGGCAGCATGGCGCAGCAGTTCGAAGGTAGGGTGGCCCTCGTCACCGGCGGGGGCTCCGGGATCGGCAGGGCGAGCGCCGCGGTTCTGGCACGAGAGGGTGCGGCGGTGGTGGTCTCGGACATCGACGTGGAACAGGGAGAAGGGACCGTGAAGGCCATTCGGGAGGGGGGCGGGGAGGCCCTTTTCCTGAAGGCGGACGTAACGAATGCGAGGGAGGTCGGGTCGCTCGTGCAGACCCTCCTGTACACGTTCGGCAGGCTGGATATGGCCTGCAACAGCGCCGGGATCGTCGGCCCCAGGATGCCCCTCTCGGAGTATCCCGAGGAGGCCTGGAGCGGCGTCATCGCCACCAACCTGACCGGCACCTGGAGCTGCATGAAGCAGGAGATCTCCGCCATGCTCCGTCAGCGCGCAGGGTCCATCGTGAACCTCTCCTCCATTCTGGGCACCGTCGGGTGGCCCGACTCCTCGGCCTACGTGGCGGCCAAGCACGGCGTGATCGGGCTCACGCGCGCCGCCGCCCTCGAGTGTGCGCCCCGCGGGATCCGGATCAACGCCGTCTGCCCGGGCTTCACCGACACGCCCATGCTGGAGCGAATGGGTGTGACCGCGGGAAGCGACGCCCGCAGGCAGGTCGAAGCGCTCCATCCCCTCCAGCGCATGGCTGCCCCCGAGGAGGTCGCGAACGCCGTGTTGTGGCTCTGTTCCGATGCCGCCACCTTCGTTACGGGCCAGGCCCTGATGGTGGATGGCGGCTTCACCGCCCGCTAGGACGGAACAGGCCGGTGCCTGACTCCGTCTTGGAGATCCGTCTGGATGCTCGGTGCAGGCGAAAGGGAAGTGGAATCATGAGAGCGACGCCCTGCCATGCGATGGACACCCGCGACCCCGTTAAGGAGGCCGAGGGATCGGATCGACCATGAAGTTCTTGTTCTGCGTCCCCCCGGCCGCCGGCCATTTCAACCCCACGGTCCCCGTTGCCAAGCGCTTGAGGGATTGTGGCCATGAGGTCGTCTTCTGTTCCGGGCGGCGGATGGAGAAGGTGGTCCGCGCTCTGGGGTTTCGCTTCGTCGCGAATGACCCCGACGGACCCGACGGAGAGCTGGAGGAGGAACTGCGGCGGAGAATCGCTGCGGCGCCTTCCCCCAGGAGCCTTCGGCGCCTCCCCGACATCATCCTGCCCAGGCTCCCCCACATCGTCCGCCACCTCCTAGGTGTGGTGGAGGCCGAGAATCCCGACGCGGCGCTCGTGGACGTGCTGTCCTTCGGCCCGCTCCTCGCGGTTGAGAAGGCCGGGATTCCGTGGGCCTCCTCCTCGATGTTCCCGGGATCGCTTTCCCACCCCCAATACCCGCCCTTCCTTGGGCGCGGCCTGCCCGCAGCGCCGACGCGCCGGAATCTCTTCCGATGGCGTTCCATCCGTGTCATCGGAGGCTGGGCGGCGAGGCCCCTCCTCCGCCGCATCAACGCGCTTCGGGGACGACTGGGCCTCCCGCCTATCGAGCTCGGCGGCCCACCGATGGGGCTCTCTCCCTTTCTCTACCTGGGCTACACCATTCCGGAGCTCGAGTATGGCCGATCCGACTGGCCTCCGCAGGTCCACCTCGTGGGCGCGTCTCTGTGGGATGCGGGGGAGATGGCGGAAAGTCCCTCCTGGCTCGCCGAGGTGGCAGCCGATGGGCAGCCCCTGGTGTATGCCACGCTGGGCACGGTGCACGGCCCCAAGGGGCGACGATTTGTCGAGACGGTTGTGAGGGCCTTGCAAGGGCTGCCGCTGCGAGCCGTCATCACCACGGGCAACACCGGGTGGGCGGATGATGCGGCGTGTCCGCCCAACATCCGGCTCACCGGATACCTCTCCCAGAGCCACGTCCTTCCCCATGCCAGCGCCACCATCAACCATGGGGGCTTCAGCACCAACCTCGGGGCCCTCTGGCACGGGGTTCCGTCGGTGGTGATCCCGCTGTTCGGAGACCATTTCGAGAATGCGCAGCGCTACGCCGAGGCGGGTGTGGCGATCCGGCTTCGCCATGGGACAACCGGCCCCGGGCTCCTGCGGAAGGCCCTCCTGAGGGTCATGGAAGACGAGGCCATTCGGGCTAACACATCAAGAATCCAGGCGCGCCTGCGGGCCAGCGGGGGTCCCGGGCTGGCGGCTGACCTGCTCGTCCGCCTGGCCGCAACGCGGCAACCCGTTCTCCGAGAGACATCAGAGCGGTAATCCTCGTCCATTCGCCGACCGCAAATGCCTCGTGGCCGGCCTCGATTTCAGGCCGGGCCTGCGCCCGAGACTTCGCGCTCAGATGAGCCAGGCATTACATTGGCGGTGATGGCGGGTGCCGCCAACCAAGCGCCGGAGGCGCCTCGGGAGGCCGGTGACGGCCATGCGGGGGCAGGCCCCCGGGGAGGTCGAGCCATGAGGCCGTTGTCGGATGCCGGCGGGTCGTTGGAGTGGCGGGAGCCCCAAGCGGCGGAGCGGCGCTTCGAGCTCAGGGGCGGCGAGGAGCTCTTCGCGACCTTGGCCTTCAAGTCCTCCTTCGGCACGCTGGCCACGGCCGAGGCCGCCTCCGGCCGCTGGACCTTCAAGCGCATGGGATTCCTCAACCCGCGGGTGACGGTGCGGCCGGAGGGCGCCGGCGAGGAGCTGGCGGTGTACCACCCCAACCTCTGGCGCGACGGGCTCCTGTCCTGTGCCGACGGGAGGACATACCCCTTCCGGCCGGTGAATTTCTGGGCCTCGCGCTGGGCCTTCTGCTCGCCCTCAGGGTCGCCCCTGGTGACCTTCCATCCGGGGCCCGAGAAGCCGACCCTCTCGGACCTCTTCACGAGCCAGGCCATGGTGGAGGTGGCCCCGGCGGCCTCGGCCGACCCGCACCTTCCCCTGCTGGCCACGCTCGGCTGGTACCTCATGCTGCTGCATCGCGATGACGCGGGAGCGGTGGCGGCCGGCGCGGAGCACGCCTAGGCGAAGCGCCGCGCTGTATATTAGGGTTCGCGGCGGCCCGCCCTTCCGGGCGAGACCGAGGACCCTCGGGCCAGCGGGGGCATGGGAGAGGGGGCTTCTCGATCGTGGAGGTCCATGGACGCGCTTTCGGTGATTCTCGCCTTCGTGCTGGTGACCGGCCTGGGGCTGACGCTCTACACGGCGGGGATGCCGTACAGCCGGCCGCAACAGGCGCTCCTCTACGGCGGAGGGGCCGTCTTCTTCCTCGTGGCCCTCTGGCACATGGGCGTGCGCCTCACCTGGGCGGCGCTCCAGCCGTTCATCGATCCGGCCCTCGCCCAGCAGGCCCGGGCCGCGGTCCTGCGCCTCCAGGTCAGGCCCGCCGTGGAGCTGGGAGCGGCCCTCGTCTATGGCGGCTACTGGTTCGCCCTCCACGGACGCAGGGCGTGGACCAAGGCCCGCCGGAGAAGGGTGGATTCCGGCGGAGGAGGGGCGACGTGAGGCGGCCCCCCGAGCGGCAGCGGAGGGCCTTCCGCACGCCGGCCTCGAGGCCGGTCTGACCATGCCGCACGCTTCGCCGGCTGCCACGCTCCTCCTTCTGCTGCTGGTGGGCCATGCCCTCCAGATCGCGGTGACCTTCCCCCGGCTGCCCGCCTCGGTGGCCATGCACTACGGCCCCACCGGCAAGCCCGGCCTCTTCGCCCCCAGGGCGCTGTTCCTCGCCATCTGGATCCTCATCGTCGGGAGCGTCGCCGCCGCCACGATTGCCGCGGGTGTGGAGAAGGAGCGCTGGATGGGGTGTGGCGTCCTCGGGCTTTTCATCCTCCTCTTCCACGCCGTCCGGAGGGCCTCCCTCTCGGAGGACGGCGCCATGGAGCCGTGGGCCATGATGGCCATCCTGGGCTACGTGGCGACCCTCGTGGTGGTGGTCCTGGCGGTGGGCTGAGGGGGCCTCCCCTTTCCGCGAAGAGCACACCAGAAAAGCGCCAGGTCACCCGATCTTGCGCGCTCTCGCGCACGCCCGGGACAGCCGAAGGCCAACTCCTGGACGCCGGGGCGGAGCTCCGCTATCTCTCGGAGGGGCAAGGGAGAGCCATGGCTTCGGGTGGATGGATGAGCCGCCTGCATAACGTCTGGTCGGAAGAGCCCGGCACGCCGGGTCCTTCCGAGGAGCGCGTCGTCCGCGTGGGCTGTCCGGCCCACAACTGCGGCGGGCGCTGCCTGCTGGCGGCGCACATTCGCGACGGCCGGATCGTCCGGCTGGACGCGGACGACCGTCCCGATTCCGTGGCGGCCCCGCAGCTCAGGGCCTGCCCCAGGGGCCGCGCCTACCTCCGCCGGCAGTACCACCCCGACCGCCTCCTGCACCCCATGAAGCGGGTGGGCCAGCGGGGCGAGGGGCGGTTCGAACCCATCGGCTGGGAGGAGGCTCTCCAGCTCCTGGCCTCGGAGATCCAGCGGGTGCGCCGGACCTACGGCAGCGGCGCCCTCTTCGTGCCCTACGGCACGGGCTCCTACAACCAGATCAACGGCTCCCACGTGGCCCGGCGGCTCATGAACCTCTCGGGGGGCTGCCTGGGCATCTGGAACAGCTACTCCTGGGGCGCCACCAACGTGGCCACGCCCACGGTCTACGGGACCCTCGTCACGGGCAACCAGCGGCAGGACTGGCTGAGGGCCCGCTACATCCTCATGTGGGGCTGGAACCCCGCGGAGATGAGGGACGGCACCAACAGCGACTACTTCGTCAAGCTGGCGCGGGAGCGGGGCGCCCGCGTGGTCTGCGTGGACCCCCGGCACACCCTCAGCGCCGCCAGCCTCGCCGACGAGTGGGTGGCCATCCGGCCCGGCACCGACGTGGCGATGATGAGCGCCATGGCCCACGTGATGATCACCGAGGGACTCCACGACGCCCCCTTCGTGCGGAGCCACTGCGTCGGTTTCGACTCGGAGCAGATGCCCGCGGGCTGCGAGGGACAGGAGAGCTACCGCGATTACATCCTCGGCGCGAGGGACGGCGTGCCGAAGACGCCCGAATGGGCGGAGGCCATCACGGCGGTGCCCCGCGAGACCATCGCCCGCATCGCGCGGGACTACGCCTCGATCAAGCCGGCCGTCCTCTACCAGGGCTACGGGGTGCAGCGCCGGGCCTATGGAGAGCAGGTGGTGCGTGCGGGCTGCGTCCTGGCGGCCCTCACGGGAAACGTGGGCATTCCGGGCGGATGGGCCGGGGGTCTGGGGCTGCAGGCGCCGGACGGCGGCCCGGCCTGGACCCTCTTCCCCGAGGCAGAGAACCCCGTGGGGGCAGCCGTCCCGTGCTTTCTCTGGACGGAGGCGGTGCTGCGCGGCCGGGGCATGGGGGAGGAGCACGGCGTGCGCTTCTCGGCGGCCTGGGGCGACAGGCCCCGCCGGCTGGAGAGCGACGTGAAGCTCGTCTACGCCGTGGCCACCAACGCCCTCGTCAACCAGCACGCCAACGTGAACCGGACGGCGCGGATCCTGCGGGACGAGTCGAAGGTGGAGTTCCTCGCCGTCCAGGACAACTTCCTCACGCCCACGGGCCGCTTCGCGGACCTCCTTCTGCCCGCCTGCACGCAGTTCGAGACGTGGGGCGTGGAGGACGGCTGGAAGTACGGGGACGAGGTCATCTTCATGCCCAAGCTGGTGGAGCCCCCGGGGGAGTGCAGGAGCGACTACCGCATCGCGGCGGAGCTGGCGGGCCTGCTCGGCGTGGGCGGGGCCTTTACCGAGGGGCGGGACGAACGCGGCTGGGTGGAGTGGTGCCTGGACCGCTACCGCGAGTCGCGCTTCCCGGACCTTCCCGGGCTGGACGAGCTCCTCTCCTCCAACGCGGGGGTCTTTGTGAAACCGGCCGAGAGCCCCGCCGTGGCCTTCGAGGCCTTCCGCAGGGACCCCGAGGCCCATCCCCTCGACACCCCGTCTGGCAAGATCGAGATCTTCTCCCGGGAGCTTTTCGGGCGCGGCCGTCCCGAGGAGATCCCGGCGGTGCCCAAGTACGTGCGGGAGTGGGAGAGCCCCTTCGGCCCGGAGGCCCAGGCCTTTCCCCTCCAGCTCATCGGCCACCACAGCCTGCGCCGGGTCCACTCCACGCACGAGAACAACGACTGGCTGGAGGAGGCCTTCCCGCAGCGGCTCTTCCTGAACGGCCGCGACGCCGAGGCCCGGGGGATCGAGGACGGCGAGACGGTGCGCGTCTTCAACGGGAGGGG
Source organism: Acidobacteriota bacterium (assembly GCA_049591295.1). GTDB lineage: Bacteria > Acidobacteriota > UBA4820 > UBA4820 > DSQY01 > DTPS01. Next base: position 13,566 of record JBAWEQ010000110.1, read on the forward strand.
CGAGCTCCGGGTGCCCTGCCGGATCACCCGCCGCATCCTTCCGGGAGTGGTGAGCCTGCCGCAGGGGGCCTGGTGGACGCCGGACGAGGGCGGGGTGGACCGGCGCGGATCGGTCAACGTTCTCACCTCCGAGCGCTGGACGCCGCTGGCCTTCGGCTCCGCCCAGCATACCGCCATGGTCCAGGCGGAACGGGCACCACGCGGCGAAGGGAGGCGGCGGTGAGCGGGCGGTGGGCCTTCTATGTGGACAGCGCCGCCTGCTCGGGCTGCAAGGCCTGCCAGGTGGCCTGCAAGGACAGGAACGGCCTTCCCGCCGGGGTGCTCTGGCGCCGCGTGGCCGAGGTGGCGGGAGGCGGATGGCGCCGCGCGGGCGCCGCCTGGGAACAGGACGTCTTTGCCTACCACCTCTCGGTGGCCTGCAACCACTGCGAGCGGCCCATCTGCGTCGAGGTCTGCCCCTCCGGGGCCATGGCCCAGCGCGAGGACGGCATCGTCCTCGTGGACGGGAGCAAATGTCTGGGCTGCCGCTACTGCGAATGGGCCTGCCCCTACGGGGCGCCGCAGTACGACGAAGGGCTGGGACGTATGACCAAGTGCACCTTCTGCGCCCAAGAGCTTGAGGCGGGCCGGCCGCCCGCCTGCGTGGCGGCCTGCCCCATGCGCGCCCTGGACTTCGGCGACCGGGAGGAGCTGGAGTCCCGCCACGGCCCCCTCCGCCAGGCCTACCCGCTGCCTCGCCCGGAGCTCACCGAGCCGTCCCTCGTGATCACTCCCCACCGCGGCGCCGCGCGCGCCGGACGCGGCGAGGCCGGCCTGGCCAACGGGGAGGAGGTGAAGGCGCCGTGAGGGACCGTTCGCTGGTGGCCTTCACCCTGCTTACCCAGTGGGGGGTGGGCCTCTTCTGGGCCCTGCTCGCCGTGCGGCTCTGGAGCGCCCGGACCGCGGGCTGGCCCGCCCTGGAGTCGGCCACGGCGCGGGCGCAGGCGGTGGTGCCGGTGCTGGCCGCGCTGGGCATCGCCGCCTCCCTCCTGCACCTCGGCCGGCCCTTCCGCTTCTGGAGGGCTCCCACCAACCTCGGCCGCTCCTGGCTGAGCCGCGAGGTGCTCCTGGCTGCCCTCTTCCTCGGCGCCTCCGCGCTGTGCGCGGCCCTGGCCCTCTGGGCGCCGGAGGAGGTCTTCCTGAAGGGCGCGGCCGATGGGGCGGGGCTGCTGCTCGGCGCCGCCCTCCTGCGCGCCATGGGCCAGGCCTACCGCCTCCGCACGGTGCCCGCCTGGGACGCCTGGACCACTCCCGCCGCCTTCCTGGGCACGGCCCTCCTGCTGGGTTCGCTGGGGGCGGCGGCGGCGCTGTCGGCGGGGCCCCGGGGAGGCGCGGTGCCTGAGAACGCCCCGGGATACCTGGCGCTGGCCGCCCTGACGGTCCTGCTGGCCGAACAGATGGTGTTGCTCGCGTGGACGCGCCGGCTCGCCGGGGGGCCCGAGGCCTCCCGCGAGGCCCTGCGCAGGATCGTGATGGGCAGAAGGAGCTGGCTCCTGGCCAGGCTTGTCGCCGGCGGCCTGTCGGCCGTCGCCAGCGCGGCGGCGGTGTTCCTCATCCAACCGAAGGAGATCCTCCTTCTGGCCCTCGTCCTGGCCCTGACGGCCGAACTGTTCGGCCGGCTCCTCTTCTACGAGGCGCGGGTGCGGGAAGGTCTCTAGCGCGGCGCTGAGACCTGGTCCAGGCTCGTCCACGCCAGCGTGGCCGTGCACCGGCTTGGCGGGCGAGGCGGAGCGGAGGGCCGCCGTTGGCTCCCCGGGCGGTTAGGCCCTATCTTTGAGACGGAACCCCGGCTGTGGTGGGGAAGGAGGACGCGATGAAGATCGGAATCCTCGGCGCGGGCCGCATCGGCACCATCCTCGGGAGGCGGTGGGCCGAGCAGGGGCACGCCGTCATCCTGGGGGTGCGGGACCCGGCGTCGGAGCAGGCGCAGGCGTTGTTGGACTCGGTGGGCCACGGGGTGCGGACGGGAACTTTGGAGCAGGCCGCCGGGGCATCGGAGATCGTGGTCCTCGCGGTGCCGTGGAGCTCCGCCCACGACGCCATCCGCTCCGCGGGGAGCTTGGCCGGCAAGATCCTCATCGACTGCACCAATCCCATCGCCGAGGACCTGCGCGGTCTCGCCCTCGGCCACGTCACCTCGGCCGGGGAGCAGGTGGCGGCCTGGGCGGAGGGGGCGCGCGTGGTGAAGGCCTTCAACACGGCGGGCAGCAAGACCATGGCCGATCCCCTCTTCGGCGGCCGGCGGGCCGCACTCTTTCTCTGCGGCAACGACGCCGCGGCCAAGCGCGTGGTGACCGCCCTGGGCCAGGAGCTCGGCTTCGACCCGTGCGACACGGGCCCCCTCTACCACGCCCGCTACCTCGAACCCATGGCCATGCTCTGGGTGGACATGGCCTACATCCAGGGCCGGGGATCGGACTTCGCGCTGGCGGTCCTTCAGCGCTAGGGAGGAGGGGCGCGCTTGCACCCGGACAAGGTCAACCTCTCGGAGCGTTTTTCCCGCTTCACGGGCCACTGGGAGCCCAAGATCGTGGGCGACCTGAACGGCCAGCAGGTCAAGCTCGTCAAGTTCCGCGGCCCCTTCGTCTGGCACGCCCACGAGGCGGAGGACGAGCTGTTTCTGGTGGTCAAGGGGGCCTTCGAGATGGAGTTCCGCACCCATCGCGTTCGCGTGGGGGCGGGAGAGTTCATCATCGTGCCGAGGGGGGTGGAGCACCGCCCATCGGCGCAGGAGGAGGTGGAGGTGCTGCTCTTCGAGCCGGCCTCGACGCTGAACACGGGCGATGTGAGGAGCGACCTCACGGTGGATTCACCGGAGCGGCTGTGATGGGCGCACGATCCGCCGCGGGGCTCTTGCTCTTCCTCCTGCTCGTGGCGGCGGCTGCCCTCTTCGGCGTGCGCTTCCAGCCGGGGAGCTGGTACGCCGGGCTCGCGAAGCCCGCCTGGACGCCGCCGAACTCCCTCTTCGGACCGGTCTGGAGCGTGCTCTACCTCTGCATCGCCGTGGCCGGATGGCTCGTCTGGCGGAGGGGGGGGTGGACCAGCCCGGCCCTCGCCTTCTGGGCTTTCCAGCTCGTGCTGAACGCCCTCTGGTCGTGGCTCTTCTTCGGCCTTCACCGTCCGCTCTGGGCGCTCGGCGACATCCTCTTTTTGTGGGCGGCGGCACTGGTCTTCGCCGTCCTCTCCTGGGGGATAAGCCGCCCCGCCGCCGTCCTCTTCTTCCCGTACCTGGTCTGGGTGGCCTACGCCGCGGCCCTCAACGCCGCCCTCTGGACACTCAACTGGGGCGCGAGGTCTTGAAGGGAGAGAATCCGGTCGCCGGGAGGTGGCGGCGCGGCCTACAATGGGTGTAATGGACGGGAAGGGATTCAGCCGAAAGGAGGCACCAATCCATGATGGTGACCACCACCTTTTCCTTCGAAGGGTACCGGATCAAGGAGTACAGAGGCATCGTGCGGGGGATCATCGTCCGCGCCCCGACCATCGCCCAGGGCATCGTGGGCGGGCTCAAGAACATCGTCGGCGGCCAGATCGGGGCCTACACGGAGATGTGCGAACAGGCCCGCCTCCAGGCCTACGAGCGCCTCATCCAACACGCACGCGAGATGGGGGCCAACGCCGTGGTGGGGCTGCGGTACGACGCCTCGGAGGTGGTTAGCAGGGGATCGGCGACGGAGGTGCTGTGCTACGGGACGGCGGCGGTCGTAGAGCCCGTGGGCCGATCCTGAAACCTGGTGCGGCGAGCCGGAGGCGCCGCCCTCGGGCGGACCCGTCGCAGGAGGGAGCCATGCTGAAAGAGTTCAAGGAATTCGCCGTACACGGCAACGTCGTGGACATGGCCGTGGGCATCATCATCGGAGGTGCCTTCGGGACCATCGTCAAGTCTCTGGTGGACGACGTGCTCATGCCACCCGTGGGTCTGCTGCTGGGCCGCGTGGACTTCTCGAGTCTCATGGTCGTGCTTCGCGAGGGCAAGATGGCCGGCCCCTACGCCACTCCGGCGGCCGCCAAGGCTGCGGGGGCCGTGACCCTCAACTACGGCCTCTTCGTGAACGCGATCATCAGCTTCCTCATCGTGGCCTTCGCGGTCTTCCTGCTGGTGCGTTCGCTGAACCGCCTCAAGCGCCAGGAGGTGCCGCTGCCCCCCGCCACGAAGGAATGCCCCCACTGCCTCTCGGCCATCCCCATCAAGGCGGCCAAGTGCGCCCACTGCACGAGCGACCTCACCTAGATCTTTCCTGAAGGAGAGGAGATGGAGGAACCCAAGAGCTACCACATGACCCCCGAGGAGTTCCGGCGGCACGGGCGGGCCGTCGTGGACTGGGTAGCCGACTACATGGAGCGAGTGGAGTCGCTGCCGGTTCTCTCGCGCGTCCGGCCGGGTGAGGTGCGGTCCATGCTGCCGCCCGATCCGCCGGAGCACGGCGAGCCCTTCGAGGCGGTCCTCGCCGATGTGGAGCGCGTCATCCTGCCCGGCATCACCCACTGGCAGTCGCCGAACTTCTTCGCCTTCTTCCCGGCCAACGCCTCGGGGCCCTCCATCCTGGGCGAGCTCCTCTCCGCCGGACTGGGCGTGCAGGGGATGCTCTGGGCCACGAGCCCGGCTTGTACCGAGCTGGAGACCCACGTCCTGGACTGGATGGCCCAGATGACCGACCTCCCCGCCGCCTTCCGCTCCACCGGATCGGGCGGCGGCACGATCCAGGACAGCGCCTCCGGGGCCGCGCTCTGCGCCCTCGTGGCCGCGCGCGAGCGGGCCACCGCCTCGGCCTCCAACGAGCGCGGCTGCGATGGACGCCTCACGGCCTACGCCTCGACGCAGGCCCACTCCTCCATCGAGAAGGCGGTGAAGCTGGCGGGCCTGGGCCGGGCCAATCTCCGCCTCATCGCCGCGGACGAACGCTTCGCCATGCGGCCCGAGGCTCTGGAGGAGGCCATCGCCCGTGACGCGGCGGCGGGCCTCGCCCCCTGCTTCGTGGCGGCCACCGTGGGCACCACCTCCTCCAACGGCATGGACCCCCTGCCGGCCATCGGCGAGATCTGCAAGCGCCGGGGGATCTGGCTGCACGTGGATGGCGCCATGGCCGGGACGGCGGCCCTCTGCCCCGAGTTCCGGCCTCTCCTCCGCGGACTGGAGCTGGCGGACAGCTACTGCTTCAACCCGCACAAATGGATGTTCACCAACTTCGACTGCGACTGCTTCTACGTGGCCGACCGGCGGGCGCTCATCACGGCTCTCTCCATCCTCCCCGAGTACCTGCGCAATGCCGCCACGGAATCGGGGGCCGTCATCGACTACCGCGACTGGCAGGTCTCCCTCGGGCGCCGCTTCCGGGCGCTCAAGCTCTGGTTCGTCATCCGCCACTACGGCGTGGAGGGGCTGCGCTTCCACATACGGCGGCATGTGGCCCTCGCGCACGAGTTCGCGGGCTGGGTGCGCGAGGATAAGCGCTTCGATCTGGCCGCGGAGCCGCCGCTCAACCTGGTCTGCTTCCGCCACCGCGGGGGCGACGCCGCCAACCAGGCGCTGCTCGACGACCTGAACGGCAGCGGCGCGCTCTACCTCACCCACACGAAGCTGGATGGGAAGCTCACACTCCGCATGAGTATCGGGCAGACCCACACGGAGCGGCGCCACGTGGAGGCGGCCTGGGAACGGATCCGGCGGGCCGCCGGCGATCCGGGGAGGCGCTGATGGGAGGGGCGAGGGACCCGCGCCAGCGCTTCACCGACCGGGTGGACAACTATGTGCGATGGCGGCCGCGCTACCCCGCTTCGCTCCTCGGCCTTCTGAGGAAGAGGTGCGGCCTTCTTCCCGAGCACGTGGTGGTGGACGCGGGCTCGGGCACCGGCTTTCTCAGCGAGCCCTTCCTCCAGAACGGCAACCGCGTCTTCGGCGTGGAGCCCAACGCCGCCATGCGCGAGGCGGCCGAGCGCCTGCTGGCCTCCTACCCGGCCTTCGAGAGCGTGGCCGGGAGCGCCGAGGCCACGGGTCTGCCGGAGCGCAGCGCGGACTTCGTCGCGGCGGGGCAGGCCTTCCACTGGTTCGATCCCCCCGCGGCGCGGCGGGAGTTCCGGAGGATCCTCAAGCCAGAAGGCTGGGTCGTCCTCGTCTGGAACGACCGGCGCACGGAGGCCACGGCCTTCCTCCGGGACTACGAGGAGCTGCTCCAGCGCTTCGGGACCGACTACGGGGCGGTCTCCCAGAAGAACGTCACCCCTTCCACCCTGCTGTCCTTTTACGGCCGCGACGGCTATGCGGAGGAGGTTCTGGAGAACGCCCAAGCCTTCGACCTGGAGGGGCTCCAGGGCCGCCTGCTCTCCTCCTCCTACGCGCCGGGGCCCGGCCACCCGGACCACCTCCCCATGCTCCGCGCCCTGCGGGAGATCTTCGAGGCCCACGCCGAGGAGGGCAAGGTCACCTTCGTCTACGACACGCGGGTTCTGATGGGGCACCTCTCGCCGGAGAGGGCGGAGGGGTGAAGCGCCTCCTTCATCAACGAGCAGGGTGCCCGTCCGGCCCTCACCGAAAGCCCGCCTGCGCGGGCTTTCCTCGTACCCGCCCGCCCGGCTGCGGGCGCGGCACAGCCGCGGTATGATGGCGGGAAGCCGGCATCGCCTCGGCGCCGGTGGAGGTCGGCCATGGAGCCGGAGGAGCCCGTCGCGATCCCCATCGACGGAACCCTGGACCTGCACACTTTCCGTCCGCGGGACGTGAAGGAGCTGGTGCCGGAGTATCTGCTGGAGTGCAGAAGCCGGGGCATTCTCAGGATACGGATCATCCACGGCAAGGGCCAGGGCGTGCTCCTTCGCACGGTCCACGCGCTGCTCGACAGGCTGCCGGAGGTCGAGTCCTTCGCCCTCGCTGAGGAAGCGGAGGGCGGATGGGGAGCCACCATCGTGCGGCTGGTTCCCATCCGGGAGAGCGGGATGGGAACGGTGGAGAGTTGAGGGTGGAGGGCGGAGTGCCGGTCCAACCCTCGCGCCGCGTGGTTTTTGTTCCTTCCCTCCGCCCGAAAGAAGCCGGCACAAGGACCGGCACGAACAGGAGGCAGGCCCCATGAACCCCACGATGCCCGGAGAGGAGCACTGGCGAAAGCTGGAGCGGATGTACGATTCCTCGCCGCTCAACGCCTTCATTCGCCCCAGGCTGACGGTGGGGGAGGGGACGGCCGAGGTGGTCATCCCCGTGCGCCCCGAGCTTTTCCACGCCGCCGGGGCCATCCACGGATCGATCTACTTCAAGGCGCTGGACGACTCCGCCTTTTTTGCCGTGAACTCACTGGTGGAGGAGGTCTTCGTGCTCACGGCCTCCTTCACGGTCTACCTGCTCAGGCCCGTCTCCGAGGGGGAGCTTCGCGCCCGCGGGCGGGTGATGCATCGTTCGAAGCGGCTTTTCGTGGCCGAGTCGGAGGCCACCGACGCCGCCGGCCGCCTGGTGGCGCGCGGCAGCGGCACCTTCATGCGCAGCCGGATGGCGCTTACCTCCGATATCGGCTATGCCTAGGATACGGATCCTCCTGATCCCATGGTGCGGACTCATGGGCGCCCTCCTCGCGGCGTCGGTCTGCGGCCCGCCCGTCCTCGCGGAGCGGGAGGCCCCGTCGCTCGGCGCTCTGGAGGGACGGCCGGCGTATCCCTGGCTGGCGGGCGTGGCCGGGGGGGCCATCCGGCTCCGCTTTCCCGTCCCTCCCGGCTATGCGCGGCTGCCCGAGCCGCCGGGGAGTTTCGGGGAGTGGCTCAGGGGGCTTCCCCTCCTCCCGGGGTGCCCGCCGGTCCACCTCTTCGACGGCCGGGAGAAGGCCGATCAGTCGGCCCATGCCGCCGTCATCCGCATGGACGTGGGGGTCAGGGACCTCCAGCAGTGCGCCGACGCGGTCATCCGGCTCCGCGCGGAATACCTCTTCAGCAGGGGTTGCGAGTCGTCGGTGGCCTTTCATCTGACGGATGGCTCCGTGGCGCGGTGGTCTGACTGGCGCGCGGGTCTTCGCCCCGTGCTCCGTGGCCGCCGTTTGGAGTGGAGGCGTGACGCGGCTCCGAAGGGCGGGCACGCGGCCTTCCGGGAGTACCTGGACGCCGTCTTCACGTGGGCCGGCACGGCCTCGCTGGCGAGGGACCTTCTCCCCGAGGAAGATCCCGGCCGCCTCTCGGTGGGGGACGTCTTCCTCCATCCTGGCTCGCCGGGCCACGCGGTCATCGTCGTGGACGCGGCCGAAGATGCGCGGGGGCAGAGGATCTTTCTGCTGGCCCAGGGCTACATGCCGGCGCAGGAGATTCACCTGCTCAAGGCCCCCGGCTCTCCGCTCGATCCCTGGTACGTCGTCCGGCAATCGGCGAGCCTGGTCACTCCGGAGTGGACCTTCGGGTGGAACGAATTGCGGCGCTTCAGGAGCGCGGACTGCCCGTAAGGGCTGCTCCCACGGCGGGCGGGACCGGGAAGAATCGCGGGTCGGGTGGGTTATAGTACTCCTTCGGCGGATTCGATAGAGGAGAGAGAGCCATGAAGACCCACGTGACCGTCTACACCATGACCACCTGCCCGTACTGCATGGCCGCCAAAAAACTGCTCAAGAAAAAGGGCGTGGAGTTCGAAGAGGTGAACCTGGACGAGCAGCCCGACCGGTGGAACGAGTGCGAGAGCCGCTCGGGCCGCCAGACCGTTCCGCAGATCTTCTTCGGAGACCGCCCCATCGGGGGCTGCGACGATCTGGAGGCGCTCCAGCGCAGCGGCGAACTCGACAAACTCATCGCGGCGCTCTAAGCTGTCTGGGCTGACGCGGAACGCACCAGGGAGGGGAGACATGGCGGGGTATACCAAGACGCACGCGCAGAAGGGGCTGGATGCCAAGCTGCCGGCCATCGAGACGTGGCCCAACCAGTTCCCCTCCTACGAGATCACCATCGAGGCCCCCGAATTCACCTCCGTGTGCCCCAAGACGGGTCTGCCGGACTTCGGCCTCCTGGTTCTGCGGTACGTCCCGGACAAGTCCTGCATCGAGCTCAAGTCGTACAAGGAATACCTGCTCGCCTACCGGGAGCTGGGGATCTTCTACGAGAACGTGGTGAACCGCGTCCTTAGGGACGTCGTGGCCGCCTGCGAGCCGGTGAAGGCCAGCCTGACGGGCGTCTTCAACGCGAGGGGCGGGATGAACGCCACGGTGGTGGCGGCTTTTACGAGGGAGGATGGCTTCGGGACATGAGCGGCAAGGTGACGCTGCGCCTGGACAGCCCCATCGGGCCACTGGACGTGACCCTTTCGACGGAGGCGGTGCACCGCATCGACTTCAAGGGGTTGGCGCCGGAAGGTCCCGTGCCCAAGCCCGTGGAGCCGCTCTTCCGGCGCGTGGAGGCCCAGCTGAAGGAGTACTTCTCCGGCCGGCGCAGCAAGTTCGACCTCCCCCTGGAACCGCTCCCGGATGGCACCGATTTCCAACGGAACGTCTGGGCCGCCCTCTCTGAGATCCCCTACGGCGAGGTCATCTCCTACGCCGACCTGGCCTCTTGGGCCGGAAGGCCCAAGGCCGTCCGCGCCGCGGGCGCGGCCTGCGGGGCCAACCGGATCCCCATCTTGATCCCCTGCCACCGCGTCGTGGCCAAGGCCGGACTGGGGGGATATGGCGGCGGGCTCAAGACCAAGCGCGCCCTCCTCCGGCTCGAACGGGGCCGGCCCCAGGCCTGAAACCCCTCCCGTTTTTCGCTTGTCGCTCCTCCCACCGACTGGTATTCTTAGGCCCTGATGAGCGAACCCGCGCGGCTTCCGCACGCCTTCCCCTTCCGCTTCATCCCCCGCGACGACGGGGGGGGAGTCCTCCAGTTCTCGTCTTCGGCGGACGACGCCGTGAGCCGGGGCGGCCCCGTGCCGTCCTGGGTGGTCCTCGAAGCCATGACGCAGGCCGGGGGGCTCCTCGCGGCCTCCGGCCAGGGGAGCGGGGGTGTGCTGGTCCAGGTGGCCCGGTTCCGGAGCCCCCGGCCGATCTGGCCGGGCGACAGCCTGGAACTGGCCGGCACCCTGGTCAAGCGCATGGGCTCCCTCTTTCAGGTCCGCGTCACGGCGCGCCTGGGCGGGCGGCTGGCGGCGCGGGGGCTCTTTACGCTCCGGGAAACGCCATGAGGACGGCCATCTGGGTGACGGGCCTCGGCGTCACCTGCGCCGTGGGCCGGGACGTGCCCTCCTTCTGGGCGGCACTGCTCTCGGGCGCCTCCGGCGCTACGC
>JBAWEQ010000111.1:0-1940 GCA_049591295.1 Acidobacteriota bacterium
CAAAGTGGTGTTGCTCTAGTGGTTGTGGAAAATTCCACCATCGATTTCAACTTGGGCAGCGGCTCCAGTCGGACCATTCGGTCCGATACCGACGACAATCTGGACGGGCTTAGACTTTTGGCTGATACGATCAAAGAGCAAGGAGCGCAGGCTTGTTTGCAGATCAATCACGCAGGGCGCTTTGCCGGCGTCCCGGAGCCAGTTGCACCTTCTCCCGTTAATACGTTTGGTCGCATGCCCAGAGCTTTGACCGTTGCAGAAATTAGAGAAATCCAAGATAAGTACGTCGATGCCGCTGTCCGAGTGAAGAAGGCGGGGTTCGACCTGGTAGAATTGCACGGAGGGACTGGGTACCTGCTCGCACAGTTTCTCTCCCCAAGAACGAACAAAAGACAAGATGAGTATGGCGGCACATTTGAGAAGCGGCAAAGATTTGCATTGGAGGTTGTGACCAAGGTCAAGAAAGCCGTCGGTAATTTCCCCGTGGGATACCGTTTCCTGGCTGATGAATGGCTGCCCGATGGCTTGAAGTTGGAAGAATCCTCTGTTTTCGCTCGCACGCTCTCCGATCTTGGAGTGGCATACCTTTCTGTTATGGGTGGCACGTATGAGTCCTTTATCCTACCAGAAATCATCGAAAGATCGACAAGGCCGGGCTACATGGTTGAGTTGGCGGCTGCGATAAAGAAGGAAGTGGAAATTCCTATCGTAACTGCTGGCCTCATTGTAACGGGAGAGTTGGCAGAACAGATAGTTGCCGATGGGCGTGCAGATCTCATCGGACTTGCCAGAGTGCTCTGGACTGATCCCGAATGGCCTCAAAAGGTGATGGATGGGCGGGACAAAGAAATTTTGCAGTGCGACTCGTGCAATGCGTGCACTAAGATCGTGATGAAAGGGAAGGCAGCTTTTTGTGTCCGATGGACGTTAGAGAAACAGCGGGCTTTCAGGGACAAGTTCATGTGATCCCCTGTTTCAAAACGCTGGAACAGAACCGGCTAACATGCTACGCCGTCTTGGCCGGGGGCTGCATCCTAAGTGTAAGAGTGCCCGAGAGTCCAAACCTACTTGAAGCAAATAGGAGGTAACAAGCCATGCAGACGGTAACCGCGGCCATCCTTATTCAGAACCATAAGGTCTTTATCGGCCAGCGGAAAGCCGGAAAGCAGCTTGAATACTTGTGGGAATTTCCAGGCGGGAAATTGGAAAATGGAGAGACGCCCCAGGAGTGCCTGGCGCGTGAAATGAGAGAAGAGTTTGGCATAGAGGTGTCCGTTCAGGAGTTCTTTGGTGAAAGCATTTATCATTACAAGCATGGGTTCATCAGGCTTCTTGCATACGTAGTCGATTGGACAGGCGGAGAAATGTCATTAACGGATCACGAAAGTAGCAGGTGGGTCTCATTTGAGGAACTGGAGAACTACGAGTTTGTTCCCGCTGACTTACCATTTGTTCATAAATTGAGGAGGCCCCATCATGCTATTTGAACACGGCCTTTCGCCAGGCCAAACGATAAGCGATGAGGAATTTGCAAGTATATTCAAGTGCTCCACGCAAGCTGGGATGAGACGATCCCTTAAGACAAGAACCCTTGTCATAATTTCGGATCACACGGCCACGATTAGCCCGCCCTGTTCTCCCAGCTTCCCAAACCCAGAAAAAAAGCATTAGTTGGCTTGGTCCGGCTCTCTCTTTTGTTATTTTCCACTATCCCGTGACGCAAGAAACAGCCAAAGTGCAAAGAAAGCCATCAGTGGTAGTACAAAAGACTGTTGATCTGGATACCTTTCCCAAGGGTCCTAGGAGTCTGACATACTAACGCCCATGCCCCGGTGGGGCACAACGAAAAATGAGAATAGCCTAGAGTGAAAGGATCATGGCAAACTCCTGCATGAGGTAAATCTTGAATCGGAGCAGGAGGCTGTCCATGACCCAGGTAC
>JBAWEQ010000112.1:0-4562 GCA_049591295.1 Acidobacteriota bacterium
CACGAGGACGGCCCTCAGCCTCTCCACGACCCCCTCCACGCGGGAAGGGGTGTCGGCCTCCACCATGAGCCTCAGCAGGGGCTCGGTCCCGGAGTAGCGGAGGATGATCCGCCCGCGGTCGGACAGCCGCGCCTTCTCCTCCTCGATGGCCGCGCAGATGGCCGGCTGCTCCTCCAGGGGGAGCCTCCTCTCCACCCTCAGGTTGACCATTACCTGCGGGTAGGGGCGGATGCCCTCCGCCAGCGCCTCCATCCCTCCCGCGTCCCTGGCGAGCATGGCGTAGTTGAGCGCCGTCAGGAGGCCGTCGCCCGTGGTGGCCAGGTCGAGGAACAGGATGTGCCCCGAGGGTTCTCCGCCCAGGAGCCCGCCGCGGTCCTGAAGACACTGCAAGACGTACCGGTCGCCCACGGGCGCCCGGAAAAAGCGCATCCCCTCCCGCTTCAGCGCCTGCTCCAGCCAGAGGTTGCTCATCACGGTCCCCACTACCCAGCCCCCGGGCAGCCGATCCTTGGGAAGGCGCGCGCGGGCTTCGTGGTAGAGGATGAAATCTCCGTCCAGCACCTTTCCGGAGGGCGTGACGGCCATGCAGCGGTCGGCGTCCCCGTCGAAGGCGAACCCCATGTCCGCGCCGGCCTCGCGGACTCTGGCCGCGAAGTCCTGCGCGTGGAGGCTCCCGCACCCCGCGTTGATGTTTCGCCCGTCGGGCTCGCAAGCGTGGCACACCACCTGTGCTCCCAGCGCCCGAAAGAGGGCAGGGGCCACCCGGTGGGCCGCGCCGTTGGCCCCGTCCAGCACCAGCCGGCGGCCCTCCAGGGATTCGCCTCGCCAGAGGCTCTGGAGCCACTCCACGTAGGCCCGTTCCATCCCCTCCTCCGCCGGGCCGGGAATACCGGCGTCGGGCGCGGGCCGCGATCCCCCCCGCAGCCCCTCGAGCGCCACTTCGATGTGGTGTTCGGTCTCGTCGGGGAGCTTGAATCCACGGCCGGAGAAGAACTTGATCCCGTTGTCCTCGAAGGGGTTGTGGGAGGCCGACACCATGGCGCCGAAGGTATACCCGCCGGCGGCCGTGAGCCGCGCCAGCCCCGGTGTGGGAATCACCCCGGCGAAGCGGCATTCCACGCCGCTCTCCCGAAGCCCCGCCAGCAATTGCGCGCTGATCCAGCCGCTGGACTCTCTGGGGTCCATGCCCACCAGCGCCGCGGCTCCAGCCCCTCCGAGAATGAGGCCGGCGGCCCTACCCAGGGCCCTCACCGTGGGAGGGTCGAGGGGGAACTGACCGGCGCGGCCTCGCAGGCCGTCCGTCCCGAAATAGCGGCGCCTCACGGAGCGTTCCCCCCGGCGGAAACGGGCGCCAGTGAGGGCTCGATGGTCTGTCCCGGCTTGAGCACCTTGACGCCCACGAAGCGCTGGATCCAGGAGGTGATCTCGACGTGCGCCGCCAAGTCGGTGCTGGTGAAGCGGACCGCCGGCCTGAGCTGGTAGGCCTGGTTCGATGGCTTCAGCCCGATCACGTCCACTTCCGCCACCAGGTCCTGCGGCGTCAGGGTGTGCACCAGCGAGAAGGGGCCGTCCACCATGACCTTGAGGCTGGTGGGGTCGAGCACCGTCGGATACTTGGCATTCAGGACCTTGATGGGGATGGGGCCGATGGTCCTCTGGCTCCTGCGCTCGCCGATGCGGACGTTGAGGGTGTAGGGGCCCAGGTCCAGCACGGTGATCTCCGGGTCCGGAAGCGTGGGCACGACCGGGGTCTGGAAGTCCTGCGATCGCCCTTCCAGGGAGACGGGCTGGGTGGGGGCATGGCGTATGCGGCGCACGATGCTCTCCGGCCCTTCGATGCGCGTATTGGGAGGCTCGATGGACCAGCCGAGGATCTGGTTTCCCTTCGTCACGTGCCCCGTGAAGCGGGGATCCAGGGGGAGCGTCTCCGTGACCCTGCGCTCAAGGGTAAAGTGCAACACCCCGGGCAACACCCGCACGAAGGAGACGGAAGAGGGCAGGCGGATGTCCTCCTGGCCGATTTCCAGCACCTGCGGACCGAGTTCCAGCTTGCCCACGTCCACCTTGGCGTCCACGTCCTCCTCTCGGACCCTCCTCAGCATCTCGGGGGAGCCCTTGATCTCCACCGTCACCAGGCGGGGAAGGTTCTCCCCGACGATGATCTCGTCCTTGGGGACATTCGTGAATTCCAGGGGGACGCTGACGTCCTTCAGCGACTTCTCCTCGGAGACCGTGTACCCCCAGTAGAGCAGGGCCAGCACGAAGGAGAGAATGATCAGGGAGAGGGGCGGGCGCTCGCGGAGCCTGCCCTTAGCTTCCGGATTCGGCTGCCGGGCTTTCAACGGGCTTCCCTCCCAGGAGGTCAGTGAGCCTGCGTTCCAGTTCGTCGGAGCCGTCCACCGTTTCCAGTCTGCCGTCCATCGCGAGGGAGACCACTCCGCGCTCCTCGCTCACCACCACGCAGATGGCGTCCGTGATCTCCGTGATGCCGACGGCGGCGCGGTGCCGTGTCCCGTAGGTCGTGGGCAGCGCACCGGAGGTGAGCGGCAGGAAACAGCTGGCCGCCATCACCTGCCCCTCCACGATGAGGGCCGCCCCGTCGTGCAGGGGGGTCCCCGGGTAGAAGAGGGTGACCAGGAGGTCCGATGAGACCTCGGCCCCGACGCGGATGCCGGTCTCCGCATAGTCCTTGAGCCCCTGGCTGCGCTCCAGCAGGATGATCGCCCCGTAGCGGAGCTCCGCGAGGATGAAGCTGGCGTTGGCCGTCTCCCTCGCCACCCGGCTCGTGGCCTCTCGGCCCGCGCGATACCCGAAGAAGGTCCCGCCCAGGGAGGCCAGAGACTTCCGGATGGGCTCCTGGAACAGCACGATGACGGCGAACGGGATGTAGAAGAGCAGATTCTGGAGGAGGCGGTGGGTGGCGGTCATCTCCAGAAGGCCGGAGACGGCGTTGGCCACGGCCAGCACCACGACCCCGATGAGCATGTGCAGCGACCGGGTGCCCCGCACCTGCCGGAACACGAGGAAGAAGAGCGCGGTCACGGCCAGGACGTCCAGGACGTCGAACCAGTGCACTCCCCTCACGGCCAGCGTCCGGAATGCCTCCTCCATCCGAGTCAGACCTCCAAAATGGCACTCTAGTATGTCCCTCCGATGCTTCATGGGTCAAGCTTTGGAATCGCGACGAACGGCCTCGACGGATTCGGACGGACGACCGTTCCCCGCGGGCTTGTCCGCCGCCCGCGCCGGCGTGTAGAATGCCAGGGAACGGGAGGATCGTCCATGTCGGATCCCAGGATCGAAACCGCGAAGAAGCTGGCGGACGCGGGGAAGTTCCAGGAGGCGGCAACCCTGTTGAAGTCCGTCGTCCAGGCCAACCCTCAGGACCAGGCGGCGCGGCAGGTGCTCATCGACCTCCAGGACCAGATGATGCTGGACATGCAGGTCCGCGAGAAGGTCAAGCGGGCCCAGACCCTCTACGAGCAGGGCCAGTTCGAAGGCGCCTCCCGCCTGGTTCAGGAAATCCTCAAGGTGTCGCCGAACAACGCGGGGGCCCGATCCCTGGCCGCGGCCATGAAAGCCGGCCCCATCGGCCCGGCGCCCGTCGCACCGGCCCAGACCCCGCCGGCCGGGATCCCCCAGGCTCCTCCACCGAGGCCTCCGCTGCCTGCTTCGCCGCCGCCTCCCCAACCCCAGGCGGCCCAGGCCCCGCCGGCCGTTCCGTTTCCGGAAAGCCTCTCCCCCTACGAAACCGTCAGTCTGGATGCCCAGCCGATCTTCGAAACCCCGGCCGAAAAGACGGACGGCGGACAGGACCTTCCTGCGCTCGGCGCCGATTCCCTCGAACTGCTGGATGCCCCACCGCTCGCGGAGCGGACCACCACCGGCGCGGCGCGGCAGCTTTCCCCTGCCGAGCGGGCCAAGGTTCAGGAATACATCGCGGAGGGGCAGAAACAGTTCGATCTCGGGAGCTACCAGGACGCCATCGACGCCTGGACGCGGATTTTCATTATGGACGAGGACAACCAGGAGGCCCAGCAGCTCATCGACGAGGCCAAGGCCAGGCTCCAATCCCACGAGCAGGAGTCCGACTATCTGCTCACCGAAGCCATCGCCTCCTTCAACGCCGGAGAGTTCGACCGTTCCAAGGACCTCTTGACCCGGATTCTCCGCGACTTTCCCGGTCACCGCGAGGCGCAGTACTACCTCGACCGCATTCCCAAGCCGGCCGCACCGGCTGCGGCCCCAGTCGCGCCGCCGCCGCAGGTCGTCCCGCCGCCCCAGCCGAAGCCGGCGCCCCCGACCTTCCAATCCGCGCCTGCCGACTTCGAGCTCGAGGACGACCTGAACATCCCCACGGGTCCCGAGATGAGGGTCCAGCCAGAGACACCGCCGCAGCCGACGACGTCCGGCGGGTTCCAGCTCGACGACTCCTCGCCCGACGAATTCTCCTTCGCCGGCTTCCAGTTGGACGCCCCTCCGGCGGCGCCCGCGGCGCAGACCCCGGCGGCCCAGGGGCCCTCGGCTCCCGCTCCCCCTCCGCCCCCCGAGCCCTTCCAGTT
>JBAWEQ010000113.1:0-40977 GCA_049591295.1 Acidobacteriota bacterium
GTTCTTGGACAGCATCCCATCCGACCCCAAAGGGGAACCTCATCCCGAGAACCCGGCTAAGCCCGTCCAAAACCCTTGTTCCTACTAAGCCGCTACCCGGTTACAGAACTATCTTGGACAGCAGTGAGATTACATCTACCAAGAGAGCAAGGAAAAAGATCTTGGAGATGTGTGGGAGATACCAGTAATTAATCCCATGGCAATCGAGCGATCGGACTATCCAACGCAAAAACCAGAGCAACTACTGGAGACCGTCCTTCAGTGCTCCACGGTCCCCTCCGATCTCATCCTCGACTGCTTTATCGGCTCTGGCACAACGGCGGCGGCGGCTCAAAATCTCGGCCGCCGCTGGATCGGGTGCGACATCAACAAGGGCGCCATCCAAACCACGAGCAAGCGCCTCCAGAAGATCATGGAAGAACAGCTCGCCGTGGCAAGGAAGACGGGCGCCAAACCAGGCCTGCCCCTGGAAGACGGCAAGGCCGAACCGCCCGCTCCCGCCCAGCTCGCCTTCTCGGTCTGGCGCGTGAACGACTACGATTTGCAGATCCAGCACAACGAGGCGGTGGCCCTGGCGTGCGAGCACATCGGCGTCACGCGCACCCGCGCCGATGGGTTCTTCGATGGCACTCTCGGCAAGGCCCTCGTCAAGATTATCCCGTTCAATCACCCCCTCTCGCCCCTCGACCTCGAAGAGATCAAGAAAGAATTGGACGCCCGCCCCGACGAGGATCGCCCCGTCACCTGCGTCTGCCTCGGGCAGGAGCTGGCCGCCGCCGCGTGGGCTGACGACTGGAACCGCCTGCGCAAGGGCAAAGACGCGGCCAACAAGATGTCCGTCATCGAGCTGCGCACCGATCCCCGCTACGGCAAGTTCTTCCAGCACGCGCCCGCCACGGCCAAGGCCAAGATCACCCGGGCCAAGGACACGATCAAGGTCGTCATCGAGGACTTCATCTCGCCTTCCATCCTCGAACGCCTGCGCGAACAGGCCGGGGTCCTCACCCCGAGGATCGATGACTGGCGAGCCATGGTGGACTGCGTGATGATCGACACGGCCTACGACGGGCAGGTTTTCAACGTGGCCCTGACCGACGTGCCCGAGAAGAAAACTGACTTTGTGGAGGGAGTCTACGAATTGCCCGCTCCCAAGGGCAAGACCACCGTCGCCCTCAAGATCGTGGACATGCTCGGCGAAGAGGTCCTCGTCACGGCCCATGTCTGACCCCCTGCCTCTTCCGGCGCCCCGGGTGCGAGATGTGCGCTTCCTCCGCGAGTACGCCGGTTTCTCATGCCGCCAGCCCGTCGCCGTTGCTGAGGCTCTCTTCTCAGGCCTTTCGGAGGCATACTCCCAGAGGGACTACGACCGGATCGCGCACCTGCTCCTGGGCCTGCACTCCGAACTAATCCATGCCTACTACGGAAATAACGGAAATAGGGACAGTCACCTATTTTCAGAGACTCGGGAAGGTGTTAGGGTCTACGCATGCCGGAAGGTGCTCGAAGACAAGGAAATAGGTGGCTGTCCCGGGAGAGGGAGGGGGTCACGGGAGAGGGGGTCAGATCTTGCAATGCCACAGGGGATAGGGGGCGCGGGGGCGCGGGTGACCATGGGGGGCATGGGGTGAGGCTGGAAGATCTCGGCTACGGAGACTGGCAGAGGGAGAAGGGGAAGGAGCTGGCGGCGGACGAGGCGCGCCTGGCCCGGGTGGTCACGGTCGACAGGGAGGCGTACACGGTGGCGGGCGCGGCGGGCGTCGTCCCCGCCGAGGCCACCGGAAGGCTCCTGCATTCGGCGTGCACTCCCGAAGACCTTCCGTGCGTGGGCGACTGGGTGGTCGTGGACTACCTGGACGGCGAGGAGCACGCCATCGTGCACGGAGTCCTGCCGAGGAGGACGGTGCTCCGGCGCAGGTCCCCCGGAGGGAGGGCCCAGTACCAGCCCATCGCGGCCAACGTGGACGTCGCGTACGTCGTGCAGTCGTGCGACGCCGACTTCAGCCTGAACCGCCTCGACCGCTACGTCGTGATGGCGGCCGACGGCGGAATCACCCCCAGGCTGCTGCTCACCAAGTGCGACCTCGTCGCCTCGGAAGAAACGGACCGCCTGATCCAGGCGGTGAAGAGGGACCACGGCATCGAGGTGGCGGCCGTCAGCAGCGTGACGGCTGCCGGCTGGGAGGCCTTCGCGCGGGCCCTCGAGAGAGGCGTGACCTACTGCCTGCTGGGCTCCTCCGGCGTCGGGAAGAGCACCCTCCTGAACAGACTCCTCGGGAGCGAGCGGCTGGCCGTCGGGACCGTGAGGGAGAAGGACGGCAGGGGGCGCCACACGACGACGCGGCGCCAGCTCGTCGCGCTCGACGGCGGCGCGCTCCTCATCGACACGCCCGGGATGCGGGAGCTGGGCATGATGGCTTTCGGTGCGGGCCTGGAGGGAAGCTTCCAGGACATCGCCGACGGGGCCGGCGGATGCCGCTACGCCGACTGCACCCACACCGTGGAGGAGGGCTGCGCGATCCTCGCGGCGGTCGCGGCCGGAACGCTCTCCCCGGAGAGATACCAGAGCTACCTGAAGCTCCTGACGGAATCGGAGCACCACGAGATGACGCGCCAGGAGAAGCGAACGAAGGACCGGGCCTTTGGGAAGAGGGTCAAGAGCTACGGGCCGTTCAACAGGAAGACCTGACGGGCGCGGGGCGTGAGACGCTTCGGGTGGAGAACGGGGGCCGAAGGCGGTGCGGGCGAAGGGATGGCGGTGCTCGTCCGGTGGACGCTCGCGAAAGGAGCGGGGGTCAGAAAGGAGCAGGGGTCAGATGTTGAGATGCCACAGGGGACGGGGGATCTTGCTGGGCGGCAAGGAAGAGGTCGGCGAGCGCGCGAGGCGCCAGCGCCGCCCGGACCGGCGCGATCGGGCGTCTTGCCTGCCGTTGGACCTATGCGAGGGCCGGGCCAGGAGGGACGAGGCCGCCTGCGGCGCCACCATCGAGGGGCGCTTCAGCCAGCGGGAGATCGCCGATCACCTCGGCTTGCACTGCGTCACGATCAGCGGCATCGTCCGTGCCCAGAAGCTGGAGAAGCGACAAGACGCTATGAGCGCAAGCAAAAGGAAACAGGGGCCGGTCGTGGACAGGGACGCTATCACTAAAAAGCAGACCCCCAATGGGACCAGCTTGTTGGCGACATACCGAGGCGGTCGGTAGTACACTTGGAACGGGGAATCGGTGACGGACAATCTGGGAATGTTGGTGGCGGCGGTACTCGCCGAAGCCTCGGCGTTGGCGCGCTACAGGGTGCACCGGGGGCGGAAACCGGTGGCGAAGCGGGTGGTTCGGAGGAGGCTTGGGAGGAGGCTTGGGGTCAGATCTTGCAATGCCACAATGGAGGAGGCTTGGGGTCAGGAGGCTTGGGGTCAGATCTTGCAATGCCACAATTAGGGGACTGGGGCCACGTGCTTTCTGTTAGCCTCTTGACTCACGAACGGCAAAGGCCACGAAAGGGCAGACCGCAGTGGTGCAGTTTGCGGCGGGCCTCCTCCAGCTCGGCCGGCTGGACGCGGTGGCGAAGGCAGGCAGATAGGGGGCGGCCCAGGCCGATACGTGGGCTCGGGGGATATCGAGGAGTGGGTCCGAAGCGGGTGGACGGCGCGGACGTTCGGCCCGCGGTTTCGGCGGGCCAGCGGTGTCCGCAGGTTCAGGTGACGGACTCGCAGGGACGGGGATTCATTTGAACAGGTCGGTGATCTTGGCTTCGATGATCGGCGGCGGTGCGTAGAAGGGCCGCTCGAGGATGTCCACCTCCACGAGGTCGCCCGTGATGCGGAAGGACCCCACGATGCCCATGGCGCTGAACCGGCCGCCGCTCGCGTCCCCTTCGAAAACGGCGCCCTGCTTCTCGGCGGCGGCCCTGGCCTTCTCGACGGCCTGTTCCGGACTCTGGGTGATGCGGAAACTGAAGGACTCGGCCATGGGTTCCCTCCCCCTCTCTGCTCGTCGCGCGTACCGCCCCCGGCGGCCCTTCCGCCTCTCGGTGCGGCGCCGTCCCAGTGTACAGCCCCCCGGCCCGCTTCGCCAGACGTGGGACACGGGGAAGTCAGAGTGCCGTCATCCCCGAGACATCGGGGATCCATGGGGACAATCACTGGATTCCCGCTCCCCGCTTTCGCGGGGACGCGCTTCGCGGGAATGACGAGGATTGAAGGCAGGCTTTGCGCAGGGATGGCCACCGAGCGAGGCGGGGGCGGCCGGACGTGATGCCAACCCGATGAGCTGCCCTCTGTCTGGCACTCGCTTTCTCCCCCTCGGCGGTGCGTGTGGGGCGAGGGGCGGCGGCCAGGCAGGAGGGCCGCGGTGGCATAAGGGCTTACACGGGGGTGTTCTGCCAACAGAGAGATCGTTCCGGAGCATCGCGCGGCGGCCATCCTCGGATGGGGCGGCACGGGGCGAAAGAGGGAGTGCGGTAGTATGGTGCCGTGCCGGCGGGGGGCGGCAAGCGGGGTCGCCGGCACGGAGCGTGAGGAGCATCCCCTTTCGGCAGGATGGGCCGCCCAGGGCGCTGGGACCGGAGGCGCCGCGGCGGGCGAGAATGAGGAGAGAGCATGGCCGAAGCGACGGGCGCGACAGGGACCTTCAAGAAGGATCTGAGCTGGTTCTCGCTGCTCACCATGAGCCTGGGGACGGTCATCGGCTCGGGCTGGCTGATGCTGCCGGGCATCGTGGCCTCCAAGGCCGGCCCCGCGGGCGTCCTGGACTGGATGTTCGGCGGTCTCGCAATGCTCGTGGTGGCGCTCGTCTTCGCCGAGCTGGGCGCGGCGTGGCCGTCGGCGGGCGCCGTGGCGAAGTACCCCTACCTCTCGCACGGCAGCTTCGTCGGCCATCTGGCCGGCTGGGCGGCGCTCATCTCCTACGCCATCATCCCGCCCGCCGAAGCCGTGGCGGTGACGCGCTACGCCGCCTCCTTCTTGCCGGCCCTGACGTTGCCCTCCGAGAAGCTGAGCCCCCTGGGCCTGACGGTGGCCACGACAATCCTGGTCCTCATCTCGCTCCTCAACTACTTCGGCGTGAAGTACCTCGGGGCCTTCCAGAACTGGGTGACCACCCTCAAGTACATACCCATCCTCTTCTTCCTCGGCGCCGTGGGCTTCTTTGCCTTCCACGCGCGCAACTTCACCGCGTTCCACGGCTTCTCGCCGGGCGGCCCCTCGGGGCTCATGCTCGGCGTGGCCGCCACGCTCTTCGCCTACACCGGCTTCCGCCAGGCGCTGGACTTCGGCGCCGAGGCCAAGAACCCGGGGCGGGACCTGCCGCTCGCCGTGGTCCTGACCATCGTGATCGCCACCCTCACCTACACCCTCATCGCGCTCGTCTTCGTGGGCGGAATCCGCTGGGGGGGGCTGGCGCACTTCGGCGTGCAGGCCGGCGACTGGGGCAGCCTCGCCAAGCTGCCCGCCCCCCTTTACGACGTCACGCTGGCGGCAGGCATCGGCGCCATCGCGTGGCTGATCTTCGTGGACGGCATCGTCTCGCCCAACGGGCCCAACGCGACCAACGTCGGGTCGGTCCCGCGCGTGGCCTACACCATGGCGGAGGGGGGCACCATGCCGGCCTTCTTCCTGCGCCTGCATCCGGTCTACGGGACCCCCGATCTCGGGCTGCTGGCCTGCTTCGCGGTGGAGGAGTTCTTCCTCCTGCTGACCAACGGCGGCTACGGCGCGCTCATCTCCGCCGTGAGCGTCTCCTTCATGGTGGGCTACTCCATCGGCCCCGTCTCCATGGGCACCCTGCGCAGGGCCGCGCCGGACGTGCCCCGGCCCTTCCGCCTCAAGGCGGCCGGCGTGCTTGCCCCCCTAGCCTTCGTGATCTCCTCGCTCCTGCTGTACTGGAGCGAGTGGCCCGAGACGGGCGAGACCCTGGGCGTCCTCTTCGTCGGGGTGCTCGTCTACCTCGCCTACGGGCTGTGGGGAGGCGTCCGGATGCGCACTCTGAAGTACGGCGTCTGGTTCGTCGTGTACCTGGCGGCGATGGCGCTCTTCTCCTATCTCGGGAGCCGCCATTTCGGGGGAAAGGACGTGCTGCCCTTCGGGTGGGACATGGTGCTCGTCTCGGCGACTTCGCTGGCCTTGTACTACTGGGGCATCCGGCAGGGGCTGGCCTACTGGCGGGAGATGGGCGACGAACCCGGCGCAGGAGGCCTGCCCTCCGCCAGCCGGCCTAGCCCGGGAAGGTGATGGGGGGCGGGGAAGAGAAGGGGGGCGGATCGTGAAATGGCGCATTCGGGGGGCTCTACCCCGTCGGGTATGATGCGCTCTTTCTATCGCCATGGAGTGGGGTGCGGCCATGAAAACTCTCGGGTTGATCGGCGGGACGGGGTGGATCTCGACGGTGGAGTACTACCGGCAGATCAACGAGGAGACGAACCGGCGGCTGGGCGGGCTGGAGGCGGCGCGGCTCGTGCTGGTCTCGCTGAACTACGGCGACGTGGACCGGCTGAACAGGCGGGAGGACCACGCCGGCGTGCTGGCGCTGGTCCTGAATGCGGCGAGGGTGCTGAAGGCGGGCGGGGCGGAGGGCCTCGTGCTCTGCGCGAACACGCTCCACCGCTACGTGGAGGATCTGGCCGGGCGCGTCGGGGTGCCCATCGTGCACATCGCCGAGGCGGCGGCGGCCGAGATCCGGCGGCGCGGCCTGTCGAGGGTCGGGCTCCTGGGGACCCTGCCCACCATGGAGCTGGACTTCTACACGGGCTCGCTGAAGAGGGCGGGCATCGAGGCGCTCGTGCCCGAGAGGGAGGAGCGCCTCTTCATCCACCAGGCCATCTACGGCGAGCTGCTCAAGGGCGTCTTCCGCGCGGAGACCCGGGCCAGGGTGCTCGACGTCATCGGGGGCCTGAGGCGGAGGGGCGCCCGGGGCGTGGTCCTGGGGTGCACCGAGATCCCCCTGCTGATCCGGCAGGGCGACACGGACCTGCCCCTCTTCGACACCCTGGCGATTCACGCGAGGGCCGCCGTGGACTTCGCGCTGGAGGGCTCCTGAACGGGAAGCGGGGGGACGGGATGGAAGCGGGTTCCGCTCTGCGCTGGCGGCACGGCACTTGGCGTCAGAGGGGCAGGTGGAACGGCTATCCGCACGGGGCCGTGCGCCGTTGTCTTCCCGGCCGGTCAGAACCGAGGTGTTCTTCTCCTTAGGAGGTGGGCATGATTGGAAGCCCTGCGATCTTCGTGGCGGTCGTCACCGTGGTCTGGGCCGCCGGGATCTGGCTGTGGAGGCGGCGCGATCCGGACGCCCCGAAGCGCCGCTTCTTCAGGCCGAGCCGCTGTCTCGCGCTGGCGGCCCTTCTTCTGTTATCGGTGCTTCTCCTCTTCGAACGCGGTTTGAGTCCTGCCGCCGGTTGGGCCCTGAGGTTCGTGGTCGTGGCGCTGCTGATCGCGGCCTCCATCGCGGAATGGGTCTACAACCTCCGCCTGAAGCGACGGCCCTCTTCCAGCCCCACGTAGGGGCGTTCGATCGTCCCTGTAGTAAGGTAGGGAGGAGGCCCATGACCAAGGGGAACGGGTCGCGTGTCCCGGCATTCGCGCGGGGCGGAGGGAGGGGTGAACGATGCGGTCGTCGGTGAATGCACAGTCGCCGGTCATGAGGTTCTTCTTCTCGCGGGTTTTTCCGCTCATCTTCATCGCGGCCGGCGCGGGGGTGGCGTACGCCGGGTGGCTGGGCCTCGCCAAGGCGCGGGCGAGCACGGGGTGGCCCACCGCGCCGGGAACGGTCGTGGCCTCGTCGGTGGAGCGCAGGGAGAGCAGGGGGAACAAGGGGACCAACGTGACCTACCACGCCGGCGTCCACTACGAATTCCAGGTGGACGGAGCCACGTTCAGCGGGGACCGCGTCGCGTACGGCGACTACGGCTCCAGCAGCGCGTCGCACGCCCGGGGCATCGTGAACCGCTATCCGAAGGGGCGAGGCGTCACCGTCCATTACAAGCCGGGCAGCCCGGAGGAGAGCCTTCTCGAACCCGGCCTGAAGGGCCAGACCTTCGTCCTGCCGGGGATCGGCCTGATCTTCCTCCTCGCGGGCCTCTTCATGGCGGTGGTCATCCCCCGCTCCATGAGACGCGAGGCGACGGCCGTGCAGGGCACGGCCAGCGGCATGACGGGCGGAGGATGAGGCCGGCGAGGCGCGGACAGGACCGCCGCGCCTCGGTTGCCGCCATGCCCGAGGCATCGGGGGGCCAGGACGGCGTCATCCCCGAGACATCGGGGATCCAGGGGGGGACAACTGGATTCCCGCTTGCGCGGGAATGACGAGGTGGGGGGCGGCTGGATTCCCGCTCCCGGGTCGGGGCCCGGGGCAGGCTTGGTGGGAATGACGGGGAGGAGGGGCGAGCTTCTCGAGGAAACGACGTGGTGGGCGGTGGTAGATTTGGGGTGGGGACACGGCGATGGACAATCTGGGGCTGGTGGTGGTGTTAGGGGGTTGCTCGCCGTAGCGTGGCGGGTGGAGTGCCGGGGGCGCCTGAAAGGGCGGAGCAATCGTATCGGGACAGGGGTATGGGGAGGGGAACATGGAGACGTGGGTTACGGCGGAATGCCGGAAGAGGTATGCACGAATAGTGGGCTTGTGGCGCCTCATTGCACTGGCCGCCCTCATCTTTGCGGCCGCGAACTATCGGTACATCGTCAACTTCACGAATGGTCCCTATCCCATGTCCGAACAAGACCTCATCTCGGCAACCAAGGGGTCTTCGCCGGCCAGGTACTTTGTGCGGGTGAAGGGGACCCATCTGATCGACACCGGCGTGCAAGAGATCACCGTCACGAAGGACCACGGCGTCGAACAAAGCCGAAAGGTGACGGGCAGGTTCTATGGCCTTCGCATGGGCCGCCACGCGCTCATCGTGAAAACGGCATCTCCTGCGACGACGCTGGTAGGTACTCTAGTGCCGATTCCCAAGGACCTGCGGCATCAGCTCGGTTTGGAGAAGGCGGACTCGCGCGTGTATCCCCTCTTTCTCGACACCGGCCCCTTCCGGGAGCCCGGATACTGGGCCATCGGCGCCTACGTGCTTCTCCTCGCCGCGGCCGTGTATTTTGCGGTCCCCGCCTGGCGCAAGCGCCGGGATCCTTCCGCCGATCCTACGATCAAGAGAGTCGCGTCCTGGGGTCACCCCATTGCGCTCTCCCAAGAGATCGAGAAGCAGTACGCCGGGAGCGTCCTCTTTCGGACGAACAGCGTCGTCCTGACGAAGGACTACATCATCCAGGAGACGTTCTTCGCCTTCAGCATCGTGCGCTTTGATGATCTCCTCTGGGCGTACAAGCGGGTGGTCAAGAAGAGTGTCAATCTCATCCCGGTGGGCAAGGACCACGAGGCGGTCCTCGTATGCTACGGCGGAGTCGTCGCGGTAAAGACCTCCGAAAGCGAAGTCCTCAAGATCATCGGATTTGCCGCCCAGAGGGCTCCGTGGGCTGCTCTGGGCTACACCAAAGAGCTGGAGAAGGATTACTCGAAGCAGCGGAGTGCGTTCTGTTGGGCGATCGAGGCGAGGAAGAAGCAGATGCTCGCCGATCCCGCGACCGGACGCAGCCAAGCCGGAAGGGACGATGCGCCGAGAAAGCGCGGCTTCGCGCAGACCTAACGGCGGCGCGCTGTACGCCGCCATCCCCGAGACGTCGGGGATCCAGGGTGGGGAAGAGCGGATTTCCGCCCCGGGTCGGGGCCCGGGGCAGCCTTCGCGCGGGAATGACGCGAAGGAGGGGCAAGCTTCCCAGGGACGCGATGAGGCGGTCAGTAGTACACTCGGGACGGGGACACGGCGATGGACAATCTGGGGCTGGTGGTGGTGGTTCTCATCCTCGGCGGGGCGGCATCGCTGGCGGTCTTCGTCGTGCGGCAGGAGAGGAAGCGCGCGGCGGCGCGGGCGGCGCTGGCCTCGCTGAGGGGCTGGCGCTACGGCGCGGGCGGGGGCCGCGGCATGCTCTACCACGTGGAGGGCGAGGAGTGCGGCGCCTGGCGGGTGGAGTGCTGGCGGGGCCAGAAGAACTCCCCTGGCCGAACGGCCTTCACCTGCGGGGGGGCCTCCACGGGCGGCGGCGTCGTGCACGTGGGGGCGGCCGGCATGGCGGCCATGCTGAAGTCGCCCATGGCACGCACGGTGACGGGGTGGGCCATGCGCCTCGGCGGCTCCCTGGGCATGGGCACAGGCCCGCTGGAGCGGCTGATGGAGCACTTCGTGGAGGTGGAGCCGGGAGGGCCGGCCTTCGCGGAGCGCTTCTCGGTTCTGGCCACGGACGAGGCCCTGGCCCGGCGCTTCGTCACGGCCAAGAGCTGCGAGATCCTGCTGGCGTACGCGCCCGCCGCGACGGGCGCCCGGTTCGCTTCCCGCGCCCTCTCCGTCACCTGGAGCGAGGAGGGCATGGTCCTCTCCCTGGGCCGTGAGGTCGGCGCTCCCGAGGCCATGGCCTCCTTCACCGAACTCGGCATCGCCCTCGCCAAGGAGTCGCGGGGCGGCGGGTGGTGAGGCAAAGGCGGAAGAGGGACGATTCTGAGTGGGAATGCCGGCGGCGCGTTGGATGCCGTCATCCCCGAGGCATCGGGGATCCAGTCACCGAGGGCCTGGATTCCCGCGTTTGCGGGAATGACGAGGTGGAAGGCGGCTGAATTCCCGCTTCCGCGGGAATGACGGGATGAAGGGACTGGACTCGGGCCCCGGGTGGAAGCCGGCGCCGCGCTCGTGCGGGTGGCCTGGCTCTCCTGTAGGGGACCATGCGCTTTCGAGAGGAGGCGGTCATGCGAAGCAAGTGGGTTAGGGTCTTTCGGCTGATGGCGGCGGCCTGCGCGCTGGCCGCTGGGGTGGGGATTTTCGGGCTGGGATGCGGGGAGGCGTGGACGCCGGCGCCGTCGGTGCCGCCTTCGAACGAGATGGCTGCCGTCACCTGGGGTGGCGGCGAATTCGTTGCGGTGGGGAACGGAATGAGGCTGGCCAGCCCCGACGGCCTCACGTGGGAGTCTTACTCCAATCCGCTGGGCGGTCCCCCGATGAACGCCGTGGCCTATGGGAACCACACTTTCGTGGTGCCCGGCTTGAACTCCAGGGTCTACCTCAGCAGGGACGGCCGGCGTTGGAGCAATGTGTACGTCGGCGAGCGCGCCTGGCTCATCGGCGCCGCCTACGGAGACGGCATCTTCGTGGTGGTGGGCGAGCGCGGCAAGACCTTCATGAGCGTGGACGGGAAAACCTGGTACCCCTCCCGGACGGCCTCGCGGAAGCTGCTGACCGCCGTCGCTTTCGGCCGCCACCGCTTCGTGACCGTGGGCGAGGGCGGTTCCATCTTCAGCAGTCGGGATGGCCTGACGTGGCGGCGGGTGGCCCACGGCGCCAGCGCCTTCAGCGGGGTCACTTACGGCGCCGCCGGTTTCGTGGCGGTCGGGCAGTTCGGCGAGATCTGGACCAGCCCGGACGGGAGGTCGTGGTCCCTAGGCCCCTATATGCCGGGCGAGCCGCAGCTCAACGCGGTGGCCTACACGGGGACGCAGTACGTGATCGTCGGCGACGGAGGCCTGATCCTCACCAGCCTCGGCGGGCTCTCGTGGACGTCGCAGGACTCCGGCACGCAGGCGGGCCTCTACGGCGTCGCGGGCAACTCCTCCACGATCGTGGCCGTCGGCGCCGCCGAGGGGGCCCAACCGGGCTGCACCGTCCTCGTCAGCACCTGCCCTCCGTGAGCGGGACTCGCGCACCGAGAGGCCGGCAGGGACGATGCGCCGAGGAGGCACGGCATTGTGCCGAAATGCCGGCGGCGCGCCCTATGCCGTCATCCCCGAGGCATCGGGGATCCAGGGTAGGGATGACTGGGTTCCCGCCCCCGGGTCGGCGCCCGGGGCAGGCTTCGCGGGAATGACGAGAAGGAGTGCCGGCGGTCTTTGAGCGAAAATGTCTGTCGTGGAGGGGCCGAGGGCCGAGAGGATGGGAACGAGATCTAGAATCGCGTCATCGTGGTGACTGCCTGCCGCGTTATCGCCGGGCCGGTTGGCATCGGCGTAGAGAGCAGAGCCGTCGGGCATTGGGCGAGGAATCGGTCAGGGGCGTGAGGAGGTCGGTTCCATGACGAGGTGGCTGAAGGTGTCGGGTGCGTGTCTGGCGGTGGCGGTGGGCGTGGCGGTGGCGGCTGCTGCGGCGGGGCCGAAGGCGGCCAAGGGCACGGTCAGCTACGAGCAGGTCGTGAAGCCGGCGCTGGAGAGCGCCATCTGCTTCAGCAGTTCGGAGTATGGCGGGAAGGTTTACTACTCCCGCGAGCAGAAAGGATGTCCCGTGCCGGCTTCTTTCACTAAGCTGCAGAAGGAGCTGGCCGAGACCATGCTGGGGACGGTGAACGACTACATCGTTCTCGACACCCGGCTCTTCGTGGAAGCCCTGAAGGCGGTGCCCGAGAGCCCCGAAACGAAGGAGAAGCTCCTGAAGACTTACCGCGGCCTGCTCTTCGCCGATCCCAGCCTATTGAGGGCTCTGATGCCGAAGGTGTCGCAGATCCTGGGGAAGGCCGGGCTGAGCTGCCCCGACTGCCCCGGGCCGCACGTGGCTCCCGCCCCGGAGCAGGTGACGGTCCAGCAACTCCTGCCCTACGCGGCGGCCTTCCTCTGGCCGGCGAGGGTGAAGCCGGATGGTGCCGTCGTCTTCATGGTCTGCGTTGGCGCGAACGGTCTCTCCAAGATCGCCAACCCCGATCCCCTGCTGAGCGAGGCCGGCTACGCCTGCATCTTTGAGAACGGAGAGGCCATGGAGATGGGGGAGAAGGCCATGCAGGGGGCCATGAGGGACAAAGCCTACACCTCCCTCAAGGACGACCGGGAGAAGGTGGCCTACCTCCAGGAGCACGTGGGGAAGGCCCTGTTGGGCGATGCGGCTTTTGCGGAAGTGATCCGCAAGCAGGCGGCGGTGAAGCTCCCGCTCTACGGCCTCGCCTGCGCCGACTGCGGCGCCGCGCCGGAGAAGGCCGCCAGCGCCGCGCCCGACCCCTAGCCGGCGAAAGAGCTCACGGCGCGGGAGATCCTGGAGCGGACGGCGCGGATGTACGAGGAGTGCGCCTCGTACCGGGACACAGGGAGCGTGGTGACGACCTTCCATATGGGCGAAGGGACGTCAACGAGGGAGTTGTCCTTCTCGACGGCCTTCGTGCGGCCGGACCGGTTTCGCTTCGAGTACGCGGAGGAGGGCTCCTCCACGGGAGCGCCGGAATACTTCATCTGGCGACATGGGGGCGAGGTGAAGAGCTGGTGGGCCCTTTGGCCGGGCGTGAAAGAGGAGAAGTCCCTGAGCATTGCGCTCGCGGCGGCCACGGGTGTGTCGGCCGGGTCGGCCCACGCCGTTCCCTCCTTGCTCATGCCGAAGGAGGTCCTTGGCCGGCGGCTGAAGGACCTTCCAGACGCCGCGCGCAAGGCCGACGAACCGGTCGAGGGGCACGCCTGCTTCGTGGTCGAGGGCAAGATCCCTCCTCCCCCTCCTGAGGTCGTGAAGAAGCTGAACCTCCCTCGGCCGTATTCCACCGCGCCGGAGACGATCTGGATTGACCAGTCAACCTACCTGGTGCGGAAGATCGAGAGGACACTGCCCATTGGAAAAGGCGATGCCGTCGAAGTGACCGCCTACGAGCCCGCGCTGAACCCCGCGGTTCCCGAGTCCGCCCTCGCCTTCAATCCCCCGGCCGGCTCGCGAGGGTCCGCGACGAAAGGGTGAAGGGAGCGAGGGCAGAGCGGTTTCACGGGTGAGGACGGAAGCCGTACCATCGGGGAGGAGGGGTTGGGGATGATCTGCCCGAAATGCGGATACGAAGGGTTCAGGCGGACCATTGCCCGAAGTGCGGGGTAAGCGGCGGGCATGGGGTAGCACACGCGGATTGGAGGAGGCGATGACGCAGGACGATCAATACCTTCGGCTGTTGAGCATCTTCCATTATGTCGTGGCGGGGATAGCCGCGCTGTTCTCGCTTGTCCCCACGATCCACATCGCGGTTGGCATCGGCCTGGTGTCGGGCGCCTTCACGGATCCGCGGGAGCCTTTTCCTTTCGCGCTGGTGGGGTGGTTCCTCATCGCCTTTGGCTCGATCTTCATCATGTGTGGTTTCACCTTCGCCGTCTGCCTCTTTCTCGCCGGGCGGTTCCTCAACCAGAGGAGGCGGTACCTCTTCTGCCTCGTCATGGCCGGGGTGGCCTGCATGTTCATGCCCTTCGGGACGGTGCTCGGCATTTTCACCATCGTGATGCTGCTCAAGGAGAACGTCAAAGGCCAGTTTGAGCCCGCGAACGGGCGGGCCACCTCTCCCTCGCCGCCGACGGCATGATCTTGGGGCATCTCCCGCGCGGGAAGACCCTTGAAGGATCTGTGCGGCTGGCCCTGCCGGAACCGTGTCCAAAACTCTTTATGGGCGCCCGCCGGCGGGTGCCGTCCGAAGGCCAGTTTCGAGGGGCGGGCGGAAACGCCCTTTCGGCTCAGGCGTGTTCCATGGCCTTCTGGACGCCAGCCTTCATGTCTTCGAGGTTCATCGCGGGAGAGAACGTGATGCCCGCGTTGAGGGCCATGAAGAACGGTTCCGCGATGGAGGGGATATCGGAGGGGTGTGCCATGTCGAAGAAGAAGATCCCCGTCCGCAGCCCGCCCTCGGAGGTGAAGTAGCAGGCCTCGGGCTTGTATTTCTCGACGAAGGCCATCACCGTCTTCGGCAGCGAGCCGTCCTTGATCGCCTTGTTGCCCTCCGCCACCGGCATCGACACCTTCAACATCATGCGCATGCCTCACCTCCAGTTCCACGAACGAGCGGTTCTGTGAGAAAGCCGACACCTGTGAGAACGACGGACTTGGGCCCGCTATTCCGCAAATTGGCCGTGGCCCGGACCCATTGGGGCGATGACGCACGGACGGGCAGCCGCGAGCAACCGGGCATAGGCGCCTTGGCCCTCTTGTTTCTCGATCATGACGGAAGGAGGAGGCGGAGATGGTGACCGCGGACGAGTTCGAGATCGGGGCGCTGGACCTCGATGCGTATCTGCGGCGGATCGGATATGCCGGGCAGCTGGCCCCCCCCCCGGCGCGCTGGAGGCAATGCACCTGGCCCATGCCACCACGATCCCTTTCGAGAACCTCGACATCCTGCTCGGGCGAGGGGTGCGCCTGGACATGACCAGCCTCCAGGCCAAGATGGTGGCGGGCGGCCGCGGCGGGTACTGCTTCGAGCAGGACCTCCTCTTCGCCGCGGCGCTGGAGCGGATCGGTTTTTCGGTGGTGCGGCTGGCGGCGCGTGTGCGGTACCGCAACACCGCGCTCATGCCGAAGACGCACATGACGCTGATCGTGGAGGCCGGCGGGGTGCGCTGGCTCTGCGACGTGGGCTTCGGCGCCGAGGGGCTGCTCAAGCCGGTCCCCTTTGGGTCGGGGGAGTCCGTGCGTCAGTTCGCGTGGAGCTACCGCGTCGTGCCCGAGGACGGCGCCTGGGTGCTCCAGTCCCTGAGGGACGGTTCGTGGCTGGACCTCTATGCCTTCACGATGGAGCCTCAGCACGAGGTGGACTACGTGGTGGCTAACCACTTCACCTCCACCTACCCCGAATCGCGCTTCGTCCGCACCGTGACCGCCCAGCTTCCCACGCCCGAGGTGCGCTGGGTCCTCCGAGGCATGGAGCTCGTGGAGGACAGGGGCGAACGGCTCACGACCCGGGCGCTGAGCGGTGAGGAGGAATTGCTCTCGGTCCTGGGGGGCACCTTCGGTTTGCGGTTCCCGCTGGGCACGCGGTTCAAGACCGGTCAGGCGTGAGGGGATCCTCCGAGGCGCCGCCGGAGAAGAGCAGTCGGAAACGCGCGCAGACGAGCGGCATGTCCTCAGAGGGCGCGCGACCGATGAGGGGAAGCGTTCGGGAGAAAAAGTCCCAATGGCTCCGGCGCCAGTGCTCGATGGAGCGGTCGCCCTCGCCCTCGTCGAAGGCGAAGAGCGGATCCACGTCCTGAAAAGCTCGGACCTGCACCTCCACCGTCTCGACGATGCAGAGGGGTCGTCCGTGCCCGTCCACCACCACCGTGAGCAGGCCGGGCTTCGGGATAGGCGTCCCCTCCGCCTCGTACTCCCACGGGGACGCGCAGGTGGCGCTCTTCACGCCCGAGGCCGCCAGTGTGCCGAGTTCGTCGGCGAGCCTCGGAGAGTCGCCGAAGGCATCCACCGAATAGGGCTTGACGCGCATGGCGGAGGAGTCCGGAAAGGTGGCCAGGAAGGAGCGCCAGAAGGCCTCCACGGCCGCCACGTCGTGCGGGATCACGGGTTCTTCCGCGGGAGCGGGAGAGCGGCGAAGGCGGCGCGGTAGGCTTCGGAGAGTTCGCCGCCCTGGGTGACGCAGAGGCCGAGATCCCGCAGGAGGCCGTCCTCCAGGCCGTAGATCCAGCCGTGGACCGAGAGGGGCTGCTCCCTGGCCCAGGCGTCCTGCACCACGGTGGTCTCGCAGAGGTTGGCCACCTGCTCGATGACGTTCAACTCGCAGAGCCGGTCGGCGCGGGATTTCTCATCGGAGACGCCATCCAGGAGGGTCCGGTGCTTCCGCTGGACGTCCTGGACGTGGCGGAGCCAGTTGTCGATGAGGCCGTGGCGGTCGCCCCTCATGGCGGCGCGCACGCCCCCGCAGCCGTAGTGGCCGCAGACGATGAGGTGCTTGACCTTCAGCACGTCCACGGCGAACTGGACCACCGAGAGGCAGTTCAGGTCGGTGTGGACCACCACGTTGGCCACGTTGCGGTGGACGAAGAGCTCGCCGGGCATGAGCCCCACTACCTGGTTGGCGGGCACGCGGCTGTCGGAACAGCCGATCCAGAGATACTCGGGTGCCTGCTGGAGGGAGAGCCTCCTGAAGAAGCCGGGGTCGCGCGAGGAGACCTCCTCGGCCCAGGCGCGGTTGTTCTCGAAGAGCTGTTTAAGCACGCGCATGTCCTCGCCTCCGCTTCAGCCGCCGCCGCCGGGGCGGCGTGGGCCCATCATACCGTCTCCGCGGCGGGATGTCGCATGGCTACGGAAAGGCCTTGCGTGGGATCTTGCCTGCCGCGACTGACCGCGCCCGGTGGAGATCCTGTATACTGACGGCGTCATACGACCGACTGTTCTGGGGAAGGGGGACGTCCATGAGGAAGCTGAGGATCGGGATGGGTCTGGCCGCGGGTCCGGCGGGAGTGGTGCTGCTGATGCTGGCGCTGACGGGGCCGACGGGGCCATCGGCGCAAGGTTCCAAGATTCCCGTCACCTCCCTCAAGGCCTTCACGAGCGTGGCCGAGTGGCAGATCGACATCACGTGGCACGCGAAGGACGCTTACGAGGACAAGGACTGGAGCGCGAAGGGCGAGGTGAACGCGACGGCGCGGTACGTCCTGAAGCAGCTCGATCGACAGGACGCCTGGGGCCACTGGCAGGCGCTCAGCGTCCAGAGCTCGAACATCACGCTGGGCACCGGCCTCACGAACAAGCATAACGGCAGCCGGCTCGACTACCGGAGCACGGCGGGGCCGGTGGTGGCGGCCATGGCGGACTTCCAGGTGGGAGGGAGCACCCCCGGCTATCTGCTGGTGTGCCAGGCGGGCTTCCCGGTCAAGGCAACGGATACCTCCATGGGTCCCTTCGACGGCATCCAGGTGCTGGGGACCACGCAGATGGACATGCCCGGCCTCTCCGGCGTCTGCTCCGGCCCCTTGCCGGCCAGCGGCGCGACCATCCACGGCTCCCTCGTCATCCCCTACATCGTGCCGCCCTTCGGCTCCAGCGCCGCGCCCAAAACTCGGCTCGGGATCCAGTACGTCATCCGGCCTTACGTGGATCCCCTGGCGCCGCTGGTCCCCGCCAAGAAGAGATGATCGGCGAAGCGCGCAGGGGGCATCACAGCAAGAGCGCCGCCACCTTGACGCTTGAACGCCCGAGGGCCTGCTGCTCTGCGTCCTCCGGTTCGCGAAGATGCGCGTTGGGGCTAAGGTCCGGCCCGGAACCACAATCCCACGATCGCCGGGTAGCGGCCATGACGCCTGCGGTCGGGTTATCCCGGCGCTGGCAATGCTGTGACCGGGCGGCTGGTTTTGGCTATAGTGATGGTGGCGACCCGGTGAGCCGAGCGGGCTGAAGGAGGCACCGGTGAACTACGAACCGAAGGATCCCGACTTCGAGGCGCGGGTGCGGGCGAGCTTCGCGCGGCAGGCCTTCATGGCCGCGCTGGGTGCGGAACTCGTCACCGTGACGCCGGGAGAGGTGGTCATCGCGCTCCCCTTCCGCGAGGATTTGACCCAGCAGCACGGCTTCCTCCACGCGGGCGTGGCGGCGTCGGTGGTGGACAGCGCCTGCGGCTACGCCGCGCTCACACTCATGCCGCCGGGGACGGGGGTCCTCTCGGTAGAGTTCAAGGTGAACCTGCTGGCGCCCGCGGCGGGCGAGCGGTTCATCGCCACGGGGCGGGTGGTCAAGGCGGGCAAGACGCTCTCCGTCTGCGCGGGCGAGGTGGCCGCCGATCGGGGAGGGGAGCGAACCGTCGTGGCCCTCATGCAGGCCACCATGATGACCCTCAGGGATCGGGCCGGCGTCG
Organism: Acidobacteriota bacterium; assembly: GCA_049591295.1. Classification (GTDB taxonomy): domain Bacteria; phylum Acidobacteriota; class UBA4820; order UBA4820; family DSQY01; genus DTPS01. Next base: position 18,575 of record JBAWEQ010000113.1, read on the forward strand.
CGGACTGAGCGTCACTGGTGACGGGACGATGGCAATGGGGAGACCTCATGAATAAGCGATGGTTTCTCGCGACGGGTCTGGCCCTGATCCTCCTGTCCAACTCGGTCGCGAACCGCGCCTGTGCCACCTGCGGCTGCACGCTCAACTCCGACTGGGCGAGCCAGGGGTTCGCCTTCGGGAAAGGGTTTCACTTCGACCTCCGCCTCGACTATTTCGACCAGGACCAACTGCGAAGCGGCACCGGCCGTGTCGCCTCCTCCCACATCCGGTTCCCATCGGATCGCGAGATCCAGCTCCAGACCATCAACCGCAACCTGACCCTCGACCTGGGCTACAGCCCCGATCCCAACTGGCAGTTTGACCTCCTGCTGCCCACCTATGACCGAACGCACAGCACCCTAGCGGCCGGTGACACCGCGCCGTCCTACTCCCGGAGCGCCGGGATCGGCGACGCACAGGTACAGGCGCGCTGGCAGGGGCTGCTTCGCGACCATTCGCTGGGGCTTCAGTTCGGGGTCAAGTTGCCCACGGGGCGCTTCCACGACCTCTTCCAGAGCGGCCCGCAGGCTGGGCAGCCGCTGGACCGCGGCCTTCAGCTCGGCACGGGCACCACCGACGTACTCCTCGGCCTCTACAAGTTCGGCTCCATGGGGGCGTCGTGGGGATACTTCGCCCAGGCCTCGGTGCAGGTGGCGCTGGCTTCCAGGGAGGGCTTCCGCCCTGGCGACCTCCTGAACGCCAGCGCGGGCCTGCGCTACTCGGCCTCGGAGCGGGTGACGCCGCAGATCCAGCTCAACGTCGTCGCCCAGAAGCCGGAACGAGGGATCAATGCCGATACCCAGAACAGCGGGGCCAGCGCGGCCTACTTGAGCCCGGGCTTCTCCGTGCGCGCCGGCCAGGGGCTCTACCTCTTCGCTTTCGTGCAGCTCCCCGTCTACCAGCGCGTCGACGGCTACCAGGTCATGCCGCGCTCCCTCTTCACTGCCGGCCTTCATTACCGCTTCTAGTGTTGTGTCCCTGTATTGTGTTTACCATGGCTTTTTCTGGGACACGACACTTCCCAAGGGGCTCCGCCCCTAGGGCGCCCGACTTCGGCGGGCTGTTACCCCGAAGGAGCGGGGAGGCTTCCTCACCGCACCCCTCCGTGTGCTGTCTCTCACATGCTTCAATGGCCAACCTATTTTAGAGACAGCACACTAGCATCCGAATCGCCGGATCGCCGCGCGATGCGCCCGTGGGCGGTGGGGGCGAAGACCCCGCGAGGGAGTGGAGCCTCTGCCGCAAGATTCCTCTCCGGACATCGCTGGAATGGGCCCTTGGGAGCCGGCGTTTTCCTGGATGAGAACGGCAGGGAGGCCGTCGCGTCATGCGCAAGGGGCGGATGGAGGCGTTCAGCGACGGGGTTCTGGCGATCCTCATCACGATCATGGTGCTGGGCCTGAAGGTGCCCCGGGAGACCTCCCTGGCGGCGCTGGCTCCGCTGGGGCCCACGCTGCTGAGCTACGCGCTGAGCTTCGTCTTCCTGGGGATCTACTGGACCAACCACCATCACCTGCTCCAGGCCATCGAGCACGTGGACGGCCGGACGCTCTGGTCGAACCTCCACCTCCTCTTCTGGCTGTCGCTGATCCCCTTCGCGACGGCCTGGGTGGGCGAGGGCGGGTTCGCGCCGGTGCCCGTGGCGCTCTACGGCACCGTGCTCCTGTTCGCCGCCATCGCCTACTTCATCCTGACCCGCGCCCTGATCGTCCTGCACGGCCGGCACTCCGTACTGGCAACGGCCGTCGGGGGTGACTTCAAGGGGAAGGTCTCGGTGGTGATCTACCTCGCGGCCATCCCGCTGGCTTTCGCGGGCGCCTGGATCGCCGTCTCGCTGTACGTCCTGGTCGCCCTGATGTGGCTCGTGCCCGACCGCCGCATCGAGAAGAGCCTGCCCCGCGGTTGATCGCAGCGGTGGCGGCCCCGTGTCGTGAGGGCATCGATTTGCAGGAAAGGAGAGTTGCCATGACGGTGCGGCTGGTGGCGCTGATGCGGGGCATCAACGTGGGACGGGCGAAGCGGCTGGCCATGGCCGATCTTCGGGCTCTGGTTGAGAGCCTCGGCTATACGGACGTGCGGAGCCTGTTGAACAGCGGCAACGTAGTCTTCACGGCGCCTGGGGCGACGCAGCAGGAGGCGGCTCGCCGCATCGAGGAAGCGCTCGCGGACCGGCTGGGAGTTTCCTCAAAGGTCACGGTGCTCGGCGCGAAGGAGCTCGCGGCCATCATGGAGGGCAATCCCCTCGCCGGGATCGGCCGCGATCCATCGCGCCTGCTGGTGGCCGTCGTGGCCGGACGGTCGGATCTGGGCCGGTTGGAGCCGCTGGCCGAACGGGATTGGACCCCCGAGGCCCTGACCGTCGGTGCTCGCGCTGCCTACCTCTGGTGCCCTCAGGGCGTTCTGGGAGGGCCCCTCTTTGAGGCCGTGAACCGGGCTCTGGGCGGGGCCGTCACGACGCGCAACTGGGCCACGATGACCAAGCTGCTCGCCCTCGCCGGTCCTTCATCGCCACAGGGCGCCTGCAGATAGCGCCCCGGCGTCCGTCCACCTGCCGATTTCGGGAGCAGGTGTTCGTGTCGTCGGGCCGGCTGGGCCGTGGTCCTTCGCCGCGCTCTCCCCCGGCGGTATAGTGGGTGCCAATCGTGAGGAGGCCGAAGGATGCTGGTCAGGGACTCGCGTCGGGACAGGAGGTTGTACGGAAGACGGGGCGCGCGGCGGAGCCGCCTGACGGGGCCCTGGCGCAACGTCCACGGGGCCGTTTGGCTGGTGGGGCTGGCGCTGCTCGCCTGGACGGGCTGGTGGTGGCCGGGGATCCTGGTGCTCGTGGCCGCGAGCATGGTCGTGGAGGCCCTGATCATGATGCTATCGCCGCAATCGGTGGCCGCGCAGGACACGTCGGCGGCTCCGGCGCTGCAACCGCAGCCGGCGCCGTCTCCGATCCCGCCGCCGCAGGCCCCGCGCATCGACCTGCTCCCCTCCACCTGCCCCAAGTGCGCCGGCCCCATCCACGGGAAGGACGTGATCTGGACCAGCCCCCGCTCCGCCGACTGCCCCTACTGCGGCACGTCCCTGCCGATGCGGAAGGAGTGAGGGCTTCGCGGGGCCGGTGCGGCCCGGCCCTGCACGGAGGGTGAATCCCCATGAGCTTCGGGCTTGCGCTGTCGGGAGGCGGTTCCCGGGCGGCGGCCTTCCACCGCGGGACCCTGCTGGGGCTCTCGGAGACCGGCCTGCTGGATGCCGTGGAGGTCGTCTCCACCGTCTCCGGCGGCTCCGTCTTCGGGGCGGCCTGGATGGCCTCGCGGGCGCGGGGAGAGGCGCTGGAGACCTTCCTGGCCGAGATGCGGGCCGAGCTGGCCCGGGGCTTCATCGCCCGGACGCTGAGGCCGCGCCTGCTCAAGGTGCTCCTGCCCGGCTACACCCGTTCGAACGCGCTGGCGGGCACCTTCGACGCCGTCTTCTTTCACGGGATGACGCTGGCCGAGCTGCCGGAGCGGCCGCGGCTCGTCATGAACGCGACGGTCCTGAACAACGGCCAGGTGGGGAAGTTCGCGCGGGAGGGCTTCAAGGCCGGGGGGCTGGTGCCGCCGGGCAGCCGCGACTTCAGCGCCTGGATCCCTCTGCCGGAGTACTCCGTGGCGCTCGCGGCGACGGCCTCGGCGGCCTTCCCGGTGGGCCTGCCTCCCGTCTACCTGGGACGGGGAAAGGGCGGCGTGCCGGAGGGATGGGGTTCGACGCCCGCGCTGGCCGGGGCGAGCCGCATCGCGCTGACGGACGGCGGGGTGCTGGAGAACCTGGGGATCCAGACCCTCCTGAACCCGAAGAGCGAGTTCAAGGCGTGGGACCTGACGGCGAGCGACGCGGGCGCCCGGCAGGAGATCTGGAGCCCGGGCGGCCCGATGAACCTCCTGCGCGGGCTGGCCATGGGGGCCGTGAGCGCGCCGGTGCTCGAACGCATCACCATCCTGATGAACGACGAGGAGGACCGCCACATGCGCCACGACCTCTTCGACGACACGGAGGAGGGGTGGCTGGTGCAGGCGCTGAGGGACCCGGCCGTGGCCGGCCGGCCGGACCTGAAAGCCTTCCTCGCCACGCAGGATGCCGGGCCGCGCAGACGGGTGCTGATGGTGCGCGTCAGCCAGGGCTGGGGCCACTTCGTGAAGAAGATCCCGCGCTGGCGCCTGGTGGGACTGGCGTACGATTACGAGCTGCGCACGGGGCTCAAGGCGCCGGCGCCCCCGGCCTGGGACGACGTAGAGGGGAAGGAGTCCTTCCTCACCGCCGTGGGCTCGGACCTCGGCCCGGCCAAGGCGATCTTCACGGCCATGGGGGGCGCCGCGGCCGTCGAGCGGCTGAACGCCGTGGCCACGGGATTCTCGGCCCTCTCCACCGAGACCATCGACCCACTGGCCGAGCACGCCCGCTGGCAGGTCTACGCCAACAAGGCCGTCTATTGGGACTCGGGGGAAGAGAAGAGCGGAGGGCCAAACGGGGAGGCTGCGGGGGGATGAGGAGAAATCGATCGGCGGGAGCGCTCTTTGGGGCGGGGCCTCCGGCCGAGTGATCACCCCCCGCTGTGAGGGCTCCCCCTTGCCACTTCGGCCGCCGGTGGGTCACAGTGAATGAGAGGGAAGAAAGGGAGCGGGGGCACCGTTTTGTCCGGGAGGTGATGATGCGCACGGCGGAATTCCGGAAGCTTCGACCGGCGGCCCTGATGGGGGCCCTCCTCCTTCTGGCCCTGCTCTCTGGCTGCTGCTCCTGCATGCGCCACCACGGGCCGCCTCCGCCGCCCCCGTCCCAGGCCCGATGGGTGGACGGGCCCCAGGGGCGCCTCTTCGTGGAGGACGGCGGCAGCGGCGGGCTCCCCGTCCTCTTCGTGCACGGCCTGGGCGGCGACCACGAGGTGTGGCGGGCGGAGCTGGACCACCTCCGCCGGAACCGCCGTGCTCTGGCGGTGGACCTGCGGGGATTCGGGCGCTCCACCTGCCCGGCCGACGGCAACTACGGCATCGAGGCCATGGCGGGGGATGTGCTGCTCGTGGCGCGCACGCTGGGTTTGAAGCGGTACGTGCTGGTGGGGCACAGCATGGGCGGAGCCGTGGCCATCGCCGCCGCGGCGCAGGACCCCGAGAGCGTAGCGGGGCTGGTGCTGGCCGATCCCGTGGGAGACGCGACGAAGATGCCGGCCGCCGACCGGGAGTCCTTCCGGCGCTACTTCGACGGTCCGGACTACACCCGACACGCGGAGGCCTTCCTGGGCGACGTTCTGGCCAACGCCAAGCCCCAGACGCGGGCGGAAGTGCGGAAGACCTTCCTGGCTTTCTCTCCAGAGGCCGTCTCCCAGTGCGTCCACGCCATCTGCGACTACCCCACGGCCCGCGAGTTGGAGCGCTACCCGGGCCCGGTGCTGGACGTCATCACCGATGACAACGACGCGGCCTGGAGCCTCCAGAATCTGGTGAAGGGCCTGCCCGTCGTCCGCATGCCGGGCCTGAGCCACTGGATCATGCTGGACGATCCGGGGACCTTCGCGCGCCTGGTGGACGGCTTCCTCAACAAGCTGTCCTGAGGCGGGGAGCGATCCATGCCCAAGACGATCCTGATCACCGGGGCTTCCAGCGGCTTCGGGCTGCTCACCGCCCGCCTGGCCCTGAGCCGGGGATGGGCCGTGGCCGCCGCCTCGCGCCGCCCCGAGGCGGCCCTTCTGGATGGCCTCGGGCACGAGCGGCTCCTGTCACTGTGCATGGATGTCACCGATGCGGCCTCGGTGCGGAAGGGACTGCGGGCGATGGGGGAGCGATTCGGCGTGCCCGACGCCGTGGTGAACAACGCCGGGATCGGCCTTCTGGGGGCGGCCGAGGAGGTGGCGCCGGAGGCGCTTCGGCGGCAGTTCGAGACCAACTTCTTCGGTGCCGTCGAGCTGGCGAGGGCCGTGCTGCCGGCCATGCGGGCGCGCGGCGCCGGCCAGCTCGTCTTCGTCTCCTCGGACCTCGGCCGGACGGGCGCGCCGGGACTCTCGGCTTACTGCGCCACCAAGCACGCCCTGGAGGGCTGGGCGGAGAGCCTCTTCCACGAGATCGCTCCTTTCGGCATCGGCGTGACGATCATCGAGCCGGGGGCCTTCAGAACGGGCTTCCACGAGCGCTCGATGGAGGTAGCCGCGGGGGTGGGGGATCCCAACGGTCCTTACGCGCCGCTCTATCAAAGCCTCGCCACGGGGTTTTTCGGCGGCCCCGAACCGCCCACCGGCGAGATCGTGGCCGAAGCCATCCTGCGGGCGGCCGAGGGCAGCGAGCCGCGCCTGCGGGTGCCCGTGGGCGAGGATGCACAGGAGTGGTCCAGGGGGCGTTTCGTGGCCGAAGAAGAGGAATTCATCCGGGATCTCGCCGGCCGGTTCGGCTGGCACGCGTGGAGGTCTTCATGAGCGACTTTCGTATCGAAACCGACAGCCTGGGCGAGGTGAGGGTGCCCTCACGGGCCCTCTGGGGCGCCCAGACGCAGCGGGCCGTGGAGAATTTCCCCATCAGCGGCCTTCGCATGCCCAGGCGCGTCATCCGGGCCTTCGGCCGCGTGAAGCGGGCCTGCGCCGCGCTGAACAGGGAGCGGGGCAGCCTGCCCGCCGAAGTGGCCGACGCCATCATCCTGGCCGCCGCGGAGGTGGTGGAGGGGCGGCACGACGGGCAGTTCCCCGTGGACATCTTCCAGACGGGCTCGGGCACCTCGTCGAACATGAACGCCAACGAGGTCATCGCCAACCGGGCCATCCAGATCGCGGGGGGCGTGGTGGGCTCCAAGAAGCCCGTGCACCCCAACGACCACGTGAACAAGGGCCAGTCGAGCAACGACGTGGTGCCCACGGTGATCCACATGGCCGCCGCCGAGGCGGTCGCCGAGGACCTCATCCCGGCCCTGAGGCGGCTGGCCGAGGCGCTGGAGGAGAAGGCCAAGGCCTTCGACGCCATCGTCAAGATCGGCCGGACGCACCTGCAGGACGCCGTCCCCGTGCGGCTGGGGCAGGAGTTCTCGGGCTACGCCCAGCAGGCGCGCAACGGCGTGAGGCGGCTTCAGGCCGCGGTGCCCGCCCTCTGCGAGCTGGCCCTCGGCGGCACGGCCGTGGGGACCGGGCTGAACGCGGTGCCGGGCTTCTCCGAGGCGGTGATCGCGAGGCTCGCCGACGAGACGGGCCTGCCCCTCAGGCAGGCGCCCAACCTCTTCGAGGCGCTGGCGGCCAAGGACGGCCTCGTGGAGGCCAGCGGCGCGCTGCGCACAGTGGCCGTCAGCCTGAACAAGATCGCCGAGGACGTCCGCTGGCTGGGCTCGGGGCCCCGCTGCGGCATCGGGGAGATCAAGCTCCCGGACCTTCAGCCCGGCTCCTCCATCATGCCCGGCAAGGTGAACCCGGTCATGTCGGAGATGATGGTCATGGTCTGCGCCCAGGTCATGGGCAACGACCTGGTGGTGGCCCTCTCGGGCCAGGCGGGCCACTTCGAGCTCAACACCATGATGCCCCTCATGGCCCACGCGTTCCTCCAGAGCGTGGAGATCCTCGCCAACGCCTGCAACGCCTTCACCGACAGGTGCGTGGCGGGCCTTCAGGCGGACGCCAGGCGGTGCGGCGAGATGGTCGAGAAGAGCCTCGCCATGGTCACCGCCCTCAACCCCGTCATCGGCTACGACACCGCGGCCGCTTTGGCCCACGAGGCGTACGAGACGGACAAGACCATCCGCGAGCTGTGCCTGGAGAAAGGCATACTTCCCAAAGAGAAATTGGACGAACTGCTGAACGCGAGGAAGATGACGGGCCGGTGAGCGCAGTCTTCGCGAGGCCGCGGCGCGTCGAGGGGGTGCGGGGGAACGGGGAGGTTCCCCCGCGCGAAGGGCGTCCTGTGCGAGGGCGGGGAGCGCCGAGGAGGGCCGGCTGAGGCCCTCCTTGGGGAGCGCGGCCCCGCGCGACGCCGCGGCCGCTTTGGCCCACGAGGCGTACGAGACGGACAAGACCATTCGCGAGCTGTGCCTGGAGAAAGGCATACTTCCCCAAGAGAAATTGGACGAACTGCTGAACGCGAGAAAGATGACGGGGAAGTGAAAGAGGCGAGACGCGAGACGAAAGGATTTCTTCCTCCTCATGTTTCATCTGTCATCCTTCGTCGCTCGTAGTAACGCTCTCCAGGGCGCGATTCTTCGGGGCTTCTCATTCACCTGTAGCGGCCGATATTCATATCGGCCGGCCCTTCGGCCGCAACAAGTTGCGGCCGCTACAAAGGCCTTCACTCGTTCCTTTCACCTTCCGTGTCCGAATCCCGCTCTCAGAACTTCGAATTTTTGCCGGCGCCCGTCTCTCCCGGTGTCCGCATACCTCGGCATCGCCGAGAAAGCGCCGGTTCCGAGGCCGTCATTCGGGGCGGCCGCGGATCGGTCTGCCCTGACCACGGCCGCGCCATCGCTCCCCCCTGTACGGCAATTTCTGCCCCGTCCCCTCTTTTCTTCGAAGATACTCCCCCGCCTTCCTACCTTCCTCCCTTCCTGATTTCCTCACCGGCTCCCACCCACCTCCGCCCTTCTTTCTCCACCCCCCTCCTGCGCCTATAATGGCCTCTCACGGAGGCGGCGGATGGGGCCGGTGGACCGGCCGGCCGCCGCCCGCCGCCGGAGAGCTCGATCCGGCTGCTCAGCCCATCGTTCCGGAAAGGAGTTCATCATGCACAGGCGCTTCATCGGGAGACGAGGTTCGAATCGGCCGGGCACCCTGGGGTGCACCTGGCTCCTGGCCCTGGCCATCGCCTTGATGGGATGGGCCTGGACGGGCCCCGCGCGGGCCTCGGAGAACGCCCTCACGCGCTTTCCCACGCTGCACGGGAACGAGATCGTTTTCGAGAGCGGCGGAAACCTCTGGAAGGTGAGCCGGCAGGGCGGCGTGGCCCAGCGGCTCACCACCGACCGGGGCAACGACCTCATGCCGCGCTTCTCACCGGACGGCCGCTGGATAGCCTTCACGGGCCAGTACGACGGCAATACGGACGTTTACGTGATCCCGGCCGAGGGCGGCGCGCCCAGGCGCCTCACCTTCCACTCGGACGTGGTGGAGGACGCGCCCATGCGCTGGGGGCCCGACAACATGGTCGTGACCTGGACCCCGGACAGCAAGGGCATCGTCTTCCTCTCGCGGCGGGACACCTTCAACTCCTGGTTCGGGCGGCTGTTCGTCGTGCCCGTGGAGGGCGGCCTGCCCGTGCGCCTGCCCGTGGACACGGCGGGCCTGGCCACCTACAGCCCGGACGGCACGAAGCTGGCCATGAACCGGATCTTCCGCAACTTCCGCACCTGGAAGCGCTACTACGGCGGCCTGGCGCAGGACGTCTGGATCTACGACCTCGCGAGCCACTCCTGCGAGCGGGTGACCCACTGGAAGGGGACCGACACCTTCCCCATGTGGACCGGCGATACCATCTACTTCGCCTCCGACCGCGGGCCGGAGGGACGCCTGAACCTGTGGGCCTACGACGTTAAGACCAAGGCGTTCCGCCAGGTGACCCACTTCGCCGACTACGACATCGACTGGCCGAGCCTGGGCAATGACGGCATCGTCTTTCAGGACGGCGGCGACTTCTACGTCATGGACCTCCCCTCCGAGCAGCTCCACAAGCTCGACGTGACGGTGCCGAGCGACGACGTGCGCACGCGGCCTCGGTGGGTGGACGCCTCCAAGGACGTCATGTCCTTCGGCATCGCCCCCAACGGCAAGCGGGCGCTCTTCGACGCCCGCGGCGAGGTCTTCACGGTGCCCGAGGAGCACGGCAACACGCGCGACCTGACCCAGACCTCCGGCGCTCGGGAGATGTATCCCGCCTGGTCGCCCGACGGAAAATGGATCGCCTACGTCACGGACCGCACCGGCGAGGCGGAGATCGCCGTGCGGCCGGCCGACGGCTCCGGCGAGGAGAGGCTCCTGACGGATCGGACGAAGGGCTACCTCTACGGCCCCCACTGGTCGCCCGACGGGAGCAGGCTGGCCTTCTCCGACAGCGACCACGTGCTGTGGATCCTGGACGTGGCGAGCCGCCAGGTCACGCGGGTGGACCAGGACCGCCGGGAGGAGATGCACCACTTCTCGTGGTCGCCCGACGGCCTCTGGCTCGCCTATACGAAGGCCGGGGCGCAGGACATGGGCTCGGACGACGACGCCTCCACCTACATGGGCGAGATCTACCTCTACAACGTGAAGGAGGCCAAGTCCCACCTGGTGAGCACGGGCCAGACCGACGACATGGAGCCCCTCTTCAGCCCCGACGGCAAATATCTCTACTTCATCTCGGCGCGCCACGAGAACCCCGTCTTCAGCGAGAGCGAGTTCAACGTGGCCACGCTCAAGATGGACGGCATCTACGTCGCCACGCTCCAGGCCGGCGAGCCCTCACCCTTCGCGCCCCGCTCCGACGAGGGCCTCGTCAAATCCGCCGAGGCGCCGAAGGAGGCCGCGTGGAAGCCGGGGGTGATCCCAGCCATCCGGATCGACCTGCAAGGCCTGGCGCAGCGCGTGGTGCCTTTGCCCATCCCCGCGGGCGACATCCGGGACCTCTCCGCCGCGGACGGGCGCGTCTACTACCTGACCGTGCCCCTGAAGAGCTTCGACACTCCCCTGCCCGGGGAGGAGCCGGCGCTGCACGTGTTTGACATGGCCAAGCGCAAGGACGCGGTCCTCGCCTCCCCCGTCAGGGAGTATGCCCTGAGCGGCGACGGCAGCACCGTTCTCACAAAGGAGAAGAAGGTCTACAAGCTGGAGTCCGCCCTGGCCAAGGGCGTGGGCGGAGAAGCGGTGAAACCGGTGAAGCTGGATCTCTCGCACATGAAGGCCTTCATCGATCCCGTCCAGGAGTGGAAGGAGATGTACGGCGAGGCGTGGCGCCTGGAGCGCGACTTCTTCGTCAACCCCGAGATGAACGGCGTCAATTGGGACAAGGTGCGGGTGCAGTATGCCAAATACCTGCCGCTGCTCGCCTGCCGGGAAGACCTGAACTACATCATCGGCGAGATGATCGGCGAGCTGCACAACTCCCACACCTACGTGGGCGGCGGGGACGACTTCAAGAACGCCTACGTCCCCACGGGCCTTCTCGGCGTGGACTTTGGACTCGACAAGGCCGCGGGCCTCTACACCTTCGCCAAGATCTACGCCGGCGACAACTCCAAGCCCTCGCTCCGTTCGCCTCTCACCGAGCCCGGCGTGAACGTCAAGGCGGGGGACTACCTCCTCGCCGTCAACGGCCATCCTCTCAAGGCCCCCACGAACCCGTACAGCCTCTTCGTGAACACCCTCGGCACGACGGTCACCCTGACGGTGGCCGACGACGCCGCGGGAAAGGGCCGCCGGGAGGTCACCGTGAAGCCCATCACGGAGGAACTGGAGCTGCGACTGAAGGACTGGGTCGACCACAACCGCGCCGAAGTGGACCGCCTCTCCGGCGGCAAGATCGGATACCTCTACCTCACCGACATGGACGAGACGGGGATGAAGGAGTTCATTCGCCAGTTCTACTGGCAGACCCCCAAGGAGGGGCTCATCATCGACGACCGCTGGAATGGAGGCGGCGAGATCGACCAGATCCTCCTGGAGCGCCTGCGGCGCATCCTCGTCGGCATGGACACCAACCGCGAGGGCGAGCGCTTTACCCTCCCCACGCAGGTGCTGCACGGCTACATGGCCTGCCTCGTCAACCACTACTCGGCCTCGGACGGCGACATCTTCCCCTACTACTTCCGTAAGTACGGCCTCGGCCCCGTCATCGGGACCCGGACCTGGGGAGGCGTGCGCGGCATCCGCGGCTTCTGGCCGCTCTGCGACGGCGGCTACATCACGATTCCCGAGGACGCCCTCTACGGCCTCCACTCCCAGTGGGTCATCGAGAACCACGGCGTGGACCCTGACATCAAGGTGGACGACCTGCCGGGCGACGTGATCGCCGGCAAGGACGCCCAGCTCGAGAAGGCGGTGGAGGTGCTCATGGAAAAGATCAAGGCCAAGCCCATGACGCTGCCCGCCCCGCCGCCCCACCTGCCCGCCTATCCGCCCGAGGGACGGTAAATTTAGACGGGAAGAATCTTGATCCACCTCAAGGGAGGGGCCTTCGGGTCCCTCCCTTTTGAGTGATGCAGGGGGCCTTCCAGAGGCCGTGTTGCGTCTCCACTAACCGTTGCAGCCTGAAGCGCTCCCCTGTCGGCGGTCAGTGGGACAGGGGGCAGGGGACGGCGGGCCGGAGAAACTCCCCGATTCGAAATCCCCTCCCTCCTGGTGCCTTGGTGTTGCGTGTCTTCTCTCCCGATTCCGCTTTCGCCCCTCTTCCGGTTATGATGGGACCTCGCACCCAGCGGGAAATGCAAGGAGGGGAGTCCATGGACGACAAGCCCGCGGCCGGAAGCCAGGCCGAGGTGGAGCAGCGCGAACGGGAGTGGCTGGAGAAGGTGTACCAGGGCGGGAAACAACCCGAAGTCACCGTCCGGACCCTCATCCTGGGCGTCTTCATCGGCGCCATCCTCTCCCTCTCCAACCTCTACGTGGGATTCAAGACGGGCTGGGGCCTGGGCGTCACCATCACGGCCGCCATCATGGCCTTCGCGGTCTTCAAGGCCGTGCGGACGGTGCTGCCCTTCCTGGTGAGGCGGGACCTGAGCCTCCTCGAGAACAACACCTTGCAGACGATGGCCGCAGCCTGCGCGGACACCTCCTCCGCCGGACTCGTGTCGGCCATCCCCGCGCTCATGATGGTCTCGGGCCAGGTCCTGCCCGCCTGGCAGCTCATGCTCTGGATCATGACCATCCTGCTGCTCGGGATCTTCATGGCCATCCCCATGAAGCGCCAGATGATCAACGTGGAGAACCTGAAGTTCCCCACGGGGACGGCCACGGCCGAGGTGCTCAAGGGAATCCACGAAGCCGGCACCGAGGCCATCGGCAAGGCCAGGGCCCTCTTCGGGGCCATGGGGCTGGGGCTGCTGGTGGCCTGGTCGAGGGACGGCGTGCTGGGCATCCCGCGGTTCGTCAAAGGGCACGTGGTCAAGGAGTGGGGCACCTGGCAGTGGAAGCGCTTCCTCCCCTCCATCCCCGCCACCTTCATCCCGTCTTCCTGGTCCATCCTGGGCATGCCCCTCTCACGGCTGACCATCTCCTTCGAGGGCAGCCTCATCATGGTGGGGGCGGGCGCCATCATGGGCATCCGCGTGGGCATCAGCCTTCTGCTGGCGGCCCTGCTGGGCTATGGCGCTCTGGGGCCGTGGCTCATCCGCAGGGGCGACATCGAACACCCGGCGCCCGTGGTCCGGGCGGCGGAGGGTTTCGGACCGACGGCGGAGATCTACTCCTCGCAGGAGCTCTACTTCCCCGTGACCGTTCCGGCGGGCGGCGTGCTGGCCCTCCGCATCGAGCCGCAGGGGCAAGCGCCAAGCCTGCTCGAAAGGAGATGGACCTCGGAGGCCGTTTACAGCAACCGGGAGGCCCTGGAAGCCGCGCTGAACGCGGCGACCCTGCCCGACGGGGCGCCCAATCCCTTCAAGGAGGCCGTATCCTTCGAGGTGGACCCGGGCAAGAACCACCTCCTGGCCAGGCTGGTGGGGAATCCTCCGGTGACGACGGTGTTGGCGGTCGCGCCCGGCGCGAAGGAGCCCGCCCTGGGATTCGATCCCGGGCTCGGCGGACGGGTGCTGCGCTTCCCCATGGAGGTGCCCGCCGGAACCACCCTCGCCTTCGAGGCCGGCCGGGCCTCGGGGCCCGAGGGGACGGCGACCCTTACCCCCGTGTCCCGAAGCTTCGCGGCCGGAACGCTCTTCCAGGACCAGCAGGCCCTGCTGGCGGCGCTCAACGGCGCCACCACGGCCGAGGGAACCCCGAACCCGTTTTTCGGCCTCATCCGCTTCGGCGTGGTGCGCGGCCACCTCACGGCGGAACTGGAACACGCCCGTCAGTGGGACAGCTCCCTCGCCGTGGCCAAGGGGCCGGGTGCGGACCGCTTCGGCTTCGAGCCCGGGCAGTCGCGGACCGAACGGTACGGCGGCTACGCCAACATGGTCCACTGGCTCATGTGGCCGGGGGTGGCCATGATGGTGACGGCGGGGCTGCTCTCCTTCTTCTTCCAGTGGCGCACCATCGTGCGCGCCTTCTCGGGGCTGACGACGATGTTCGGCAAGAAGAAGGGAGAGGAGGCGGGGGGGGCCGATCCCCTGGCGGCCGTGGAGGTACCCGGCTCGTGGTTCGCCCTCGGCCTCGTCGGGGTGGGCGCCCTGGCGGTCTTCCTGCAGGTGAGGCTCTTCCACATCCACTGGTGGATGGGGATCCTGGCGGTGCTCATGTCGTTCTTCCTGGCCATCGTGGCGTGCAGGGCCACGGGCGAGACGGACATCACCCCCGTCGGAGCCATGGGGAAGATCACACAGCTCATGTACGGGGCCATCGCCCCGGGCAACATGGTCACCAACCTCATGACGGCCAATGTCACGGGCGGCGCCGCCACCTCCTCGGCGGACCTCCTCCAGGCCCTGAAGTGCGGCTACAAGGTGGGGGCCAGTCCGCGCAAGCAGTTCTTCGTCATGGTCCTGGGCGCCATCGTGGGGGCCCTGATCTGCGTGCCGGTCTACAACATCCTCGTGCCCAACCCGAGCGTCATCGGGACGGACAAGCTCCCCGCTCCGGCCGCGCAGGTCTGGGCGGGCGTGGCGCTCCTTCTCTCCCACGGCATCTCGGCCCTGCCGCTCTCGGCCCGTTGGGCCCTGCTCGTGGGCGGCCTGCTCGGGATCGTCATCACCGTGGCCGAGAAGCGCTGGCCCGAGAGCCGGAACTTCATGCCCTCGCCCACCGGCATGGGCATCGCCCTCGTCATTCCGGCCTTCAACTCCGTCAGCATGTTCCTGGGAGCCCTCATCGCCTGGATCGTGGAGAAGCGTTCGCCCAAGACGGCCGATCAGTACACCATCCCCGTGGCCTCGGGGATCATCGCCGGGGAGAGCCTCATGGGCATCGCAGTGGCCATTCTCGTGGCCTTCAAGTTCATGTGAGGCGAGGGGGAGAGGCGCGAGACGCGAGACGGTAGACGCGAGACGCTAGACGCAAAGCCTACGGGGCGAGGCTAGCTTTTTCTAGCTCCCCGGCCGCCGGGCCCTCCGTCCGCCAGCCAGCGGTAGCGCCCATCTTCCCGAATTCCACGCCCCGCCCTATACTGACGGCATGTACGAGGCCTTTTTCGACCATCACGTCCACAGCAGATTCTCCTGGGACAGCGATTCCTCCCTGGAGGAGCTGGTCGCGGCGTCGCGTCGGGTCGGAGTCGGAGGCTTCGTGCTCACGGACCACGTGGAGTTCGATCCCCTGGACCCCGGCTTCGGGGAGTACGACTACGACTCGGCACGGGCCGCCTGGGACGAGATCCAGAGCCTCACGCCCGATCTGAAGATCCGCTTCGGGGCCGAGATCAGCCACCAGCAACGGCGCCTGCCAGAGATCCGGGAGTTCCTTCACGCCCGGCGTTACCACTGGGTCATCGGCGCCGTCCATCACGTGGGGCGGGAGGAGATCTCCAATTACGTGGCCCGGGTGGAAGGGGAGGGGATCCCGCTCGAGGAGTGCCTGGGCGGCTACTTCAAGGCTTGCCTTCAGGGCGTGGAGTCCAACCTCTACGACTGTCTCGGGCACCTCGACTTCCCCAAGCGCTACAGCCGGCGCGGCCCGGACCTCACGGGGGAATTCTGGCTGCGCCACTACGGCAAGGAAATCCGATCCGCGCTCTCGGCCTGCCTGGACTTCGGCGTCTTTCTGGAGGTCAATACGGGCTCCTACAGGGTCGGCTTCAACGAACCCTACCCGGGCTGGGCCATCCTGGACCTCTATCACCGGTTGGGGGGCAGCGAGGTGGTGCTCTCCTCGGACGCGCATCGTCCGGAGGACGTGGGGACCGCCTATGGGGCTGTCATCCGCGAGCTGGTCCGCAGGGGCCTGTCCGTAAGGAACGGCGTGGCGTAAAAGAGCAGCACGCCGAAGCCTTCCACTCGGCTTGGGAGACTATTGTCTGACGGCTTCCCGGCGACCCATCACGCCTACGAAATGCAGATCGCCTGCCCGCCTCTGGCCCGGTCCAGGAAGGCCATGGCACCCGCGATTTCGTCCACCTCGGGGATGAGGTCGTCGCGGCCCAGGCCCATGAGGCTGAGGGTGGCGGAACAGGCGATGACGCGGGCCCCCATCTGGTGCGCCATCTCCAGGCTCTCCCGGAAGGGGGGGATGCGGTGGCGCCGCATGAGCCGGAGCAGGGCCCACCGCCCCGCTCCCCCCAGGTGGAAACGCCCGAGCCGCTGGCTCGCCGCGTGATCCCGGTTGATCCATCCGAACAGGCGGGAAAGCGGGGTGCCGTCCGCGCGGCCTTTGCGCTCTTTCAGGAAATTGAGGCCCCAGAAGCTGAAAAAGAGGGTCACGGGACGGTCCGCCGCGAGGGCCGCGATCGCTAGGTTGCAGGCCGCCAGCCCCTTCTCCATGTCCCCTGAAAGGACCAGGAGCACCAGCTCTCCTTGGACCTGCCGCGCCTCCGCCATCCGCACGCTCCTGCCGGGAGATCCCCAGTGCCCGTATCCGCGACGGGGAAAATCACTGTAGCGCCCGAGGTCTCGGCTCGCAAGGGCCGGTTGGTACCGCCATCGGCAGGATGGCCGCGCGCTATGGATTTGGGCGTACCTGCACCCTTCGCCGCAAGGGGGGCTCAGGAACTGCCCCTGTTCGGCGCACTGAATCGGGAACGGGGAGCCAAGCGCCCGGGAGGAGGCACTTCGGGCGTGGAGGGGACGGATCGGAGGGCGGCGGCTGGGTGTGAAGGACGATCACACTTCACTAGGTACGTTGTAGCCGTGATGAAGGTGAAGTAAATTCAGCATGTTACGACGTAGGTTGGCCTGGTGGGGAGATGAGGTGATAACTTAGTGCACGACATTATGGCCGAAGCCCTACTCTTCATGGGGTGAAAAGTTCAGTCTTATCAGTGGACTAGAAAAAGGTGCGCTGAAAGGCACGACAATTGCTTATATCTTCTCCTTCTTTTCATCCGCACGATTCAAAGGGGTGGGATTGGGGTCCATGACGGTTCGAATGCTTCGCCGCCTCACGATGATTTCTCTCATCGGCCTGCTGGGTTTGTACGCCCTGGCTCCCGTGCTGCGTCGGGCTCCTCGCTGGCTCTGCATCTCCGCTTCGACGGTGCAGGGAGCCCGATTCTCCGGTGGAGGAGATTGGGGCAGACAGGCCGAGGACCACGGCTGCGCCATCCGGTGCGGTCAGGGCAGCCATACGGTCCGCAGGGACCGGATCTGCAAGGGGTCCACTGCCCTCTTCTCCCGCGAACCGGCACGCCGCTCGGACCGCCTGATGCGGACCGACCGCTCCTTCTTCGCCTGGGTGCAGGACCAGGGCAATACCATGCGGCGCCGCATCTTCAAGAAGCACCGCCAAGTCTGACCGCGCCGGGGAGGGCTGCATCCCTCCCGGCGTGGCTTCACTGACGCTTTCCCTACACACACAAGCAGGAGTTGTTCCGGCGCGTCCAGCGGGACCGCCGGCGGTCAAACCCCCGGTGAGGCCGGCCCCGCAGTCCAGGTGCCGTACCGAAATCGGCGGGTGGAGGGGTCTGGGAAGTGGTGGTTTTCCGCAAACAGTCTTGGACAGGGACATGGCAGGGAGGTAAAGGGTGATGCGGTCGAAACTCTGGGTCACGGTTGCTGTAGTCGGCGTGCTGGCCATCCTCCTCGGATTGACCACGCAGGCCCAGGTCGTCAAGAAGACCCAAGGCGGCCTGGACGATCTGACCATGGTCTCGGGGAGGGTTCGTGTTCCCCAGACGGTGGTACCGGTAGAACAGCTGCGAATGGAGGAGTCGGCGACGGCCGCTCCCGGGCAGCGGATCTTAATCGAGGGGTGGGACCGCTTTCTGTCGGAGAACGGGACGGCCTGGAGCCTGGCCATCGACCGGCGGACGGGGTATCCCTCGCTGGCCCAGGGATCTGGGGTGCCGTGGGTACCCGGTCGCGGGAACGCTCTCCAGCTGGGGGACCTGCGTGAGTCGCTGGGAGCCAACGACACGGTGACGCAGGGGACGCTGGTGAGGCTGGCGACCCAGTTCATGCACCAGTACCCGGAGCTGTTCGGCGTGGCCCCGCAGGACCTGCGAGAGAACCCCGTCTCGACGGGAGAGTATGGGGGATACCTCTGGTACGTGCAGTTCGACCGGACCTACCACGGAATCCCGGTGGAGCGCTCCTACGTCGTGTTCCGCGTGAACAACGGAAATCTCGTGCAGTTCGGCGGCGAGTACCTGGGGCCCATCGACCTGGACCCTCTGCCGTCCATCGACGCGGAAACGGCGCAGCAGATTCTGGCGGGGTACGCGGGAGGACTGGACGCTTCTGACGAGTGGGTGAACCGCGGGAGCCTGAGCATCCTTCCCCTGGCCCCCAGCGGCGACGACGGGGTGTACAAGGGCCAGACGGGACACGGCGTGGAGTATCACCTGGTGTACACGCTCGCCTTCCGGCGGGCTGGGATGATGGGAACCTGGACGGCGAAGGTCGACGCGCACACGGGCGAAGTCTTGCAGTTCGTGGACGCGAACGACTACGGATCCATCAAGGGCGGCATCTACATCACCTCCAACCTCGACACCGAAGTGGTCCGGCCCATGCCCTTCGCCAACTCGGCGACGAGCACCTACGCCAATGCCGCCGGAGTCTATTCCCAGACGAGCGGCACCGTGACGACCACCCTCGCGGGAAAGTACGTGAAGGTCACCGACTCGTGCGGCTCCATCTCGCTGAGCGGGACGGCCCCGGCGGACCTGAACCTGGGCACCTCCTCCGGCACCGACTGCACGACGCCGGGCGTCGGCGGCGCGGGCAACACCCACGCGGCGCGCACGACCTACCTGCACCTCACGCTTTGGAAAGAGAAAGCCATGGCGTGGCTGCCCTCCAACACGTGGCTCACGGGCCAGGTGGGCGACAAGGTGAACCTGAACCAGACCTGCAACGCCTACTGGGACGGCAGCGCGGTCAACTTCTTCAAATCCGGCGGTGGCTGCTCCAACACCGGCGAACTTCCGACGGTCTTCCTGCACGAGATCGGCCACGGCCTCGACGACAACGACGGGAGCCCCTCCTCCACGGTCGGCTCCTCCGAGTCCTACGGCGACCTGAACGGCATCCTGGCCACGCACAACTCCTGCCTGGGCCTGAACTTCATCCCGGGCCAGAACTGCTCCGGCTACGGGAACCCCTGCACGAGCTGCACGGGCATCCGGGACGCGGACTACGCCAAGCACACCTATTCCACCTCGCCCGCCACCCCCGCCCAGCTCGCGGCCACTTCGGGCTTCCACTGCTCCAGGGACAGCAGCTATCCGGGTCCCTGCGGCTATGAGGGCCACTGCGAGTCCTACATCATGTCCGAGGTGGGCTGGGACCTGGCCGCGCGCGACCTGCCCTCGGCCGGCTTCGACGCGAACACCTCCTGGTTCATCGCCGACCGCCTGTTCTATCTAACCCGGCCGACCTCCGGCGACTCCTACAGCTGCCCGAGCGTGACCACCGCCAACGGCTGCGGGACCAGCAACTGGTTCCAGACCTATCTGGTGGCCGACGACGACAACGGCAACCTGAGCGACGGCACGCCTCACGCCGCGGCCATCTACGCGGCCTTCAACCGGCACGCCATCGCGTGCTCGACGACGGTCCACACCAACTCCAGCACGTGCGGGACCATGGGCCAGCCGACGCTGACGGCGGCGGCCGGCTCGGGGAGCGTGAGCCTCTCCTGGACGGCCGTCTCCGGCGCCAGCAAGTACTTAGTCCTGCGCAACGAGATGGGCTCCTCGGCGGGCATGATGATCCTGGCCACCGTGACGAGCGGGACGGGCTACACGGACAGCGTGGTGGCCACGGGGGTCACCTATTACTACTCGGTGCTCGGGGTGGGTTCGAGCAGCTCCTGCTTCGGGGCCCTCTCCGCCGTCCAGAGCGCCACGCCCACGGCCGGCGCCACCTACAGCATCACCGGCACGGTCTCCGGCGCCACCGCCTCCGGGGTGACCATCAGCCTCACGGGTGCGGCCATCGCGAGCACCACCACGGACACCTCGGGCAACTACACCTTCAGCGGCCTGGCCAACGGCAGCTACACGGTGACGCCGAGCAAATCCGGGTACACATTCAGCCCCGCCAGCATCGCCGTGACCATCAGCGGCGCCAACCAGACCGGCAAGAACTTCACGGCCACGGCCGTGCCGACCTACAGCATCAGCGGCACGGTGAGCGGCGATATCGCCTCGGGCGTGACCATGGGCCTGACGGGCGCGGCGACGGGCACCACGACCACCGATGCCTCGGGCAACTACACCTTCAGCGGCCTGGTCAACGGCAGCTACACGGTGGCGCCGAGCAAGTCCGGGTACACCTTCAGTCCCACCAGCATCGCCGTGACCATCAGCAGCGCCAGCCAGACGGGCAAGAACTTCACCTCGACGGCGAGCGCCTGTGGAGCGGTCACCGCGGTCTATAGCAGCACGTACCACTGCCCCACCTGCGACACGGCCGGCCTCTCCTGCGCGGCCCCGACTTCCCTCCTGCAGTGCCGCGGCACCACCGGTGAGTCCAACGCGCCGAACACCCTCGACGGGTGCGCCGACGGCAACAGCGGCTCCTGCCACAGCGACGAATCGATTGAGGCCATCACCATCGCCTCGGCCGACGGGGCGAGCTGCTTGAACCCTGGAGTGCAGGTTACGGTGACGGTTACGGCGTACTGCTACAACACCACGGACTACGTCACGCTCTTCTACAGCACCAGCGCGCCGGGCCCCTCGTGGTCCAAGGTTGGGTCCACCCAGCAGGCCAGCGGAAGCGGCACAAAGACCTTCACCTGGACCTTCACTCTCGCCGGGACCGCCGGCTCCATGCAGGCGGTTCGGGCCCAGATGACCTACAACAGCGATCCGGGATCGACCGCCTGCCTGAGCGGGAGCTACAACGACCGCGACGACCTCGCCTTTGCGGTCGGTGGGTCCGCTCCTGCCACCTACAGCATCTCCGGGACGGTGAGCGGCGCCACGGCTTCGGGCGTGACCATGAGCCTGACCGGCGCGGCCACGGCCACGACCACCACCGATACCTCCGGCAACTACACCTTCAGCGGCCTTGCGAACGGCAGCTATACGGTGACGCCGAGCAAGTCCGGGTACACCTTCAGCCCGACGAGCCTGGCGGTGACTATCAGCGGTGCCAACCAGACGGGCAAGAACTTCACCGCGACCTCGACGGCCACCTACAGCATCTCCGGTACGGTCAGTGGGGACACAGCCTCCGGTGTGACCGTGAATCTGACCGGTGCTGCTTCGGCCACGACCACCACGGACACCTCGGGCAACTACACCTTTAGCGGCCTGGCGAACGGCAGCTACACGGTGACGCCGAGCAAGTCCGGGTACACCTTCAGCCCGACGAGCCTGGCGGTGACCATCAGCGGGGCGAACCAGACGGGCAAAAACTTCACGGCGACCTCGACGGCCACCTACAGCATCCTCGGGACGGTGAGCGGGGACACGGCCTCGGGCGTGACCATGAGCCTGACCGGCGCGGCGACGGCCACCACGACCACCGCCGCCGACGGCACCTACACCTTCAGCGGCCTGGCGAACGGCAGCTACACGGTGACGCCGAGCAAATCCGGGTACACATTCAGCCCCGCCAGCATCGCCGTGACCATCAGCGGCGCCAACCAGACCGGCAAGAACTTCACCGCGACGGTCAACCCGAGCGGCGACACCCCCCTGACCAGCGGCGTGGGCGTGAGCACGGGGTCCATCGCGCAGGGGGCCTGGAAGTATTACACCATCGCGGTCCCGAGCGGCGCGACCAACCTCTCCATCACGCTGACGAGCCTTTCGGCGGACCTCGACCTCTACGTGAACAACAGCACCACGCACCCCACCACGAGCAGCTACTACGGGCGCTCCTGGAACAGCGGGACGACGAGCGAGTCCCTGGCTTACACCAGCCCCACGGTGGCCACATGGTGCATCGGGGTCTACGCTTACGCGGCGGGCAGCGCCACGGTGACGGCTACGGTGACCACGGGGACCGCGACCTACAGCATCTCGGGGACGGTGACGCTGAGCACGGGCGGCGGCCTATCCGGCGTGACCCTCTCCACGACGGGCGCCACGGCCACCACCGACGGCAGCGGCAACTACACCCTGGGCGGCCTGGCCAACGGGACCTACACGGTGACGCCGAGCCTGTCGGGATATACCTTCAGCCCCGCGAGCCTCTCCGTGACCATCAGCGGCGCCAACCAG
>JBAWEQ010000114.1:0-18906 GCA_049591295.1 Acidobacteriota bacterium
ACCCCGCCAATAGGAACAAGACCACCGAAGTCGCGAGCACTGCCCATCCTCTTGCTTTCATGTGGGGCTCCTTTCTGAAGGCCTGCGCCTTCGCCCCTTTAGAAAAAGAGAAGGCGGTCGGGGTTTAGCGATTCTCGCCGAGGATCCCCGCCGCGTGACGGGGGACACAAGCGGCCGTATAATCCGGCCTTCGGACGTGTGGGGCGCCGCGGCGTGGGGCGCCCATCCGGAATCGGTCCGGCGCCCGCGCCTCGGGCGGGCCGGCCGCGTGCATGGAGAGACCACCAGCAGAGGGAGAGCCGCATGAAATCGAGAGAGCCGTCCAACTTGATCATCCGCAGGAGGACCCTCCTGGCCCTGGCCGTGATCCTCGCGGCGATCGCGATCCTCGTCGTCCAGCTCCTGCGCCCCGTGCCTGGCCTGCGCCTGGAGCCCACGGTGCAGAAGGTCCTGACGATCCCCGGCACGGCGCCGGCCATCCCGTGGCCCGAGGACGGGCAGGCCACCATGGTGCTCCAGGGTTCGGGCGGCTTCGGCAGCTCGGGCGGCGAACAGCCCGTGGCCATCGGCAGCGTGGCCAAGATCATGACCGCCTACGTCATCCTGAAGAACCACCCGCTGGGCATCGGCGAGACGGGCCCCTCCGTCACCATGACCGAGCAGGACGTGTCGGTCTACCAGGCGGACAAGGCCGACCACCAGTCGGTGGTGAAGGTGCAGGCCGGCGAGCAGCTCACCGAGATGCAGATGCTGGAGGCGCTCCTGCTCCCCTCGGGGAACAACATCGCCACGACGCTGGCGGTCTGGGACGCCGGGAGCCTGCCCGCCTTCGTCGCCAAGATGAACGATGCGGCCAAGGCACTGGGCCTCCAGCACACGCACTACGCCGACGCCAGCGGAGACTCCCCCGCCACCACGAGCACGGCCACGGACCAGACCGTGCTGGCCCTCGAAGCCATGAAGAACCCCATCTTCGCGCAGATCGTGGCCATGCCCCAGGTGACCCTGCCCGTCCAGGGCATCGCCTACAACGTCAACGCCCTCGTGGGTCACGACGGAGTGGTGGGGATCAAGACCGGCTCCACGCCGCAGGCGGGCGGCTGCCTCGTCTTCGCGGCCCAGCGGAAGGTGAGCGGGCAGAAGGTCCTGCTCATCGGAGCCGTGCTGGGCCAGCAAGGGGTGAGCGTACTGGAGACCGTCTTAAAGAATGTCCGGGCCCTGATCGACACCGCCACTCCCGCACTGACCGCCCAGACGCTGATCACCGCGGGCCAGACCGTGGCGCGGGTGCACGTGCCCTGGCAGAGCGCCCCCATCGAGGTGAAGGCGCCGCAGGCCGTGTCGGTCATCGGCTGGCCGGGCCTCGCGTTCGACGCCAAGGTGCAGGCGGCCCCTTTGGGGAAGACGCTGCAGGAGGGCGCGCCCGTGGGAACGCTGGTCATCATGCAGGGCACGCGGGAGGTGGCCAAGCTGCCCCTCACCGCCCCGAGCGCCGTCACCGGCCCCGGCCTGCGCTGGAAGCTCACCCGCTTCTGACCCGCAGCACCCTCCGAGGCTGCCCCAGCAGAAAGAGATTCGGCCGGCGCGTGCGCCGGCCGAACTCGTCTTGCTCTCCAGACCTCTGCCGACCCTTGGGCCCGGCGGGCTTACGGTTGCGGCTCCTTCACACCTTGAGGCTGGCGATGTCGATGACGAAGCGGTACCGCACGTCGCCCTTGACGACGCGCTCGTAGGCCTCGTTGATCTTCTGGATCGGGATGACCTCCACGTCCGAGACGATCTTGTGCTCACCGCAGTAGTCGAGCATCTCCTGGGTCTCCTTGATGCCGCCGATGAGCGAGCCGGCGAGCCGCCGGTTGCCGCCGATGAGGGAGAAGGCGTGGACGGGGACCGCCTCGGGCGGCACTCCCACCAGCACCATCGTGCCCTGGACCTTCAGCATGCCGAGGTACTTGTTGTAGTCGTGCGGGGCGGAGATGGTGTTGATGATGAGGTCGAAGGCGCCGGCGAGCTTCTTGAAGGTCTCCTCGTCCGATGTCAGTGCGAAGCCCTTGGCGCCGAGCCTGCGGGCGTCCTCCTCCTTGCGGCGGGAGGTGGAGAGCATGGTCACCTCGGCGCCCATGGAGGCGGCGAGCTTGACGGCCATGTGGCCCAGGCCGCCGAGGCCCACCACGCCGACCTTGTCGCCGGGCTTGCAGTTCCACTGCCTGAGGGGCGAGTAGGTGGTGATGCCGGCACAGAGGAGCGGGGCCGCACCCGCCGGATCGAGCCCATCTGGGACCTTCAGCGTGAAGCGCTCGTCCACCACGACCTGCGTGGAATAGCCGCCGTAGGTCGGCGTCTTGCGGTCCATCTCGGTGCCGTTGTAGGTGAAGGCGGCGCCCTTCTGGCAGAACTGCTCCAGGTCGCGCCGGCAGGGGTCGCAGTCGCGGCACGAGTCCACCATGCAGCCGACGCCGGCCATGTCGCCCGGCTTGAACCGGGTCACCCGGGCGCCGACCTGCTTCACGCGCCCCACGATCTCGTGGCCGGGCACCATAGGGAAGATGGAGCCGCCCCACTCGTCGCGGGCCTGGTGGATGTCCGAGTGGCAGACGCCGCAGTAGAGGATGTCGATGAGCACGTCGTGAGGGCCTGGCTCGCGCCGCTCGATGGTGTGGGGCGCCAGGGGCGCCTTGGGCGACGGTGCCGCAAACGCTGGAATCTTGGCCATGGCCTATCTCCTTGTTCTGGGTGTTCCTCTGTTGATTCGTTCCTCACCCGCCTGGAGCGGTGACTCAGCTCCTCACAGACGAGGGTCTCACGACCGAGCTACCTCTTGATGACGATCGGTAGCCTTTCCACTCTTTATTCAACGCGCTAGGGCGGCCTATTCATTCCCGCGGCCGCCGCCGGCTGGGCGCTTATCAGAAAATATAAGGTCCCGCGGCGTGCGGGGCCAAGGGCCGGCGGCAGGAGGCCTCCCTTGCGCTGACTTGGGGATCCAGCCCGCACCCCGCGATCCCCGCCTCCCTTGGTGCCGTGGTGTCTTGGTGGTGAATCTTCTTGCGCTTTTCCGCCCTCCGCCGGCGGGACGCTCGCCCGCGTCTCACTGGGCCGGCGTGAACTTGAGCACCTGGTCGATGACGACCTCACCCCTGGAGGGACCCACTTTCTTGCCCGGCTCCAGGTAGGCCCGGAAAATGGGGGCCACGGGCTCGTCAGTGGCGATGCCGCTCCCGCAACCATACCCCAGCTTGATGCAGTGCTGCGGGTCCGTGCAGTTGTCGCCGTCCGACCGGGTGATCTGGAAGGCGTAGAGAACCGGATCGGCTCCGGGGAGATAGTCCTGCGCGCTGTTCGCCAGCATGGCGTCGGTCACCACCCCGGCCGCGGCCTTCTTGTACCAGCCCATGATCGAGATGTTGGTGTAGAGGGCCTTGTGCACCAGTTGGTGCTGCACGCCGTAGACCACGAGGAACTCGTTGGGCCCCAAGGTCAGGGACGGCTGCCCCTGCAGGAGCTTTTGGCTGATCATGTCGTAAGCCGGAGAGACGTAGATGGTGTCCCGGTTGTCCGCGAGGCAGTTCTGCATGTTCGAGATGCAGTTGAAGCCGTCGGGGAGGATGGCCATCTTGACGGGGGTGGCCCTGTAGCCAAGGCCCGTGTAGAAGGCGACGATGGCCTGTCCGAGGGCGTCCACCTGTCCCTCCAGGTAGGCCTCCGTCTTCCCCGTGCCGCGCACGCGGAGCTTCGGGGGCAGAATGGGAGCGAGCTGGGAAACGGGGACCGGCGTCGAAGGCGTCACGCGCAGCAGGGTCATGGGCTGGGAGTAGTAGGTGCTGACGTCGTCGCCGGATTGAGGCGTCACGCGCATGAGGATCATGAACGAGTCGTTCTGTGACGCCAGCCCCGGTCTGACGAGGGACGGCGCCACGGGCAGGACGTTGATGCTCTTCCCCGGGTAGCCCGCCGCTTCCAGGGCGTCCTTCACCTTGCGCAAGACGTTTTGGTCCGCGGCCACGACCACCACCACGTTCTTCTGGAAGGGGTCCTGGCGTCCGCCCGCCAGATCGATCGTCTCCTGGTTGAGGGTGTCGCCCAGGCTCGCGAAGACGGGGTAGCGGCTCTGCACCGACGGGGGCTGGGCCTTCTGCTGGGTCTGTCCGTTGATGTCCAGGAAGGTGCAGTCGGGTATGGGGCCCATCCCGGCCACGTAGCGGTCGTAGAGGTAGGCCGTGAAGCCGAAGTACTCGACCTTCGGGGGCGTCTTCCCGATGAACACGACCGCCTCGTCGGGCTCCAGGCGCCACGCGTAACTCCAGCCCTGCGGCAGGTATCCGCTGAGCCACTCGGTGTAGGGGTTCTTCACCGCGGGGTCCTGGCCCGGCGCGGGGGGAAGCGCGAAGAAGCCGTACTGGCTCGACGCGTTGTTGCTGTAGCAGCTCGGGAGCGAGCACGAGCAGCACATGGTTAAAACGTTGGGGAACCAGACCTTCCCATCCTGCCAGACGAACCCCTTCTTCGTCAGGTGGCTCTCGAGGGCGCTCAGCTTGCCTTTTTCCTCGGTCC
This sequence comes from Acidobacteriota bacterium, assembly GCA_049591295.1. Lineage (GTDB taxonomy): Bacteria > Acidobacteriota > UBA4820 > UBA4820 > DSQY01 > DTPS01. Next base: position 4,552 of record JBAWEQ010000114.1, read on the forward strand.
CTTGCGCCCTCGCCGCTCCCGTGAGGAGGAGCGCAGCGAGGAGCACCCCCCCGATGACCATGTTCCGGCTCTTGCCACCGACCATGAGACACCCCCTTTCTCAGCCGCGATGAGGACAGCGGCCCTATCCGCTCGCATGGTGTTGCGTCCCCGGCTCAGCACCCCCGAAGTCCTCGCCTCACGGCCCCCCCGGGCTCCTCCTAAAAGGAGGACGTCTTCGACGGACTGCAGCCCCAGAGGGGCGAGGAGGTTTCAAAGGAACGGCGCCCGGTGTGGTGCCCGCCCTCGGCTAGGGGTGTAGCGGCTTTTCTGGGGCGGCGCACTCGGTCTCTGTTGAGAAGGTAGGATGATCGCCGGGCGAAACCATTGTCAAGAGACAGCCGCGGAGGCCCGTGGCCGGTTCTCCATAAAATTGGACGGGTCCAATCAAGCGAAATTGGCCCTTGACGGCGCAAATTCAGGCGATACATTGTGAATGTGGCCATCCAATATAGACATTGGATGAACTCGCCGGTGACCAAGGGGACCCGATGGATCTGCGCATCAACCGCAAGAGCCCGGTGCCGCTCTACCTCCAGATCAGCGGGGCGATCCAGGGGCTGATCCTGGCCGGACGGCTGCCCGACGGCTTCCTTCTGCCCCCGGAGCGGCGGCTGGCCGATTCTCTCGGCGTCAACCGCACGACCGTGGTGAACGCGTACCAGCAGCTCAAGGCGGACGGCTTCGTGGCGGCGCGCGTGGGGCGGGGCACGTCGGTCCTCGCCCGCCGTCCCGAGGAGCCCGGAGCGGGGCCGGTCCAGCCTCTCCCGTGGCTGCAGCTCGCGCGCGACGGCGCCGCCCGGGAGCCCGACCCGCTGGTGCGCGACCTCCTGGCCCTCACCGAGCGGCGGGACGTCATCTCCCTGGCGGTGGGGCTGCCGGCCCCCGAGCTGATCCCCATCGAGGCCATGGGCCGGATCCACCGGCGGCTCCTGGCGGAGAAGGGGGCCGAGATCTTCCTCCACAGCCCGACGGAGGGGGTGACCGCCTTCCGGGAAGCCGTCTGCCGCCACATGGTCTCGCGCGGCATCCAGTGCGGGGCCGCGGAGGTGCTCATCACCTCCGGCTCCCAGCAGGCCCTCGATCTGGTGGCGCGCACCTACCTGGCGCCGGGGGACGCCGTGGCGGTGGAGGAGCCCTCCTACTTCGGCGCGCTGGCGACCTTCCGGGGGGGCCAGGCGCGGCTGCTGGGCGTGCCGTGCGACGGCGACGGCATGCGGACCGATCTCCTGGAAAACCTCCTGGCCCGTCAGCGCCCCAGGCTCATCTACACCCTGCCGACCTTCCAGAACCCCTCGGGGAGCGTGCTCTCCCTGGAGCGGCGGCGGCGCCTGCTGGAGCTGGCCTATCGCTACCAGGTGCCGGTCCTGGAGGACGACCCTTACTCGGACCTCCGCTACGGGGGCGACGCGGTGCCCTCGCTGAAGGCGCTGGACAGAAACGGATACGTCATCTACCTCAGCTCCTTCTCCAAGATCCTCTTCCCGGGCCTGAGGCTCGGATGGATCGCGGCTCCGAGGCAGGCCGTCCGCCAGCTCGCCCTCACCAAGCAGCTCGTGGACCTGCATTCCAGCACGCTCGGCCAGTGGATGGTGGAGCGCTTCATCTCGGAGGGGCTCTTCTCCCGGCACCTGGAGGCGGTACGGGCCGAGTACGCGCGGCGGCGCGACGCCATGGTCGAGGCCCTTCAGTCGGAGGCGCCGGAGGGCCTCACGTGGAGCCGTCCGGAGGGGGGGTTCTACGTCTGGTGCTCCTTCCCGGAAAGGGTCTCCCAGTCGGCCCTGCTGCAGAAGGCGGCCGAGGAGCACGTGGCCTTCCTCCCGGGGAACGCCTCCTTCGTGGGCGAACCCGGACGGAACCACCTCCGTCTGAATTTCACCTACTGCGCGCCCGATCAGATCCGGGAGGGGGTCTCCCGGCTCGTGCGGGCCTACCGCGCGGCAGCCGCCGGGCCACGCTCAGACGAGCGCCCCGCCGGCGGGACGCCGCCCATCGTCTGAACGAACGCGCCGGTTTGCGCCGGCGCCAGGGAGATCCCATGGAAATTCAATTGGCGCATCGTATGGACATCCTGAAGGCCTCGGACGTGAGGGAACTGCTGAAGGTCACCCAGCGGCCGGAGGTCATCTCCTTCGCCGGAGGGCTGCCCGCGCCGGAGTTCTTCCCCGGCGAACGCCTCGCGGCCATCGCGCACGAGATCCTCTCCGAGGACGGCGCGAGGGCCCTGCAGTACTCCACCACGGAAGGCCACCCGCCCCTGCGGCGGCAGATCGCCGCCCGGCTCAACGCCCTCTCGGACGCGCACTTCACGGCCGATCAAATTCTCGTGACGGCGGGCTCCCAGCAGGGGCTCGACCTCACGGGGAAGCTCTTTCTGGACGAGGGGGACGAGGTGCTCTGCGAGAGCCCGACCTACCTGAGCGTCATCGGCGCGTGGAACGTCTTTGGTCCCAGGTGGGTGGAGGTGCCGACGGACGATGACGGCATGGACATCGCCGCGCTGGAGGAGAGGCTCGACGGCTGCCGGCGGCCCAAGCTCGTCTACGTGGTGCCCAACTTCCAGAACCCCTCGGGGCGGACCTGGTCGCTCGATCGGCGCCGCCGCTTCATGGAGGTGATCGACCGCCGGGGGATCCCCGTGATCGAGGACAACCCCTACGGCGAGCTTCGCTTCGAGGGCGAGGCGCTCCCGGCGCTCAAGGCCTTCGACCGGCGCGGTCTGGTGGTCTCCCTCGGCACCTTCTCCAAGATCTTCTGCCCCGGCCTCCGCCTGGCCTGGCTCGCGGCCGAGCCGCCCCTCTACGAGAAGTACGTCATCCTCAAGCAGGGCACCGACCTGCACACCTCCACGCTGAGCCAGATGATGGTCTCGCTCTACATGGAGCGCTACGACCTAGACGAGGACGTGCGGCGCATCACGAAGGTCTACCGGGAGCGGCGCGACGCCATGCTGGCGGCGCTGGAGGCCGAGATGCCCGGGGAGGTGCGCGTCACGCGGCCCGCGGGCGGCCTCTTCCTCTGGGCGGAGCTCCCAAAGGACGTGGACGCGAGGGAGCTTCTCCAGCGCTGCCTCGCGCGGGACGTGGCCTTCGTGCCCGGGGAGGCCTTCTTCCCCAACGGCGGCCACGAGAACACCATGCGCCTGAACTTCTCGAACATGCCGCCCGAGCGCATCGCCGCAGGGATCCGGCGCATCGCCGAAGCCCTCGCCGGGATGCGGGAGGGGACGGTCTGCGCCGCCACGGGGAGCGATCGGGAGAGGAGCGCCCGGCTAGGCGCCGGCACGCCGTAGCGCGGGCCAGTCGCAGCGAGCATTCGCCAGGGCCAGGGAGCAGTTCCCCCGGGCACAAGCGTCCTCACCCCTCGCGAACGCGCAGGGAGCGAAGCTTCGGGGGCTCCCGCCTCCTCACCTCTTGCCGCTCGCCCCCTGCTCCTCCGGCGGCAGGCCGAGGCGGCGGCGGACGTAGGGGACGAGGCCGCCGGCGGCGATGATCTCGGCCACCTGGGCGGAGTACGGGGCGAAGGTGAAGGAGAGGCCGCGGGTCTCGTTGCGGATGACCCCCCGCGCCGCATCGACGGCGAGGTGGTCCCCCGCCTGGCAGGCGGTCGAGGCCTCGGGCGACTCGAAGATGGGCAGCCCCACGTTGACGGCGTTTCGAAAGAAGATGCGGCCGAAGGAGGCGGCCACCACGGCGCCCACGCCCGCGCCCAGGAGGGCCACGGGGGCGGTCTCGCGGCTGGATCCGCAGCCGAAGTTGGTGCCGGCCACGATGAGGTCGCCCGGGGCGATCCTGGAGGCAAACTCCGGGTCGGCGCCGGCCATGGCGTGCGGCCCCAGCTCCTCCGGGCGGAACATGTTGCAGTAGCGGACGGGGATGATCACGTCCGTGTCCACGTGGTCCCCGAAGAGCCAGGCCCTGCCTCTCAGGATCTCTCCCTCGCTCACGGCAGCTCCTCCGGATGGGTGATGGTCCCCGTGACGGCGGTGGCGGCGGCCACCGCGGGATTGGCCAGGTAGACGCGGGCGGAGAGGTCGCCCATGCGGCCGCGGAAGTTCCGGTTGGTGGTGGCCAGGGCCACCTCGTCCTTGCCGAGCACGCCCATGTGGCCGCCCAGGCAGGCGCCGCAGGTGGGCGTGGTGACGGCGGCCCCGGCCTCCACGAGGTCGGCCACGATGCCCTCCCTCACGGCCTCCAGGTAGATGGACTGGGTGGCGGGGGTGACGATGAGGCGGACCCCGTCGGCCACCTTCCGTCCCTTGAGGATGGCGGCCGCTGCGCGCAGGTCCTCCAGGTAGCCGTTGGTGCAGGAGCCGATGAAGACCTGGTCCACGCGCAGGCCCCGGAAGTCGCCCACGGGCCGGATGTTGCTGGGCATGAAGGGCTCGGCCACCTGCGGTTCCAGGTCGGAGATGTGGATGGTGAGGGCGGCGGAGTAGGAAGCGTCTCCATCGGGCGTGACGGCCTTGTCCACGCTGCCTCCGTGCGCGGTGACGTAGGCGGCGGTGACGTCATCGCAGGGGATCATGCCGGCCTTGGCGCCCGCCTCCACGGCCATGTTGCACAGGGTCAACCGGGCGTGCATGGGCATGGCGGCGAGGGCCTCGCCGTGAAACTCGATGGCCTGATAGCGCGCCCCCTCCACCCCCAGCTCCCCGATGAGCCTGAGGACCACGTCCTTGCTCGTGACGTGCGGGCGGAAGGAGCCGCGCAGCTCCACGCGGAGGGTGGGCGGCACCCTGAACCAGAGCTCCTTGAGCGCCCACGCGGCGGCCAAGTCCGTGCTGCCGACCCCCGTGGCGAAGGCGCCCAGCGCCCCCGCGGTGCAGGTGTGGGAGTCGGCGCCCACGAAGAGCTCGCCCGGAGAGACGAGCCCCTTCTCGGGCACGAGCACGTGGCAGATCCCCGAGCGGCCCACCTCGAAGTAGCGCCTTATACCCTGCTCCTTCGCGAACTCCCGCATGGCCCTCGCGAAGTCGGCGGAGCGGATGTCCTTGGCGGGCACGAAGTGGTCGTTGATGAGGATGCAGGCCTCCGGGTCCGCCACGCGCGTGGCCCCCATGCGGCGGAAGACCTCGATGGTGAGAGGGGCCGTGATGTCCGTGGCCATGATCTTGTCCACGGTGCAGGTCACCAGCTCCCCGGCGGAGACGGCGGAGAGGCCCGCGGCGCGGGCCAGGATCTTCTCGGCGAGTGTCATGCCCATCAGGCGGCTCCCTTCGAGAGACGGTCCAGGACGGCCTGGCCCACCGCGCGGGTGGTGAGGCTGCCGCCCAGGTCCGGGGTCACGAGGTTCTCGGCGATGCAGTCTCTCACGGCGCGCTCCACGCGGGCGGCGGCCTCGCCCTGGCGCAGGAACTCCAGCATCATGGCGGCCGTGAGGAGGGCCGCCATGGGATTGGCCCGGCCGGTGCCGGCGATGCCGGGGGCGGAGCCGTGCACGGGTTCGAAGAGCCCCTTGCCGGTCTGGGGGTTCAGGCTGGCCGAAGGGGCGAGGCCCAGGCCGCCGACGAGCGCGGCCCCCAGGTCCGAGAGCAGGTCGCCGAAGAGGTTGTCGGTCACGATCACGTCGAACTGGGATGGGTCCTGGACGAGCAGAAGGCAGGCGGTGTCGGCGAAGAGGTGGCGGGCCTCCACGTCGGGGTACTCCTTCGCCACCTCCCGGAAGAGTCGGTGCCAGATCTCGGAGGCGAAACGCAGGGCGTTATGCTTGTCCACCATCACGAGCCGGCGCCGGGGCCGGCGGCGGGCGGCCTCGAAGGCGTGGCGCAGGATGCGCTCCACACCCTTGCGTGTGGCCACCCACTCCTGGATCGCCACCTCGTCCGGCGTGCCTGGCTTCAGGAAGCCGCCGGCACCCACGTAAGGGCCCTCCGTGTTCTCGCGGAAAATCACGAAGTCGATGTCCCGCTCGGTGCGGTCCTTCAGGGGCGTGTGGGAGGCGTGGAGCAGGCGCACGGGGCGCACGTTGACGTAGAGGTCGAGGCGGAAGCGCGTCTCCAGGAGGATCTCGCGGGCGTGGACCATGTCCGGCACCCGCGGGTCGCCCAGGGCGCCGAGGAAGATGGCGTCAAAAGAGGCGAGCTCCTCCCGGCCGCCGGGGGGCAGGGCCACGCCGGTGGCGAGGTAGCGCTCGGCGGAGTAGTCGAAGGTGCGCCAGCTCAGCGGGAGCCCCTCGCCGCGGAGGAGCTCCAGCAGGCGCACGGCCTCCGCCGTCACCTCGGCGCCGATGCCGTCTCCCGGGATCACCGCGATGCTCGCCATGGCCTCCCTCGATGCAGACAGCATGGTAGCACAGGGGGAAACGGAATTCGGGAAGAAAGGATCACCACAGAGGCACAGAGGCACAGAGGGAGTTGGGATGGAGTCATGCGAAGGGCGTATGGCAATGACCACCGACCACTGACGACCGACTCCCGACCCCCGACGGCTGACTGCCCTCCCTCTTCCCCGTCATCCCGTGGCAAGCCCACGAAGGGCAACTGACACGGGATCTCATGGGTGGACGAGGCCCGGACCTCGCCCGAGATCCTTCCGGGGAAGCCCACAGCGGGCTACCGTCAGGATGGCGCTTCGACCCGCCGCTCCAGCCCGGCCGGAAGAGACTTCCCACGCCATGATGCCCACGGAGGCGAGCGTCTCGCGTCTCGCATTTCGCTTCCAGCGTCTCGCGTCTCGCGTCTCACGTCTCGCGTCTCACGTCTCGCGTCTCGCACCCTTGCCCCGCCCCGCCATCTTGACTATCCTGAGCCTGTTCCAACGGCACAGGCGGGGCTCGGCTCCGGGGAGAGCGACCCGGGGCGAGAGGGCTTCCCAGGGAGGGTACCCATGGCACGCAGGATGTGGCTTCTCCTCGCGGCGGCGGTGCTGACGGCCGCGTCGGTGCGGGTGGCGGCGGCCGAGGGGCCGTTGTCGGTGGTCAAGGCGGGGCCCTCGGGCGAAACCGCCAGCCTGGCTCAGGTCAACGAGATCCGGGTGGTCTTCTCGGAGCCCATGGTGGTCCTCGGGCGCATCCCGGAACCGGTGAGCGCGCCCTTCTTCTCCATCCGGCCCGCCGTGCCGGGGAGCTTCCGGTGGTCGGGCACGACGACCCTCATCTTCACGCCCGACCGCGCCAAGCCCCTGCCCTATTCAACGCGTTTCGAGGTGAGTGTGGCGGCCTCGGCCACCGCGGTCTCGGGCAGGAAGCTGGGGAAGGCCTACAGCTTCTCCTTCACCACGCCCACGGTGCGCCTGCTGAGGACGAGCTGGTACCGCCTCTCGGGGAAGGCCTCATCGCCCCTCCTCGTCCTGCTCCGCTTCAACCAGCCCGTCAAGGCCGAGGCGGTGCTCCCGCACGTCCACCTTCGCTTCCGGCCGCACACGGGGGACTGGAGCGCTCCCACGCTGCCCCCCGAGGGCATGGCGCGGCTGAGGGAGGTGGCCCCGAAGTCCATCGAGGCCTTCCAGTTCAAGGCCGCGCAGGCCTTCGCCGCGGTGAAGGAGGACGGGCCGGTCTCCTTCGCGCGGGCGGCCTCCTGGGACACCAAGCGCTACCCGGTCTCGGACGACCTGACGGTCCTCCAGACCGACGCCGCCCCGCCCACCGACGCCTGGATCGAGGTGACCATCGACGGTGCCGCGCCCGGGCTCCAGGGCAGCGCCACGCCGAACAGGGAGCAGAGCTACACGCTCAAGCTCGAATCGACCTTCTTCGTGGACGGCTTCCGCTGCTCCTCCGCCTGCAACCCCGACGACTACAACCCGCTGCAGTTCCGCGCCCGCGTCGGCATGAAGGCCCTGCGCGCGGCCCTGAAGGTCTGGGACGTCACCGACCCCGCCAGGCCGGTGGCCCTGGTTCAGGCGGCCGACAAGGGCGAGGGGCAGGCTCAGGACGAGGAGGCCCCGCAGGCCGACGAGGAGGGGGAGGATTACGACGTCTCCTCCTGGGTCACGCTCGACGAGGCGGGCTTCTCGCTCAAGCCCGCTCGCTCCTACCTGGTGCAGGTGGACCGCTCCCTCACGGCGGCCGACGGCCAAGTCCTCGGCTACACCTGGGCGGGCGGCGTGGCCAACTGGCACGCCACGGCCTTCTCCAGCTTCGGCACGGGCCACGGCGTGTGGGAGTCCACCGGCGGGCCCCAGCTCCCCTTCAGCGCCCGGAACCTGACCGACGTGGCGCAGTGGGTCTCGGCCCTCAAGCCCGCCGACCTGATGCCCGTGGTGAAGAAGCTCCAGGTCAGGCCCCTGCTGGCCTCCGAGCCCGGCTCGGGGGAGCCGCAGCCCGACTGGAACTGGCGGGAGTTCTCCGAGCCCCCGCCGGTGCCGCCCACCGCGCGGCAGCTCCACCCCGTTCCCGACGAGATCCAGTTCTACGGCATCAACCTCTCGAAATTCCTCGATTCCAAGGGCTTCGGGCTGGTCTGGGCGGCCGTGAAGGACGGCGGCACGATCCCGCAGTCCCGGCACGCGGGCTCCAGCGCGCCGCAGGTGAACGCCACGCTGGTGCAGGTCACCAACCTGGGGATCACGGTGAAGGACAGCCCGCTCAACACCCTCGTCTTCGTGACGCGGCTGGACGACGGCCGCCCGGTGGAGGGGGCGAGGGTCTCCATCGTCACCCCGGACAACAAGGCCAGGTTCACCGGCACCACCGGCCGCGACGGCCTGGTGGTGGCGGACGGCACCGACCTCAGGGACCACCGCGATTGGAGCCGGTTCGCCTTCATCGTGACGGCGCAGAAGGACGGCGACTTTGCTTATGTGTGCTCCGACTGGAACGAGGGGATCGAGCCGTGGGTCTTCGGGAACTGGCTCAACCTGGACGAGGCCAAGCCCCTCCTTCGCGGCACCGTCTTCGCGGACCGCGGCGTCTACAAGCTGGGCGAGGAGGTCCACCTGAAGGCCATCCTCCGCAGCGACACGGCCACGGGGATGGCGCTCCTGCCCAAGGGCCAGCAGGTGGAGATCGTCCTCAAGGACAGCCAGGGCGGCGAGGTGGACAAGCGCACCCTGGAGCTGAACGGCTGGAGCGCCTGCGACTGGGCCGTGACGCTGCCCGGCGAGGGCCCCCTGGGCAACTACCGCGTGGAGGCCACGGTGAAGGGGCAGGAGCGGGAGGTGGACGGCTCCTTCCTGGTGGCCGCGTACCGGCGGCCCGACTTCCGCGTGGACGCCAACCTGGGCGGCACGCCCCCGGTGGCCGGGGCCTCCCTCAAGGGGGCCGTGACGGCCCGCTACCTCTTCGGCGCACCCATGGCCGGCCGGCCCGTCCGCTGGACCTTCAGCAAGGCACCCTCGGATGTGGTGCCCTCGGCCATCACCGACCGCTTCCCGCCGGGGCAGTTCGTCTTCCTGGGATACGATCCCTCTGTCCAGCGCGAGGGCGGGACCATCCGCCGGGAGGAGGCCAAGCTCGACGCCGAGGGGCGCGTCGTGCTCGACCTGGCCACCGACGTGAAGGCCGGCTTCCCCTACCAGTACACCCTCGAGGGCGACGTCACCGACCTGAGCCGCCAGACCATCGCGGGCCGAGCCTCCTTCCTCGTCCACCCCATGCCCTTCTACCTGGGGCTCAAGAACCCCCCCTACTTCGCCGAGGCGGACAAGGGGCTGGACACGGCGGTGGTGGCCGCGGCGCTGGACGGCCGGCCGCAGGCCGGCGTCACGGTCCGCGTCACCCTCACCCAGGTGCAGTGGCATTCGGTGCGCCGGGCCGAGGGAGGCGGCTTCTATACGTGGGAGTGTGAGCGCAAGGAGGTGCAGCGGGGCAACTGGGACGTGGTCACCGGGGCCGAGCCCGCGGCGCTCCACATCCCGCTCCCCGAGGGAGGCTACTACCTCCTGAGGGCCTCGGCCTCCGACGCCGAGGGGCGCTCCACCACCACCGTCACGGACTTCTACGCCCTCGGGGCGGGCTACACCGCCTGGGAGCGCTACGACAGCAACAAGATCGACCTGGTGCCCGAGAAGAAGACCTACAAGCCGGGCGAGACCGCCAGGATCCTCATCAAGTCGCCCTGGGAGAAGGCCACGGCCCTGCTCACGACGGAGCGCGAGGGGGTGCGCACCCGCCGCAGCTTCGAGCTGAGCGGCACCCAGCCCACCGTCGAGGTCCCCATCACCGAGCAGGACATCCCCAACCTCTACGTCTCCGTGCTGCTCGTGAAGGGGAGGACGGAGGGCTACACCACGAAGGACCAGAGCGACCCCGGCAAGCCCGCCTTCCGGCTGGGCTACGTCCAGCTCAAGGTGGAGGACGCCCGCAAGCGCCTCAAGGTGGCGGTGAGGAGCGACAAGGAGGAGTACCGGCCCGCCGAGAAGGCCTCCATCGAGGTCCAGGTGAACGATCCCGACGGCTCCCCCGGCCAGGCCGAGGTGACCCTGTGGGCGGTGGACTACGGCGTCCTCTCGCTCACGGCCTACAAGACCCCGTCGGTGCGGGAGTCGGTGTGGGTGGACAAGGCCCTCCAGGTGCTCACGGAGGACTCCCGGCAGCGGATCATCTCCCGCCGGGTGCTCACCCCCAAGGGCGCCGATGCGGGCGGGGGAGGCGGCGCCGAGTACGGCCCCGGCACCCCCGTCCGGAAGGACTTCCGCGTCCTGGCCTTCTGGCTGGGCTCGCTGACGACCGACGCGAATGGGGTGGCGAAGGCCGAGGTGACCCTGCCCGAGTCCCTCACCACCTACCGCATCATGGCCGTCGTTCAGGACCGGGCCTCGCGCTTCGGCTGGGGCCAGCGGGAGATCCGCATCAGCAAGCCCGTGCTCCTCTCGGCCGCCTTCCCGCGCTTCCTGGCCCTGGGCGACACGGCCCTCTTCGGCTCCGTGCTCCACAGCCAGCTCAAGGAGGGAGGATCGGCTATCGTCACCATGCGCAGTCTGGATCCGAACATCCTGGAGGTGGCCGGCGAGGGCTCCCAGACCGTGGCCGTGGGGCCCAAGGGCTCGGCGGAGGTCCGCTTCCCCGTCCGTACGAAAGGGGTGGGAGAGGCCCGCATCGAGATGACCGCCCGGCTCCTGGGGGAGGCCGACGCCTTCGAGCAGAGCCTGCCCGTGGAGGTGCTCGTTTCGCCCGAGACCGTGGCGGCCTACGGCCAGGCCGACCCCTCCGCTAAGGAGACGGTGGAGATCCCGGCGGGCGTGGTGCCCGGCGTGGGCGGCCTTCACCTGGAGCTCTCCTCCACGGCCCTGGTGGGCCTCGGGGAGGGGGCCCGCTTCCTCGTGGACTATCCCTACGGATGCGCCGAACAGCGGGCCTCCTGCGCCCTGGCGCTGGTGCTGGCCTCGGACCTGGGGGATGCCTTCCGGCTCCCCGGCATCGAGCCTGCCAAACTGCACGACACGGCCCAGGCCACCCTCAAGGAGCTGGAGGCCTACCAGTGCGAGAACGGAGGCTTCGTCACCTGGAAGGGCGAGCCCTGCGTCTTCGCCTCCGCCTACCTCACGAGCTACGTGCTGCACGTCTATCAGCGGGCCCAGAAGCTCGGCTACGCGGTGAACCCCAAGGTCCTCTCCAGGGGCTACGACTTCCTGGACCGGCAGCTCAACCAGCCGCCGCCCACCAACGAGAGCTGGTGGCCCGCCTTCACGGCGTGGGAGTGCTTCGCCGCCAAGGTCCTGGCGGAGGGAGGCCGCAACGAGGACAGCACCATCACGCGCCTCTATGGCTACCTCGATCGCATGCCGGTCTTCGCGCTGGCCTACCTCTCCGACGCCATGGCCGCGGCGGGCGAGACGGGCGAGCGGCCGGCCAACCTGATGCGGCGCATGTCCAACGCCATCCTGCCGGAGGGCGGCACCTCCCACGTGGAGGAGCTGGCCGACCCGTACCTACTCTGGTTCTGGAATTCCAACGTCCGCTCCACTGGGCTGGTGCTGGAGAGCTTCGTGCGCCACGGCGATGAGAAGGCCCTGGTCCCCGGCATGGTGCGCTGGCTCCTGAAGGTGCGCAAGAACGGCCGCTGGGGCAACACCCAGGAGAACGCCGTCGCCATGGAGGCCCTGGTGGACTACTACAAGCGCTACGAGAAGGAGGTGCCCGACTTCACGGCCGTGGTCAAGCTCGGGGCCGACACCCTCGCCACCGACGCTTTCAAGGGCCGCTCCACCCAGGCCCAGCTCTCCGACCTGCCCATGGCCAAGCTCCTCGCCAGGGAACCCGCCGGGACGCGCCTGCCCCTCACCTTCGACAAGCAGGGCACGGGGACCCTCTTCTACGTGGCGAGCCTCAAGTACGCCGCGGACCAGCTCTTCCAGCAGGGGATGGACCAGGGGATCCGCATCGAGCGCAGCTACGCCCCCTACAGCGAGAAGGGCGAGGCGGGACCGCCGGCCACGAGCTTCAAGGCGGGCGACCTCGTGCAGGTGACGCTCACCCTCTCCCTCACCAAGGAGCGCCGCTACGTGGCCGTCAGCGACCCGCTGCCCGCGGGCTTCGAGCCCGTGGAGTCCTGGTTCGCCACCACCGCCTCCGACCTGGCCCGCTCCCAGATCCGCGAGGAGACCCAGGCCGGCGACTGGACGGCCTGGTGGAGGCGCGGCGGCTTCGACCACGTGGAGCGCCACGACGACCGCGTCCTCCTCTTCGCCACGCGCCTCTCCGAGGGGCCCCACCTCTTCTCCTACGTCTGCCGGGCCACCACCTCAGGCACCTTCCGCACCGCCCCAGCCCACGCCGAGGAGATGTACGAACCCGAGGTCTTCGGCCGCACGGGAACTGCCGTCATCGAGGTCAAGCCGTAGGGGGAGGGCGGCGGGGGGGAGGCCTTTGAGGTCGAAATGAGGGGATGAGGAGATGAGGTGATGAGGGCGCATGGGGGCCTTCGGTGGAGCAAGACGTGAGACGCGAGACGGGAGACGCAAAGCATCATGCGCGAGTCATCCTCTTATGAGGGTGGCGTGTCAATAGGCGTGGGCTAGGTCTTCATTCTTGCTCCAGTAGCAGGCTCTGTGGGGCCTGTGGGAAACGCGAAGCGTTTTCCATCAGGGTCCACAGAGCGGGTCTTTCTTTTTCGTGTTCCCGGCCATGACTCTTGAGCCCCAAATCCTCTTATTCAGGCTCCCGAAGGGCCCAGGTAAGCTTCCTTAGTGCGGTCGGCCCAATCTGAGGCCGGGTCTCTTTCGGACCCAAGGATGACAACAGGCTCGGCCGCGTGGTGCTCGAGAGAATGGACCATGGGGAAACGCTCGATGCCTCCTCTGCTCCTTCCTACCGGCTTATGAGGCTAGTGGGACCGGAGGATGGTAGACCTCGCCGCTGCGTGCCACGTGGTAGGCGAGGAGATAGAGCCGCCGGGCCACGGCCACGACAGCCACGTTGCGGTGTGCTTTCCGGTGCAGGAGTCGCTCATACCAGGGCTTCCAATGCTCGTGACCACGGAACCCCCGGTTGATCAGCATGTGGGCCGCTTGGACGAAGACCGCCCGCAGCCGCGGTGGGCCTTCCTTGGTCAGATGACCCGGTCTGCGCGTGTCTCCCGAGTCCCTTTGGCCCGGACAGAACCCCGCGTAGCTCGCCACGGACTTCCGGCCCCTAAACCGCCTCAGGTCTCCCAGGTAAGCCCGTTGTGCGGTGGAACACGCCGGTCCCACGTAAGGAATCGTCTGGGTCCGGCGTACCACGTCATCGTCCTTGGTCCTCCGGGCCAGCTCCTGTGCAAGCGTGTCCAGCGCCCGCGTCTGCGCGGCCCAGACCTCGTAGCTCAAGACGATGACCAGGCGGGCCGCCTCGGGCAAGTCCATCTCAAGGAGCCTCTCCCAACCGGAGGACCTTGAAAGCTGGTTGGGCGGGAGCGTCAGTCCCTGGGCCTTCAGCTGCCCCCGCACGCCGTTGGAGATGGCCGTTCGGGTCTTGCGCACGCGCTCTTGGCTCGCCAGTAACGTTCGCAGATCCCGTTCCATGGGCGTGGGCACGTATACCGGTTCGGGCAAGTTGTCCTTGAGAGAGTGCCAAGCCAGTTGGAACGCGTCCCGCCGATCCGACTTCTTCTTGGAGCTTGTGATCACCTTCATGTGGTTCGCATGAACGGTCACCACCTCGACACCCATCTCGCCGAACACCGCCTGAATGAATGCTTGAAGGGCTCCCGTCTCCTGGATGACCCGCAGCTTCCGTTTCGCATACGGTTTCACGGCGGCCTGGAGGCTCGGCCGATCCGTTGGTACCTTCTCACTCAGCAGCTCCTTGCCCTTACCGTCCAGGATCACCAACTGGGTTGACTTGCTGTGCACGTCGGCTCCACAGTGCAACATGGTGGCTGTCTCCTTCTTGGGGCACCTCTTGGGCGGAGCGCCCGTCGCTCCAGCCCCCAGCCCCCGGCGATGTTCGCACCGCCGC
>JBAWEQ010000115.1:0-22188 GCA_049591295.1 Acidobacteriota bacterium
GGATTACCCTCGTTCGCGATATTGGCCGGACCTCGTATCCACGACGATCTTGTCGCCGACGTTAAGGTGAAACGGGACGCTGACGACGGCGCCGGTATCGCACTTGGCCGGCTTTCCCCCCGAAACGGTATCCCCCTTGAAACCCGGCTCCGTGTCCACGATGGTCAGCGTAACGAAATTCGGAAGCTCCACACCCAAAGGCACACCGTCGTGAAGGAGGACGCTCACCTCCGTGTTCTCCGTGAGGTAATTGACCGCGTCCCCGACCACATCCTCCCCGATCGTGACCTGTTCGTAGGTTTGTTGGTCCATGAAGTAGAAGGCGGACTCCTCGCGGTAGAGGAACTGCATCTTTGATTCTTGGGTCTCCGCCGTTTCTACCTTATCACCCGCCTTGTACGTCTTCTCGATGACCTGCCCGGTGCGCAGATTCCGGACGCGGGCCCGTGCGAAGGCCGATCCCTTCCCAGGCTTGACGTGGTCCACGTCCACGACGACGTAGGCCACCCCGTCGATGAGCAGTTTAACCCCCTTGCGAACCTGGTTGCTGACAATGAATCCCATGCGACTTCCTCCAGTATTGTACCTATGCGAGAACGGCGGTGAACTGGTGCAGGAGGCGCTGGACCTCGAACCTCACCCTCCCGGTCAGTTCGAGGGGCTCCGTCACGACGAGCAGAAAGACCCCCCCCGCCAAGTCGTACAGCATAACGTTATGGATTTTGGTCCGGATGCAGACTTCGGTCGGCTTGCCGAGCTCGCTCTCCTTCTGGAGGCGCTCCATCGTGCGGAGGATCCCATTCATCTCCGCCCCCAGGACATCCATGGGGAAGCTGGCATGGGGCGCGTGGCTCTCCACCTCGATGCCGTCCTCACCCACCACGCTCACGGACTTCAAACCGGGAATGCTCTGCTCCAGGCGAGTAAAGAGATGCTCAAACATATCCCTCCTCCCTAACCCGGCGCAGCCAGTTCTCAAGTGCCAGCACGCGCTTGCGCCGAAGAGCCCTTTGGACGTCCTCCTGGTGCACTGGCGGGCTTTCCTCCGGCTGTGCGCCGGCCATCCGCTGCATCAGCGAGCGGATCCTCTCTCGGGCCTCCTGGTTCTCTGGGTCCTTGATCAGGATGCGCTGGTAGACTTCTATGGCCTTCTCGGGAAAGCCCTGCCCCTCGTAGAGGGCTGCGAGGGTGACGGTGTTGAACCCACCCTCCCCCTGTTCCGAGGGTTCCACCATCACCTCTTGGAGCGCCCCGGGCTCCAGTCCGGTCATTGCCGGCGGCTCAGGGCCCGCTTCCGAGCGGGCATCGTCCTCGACAGCCTCGGCGGGCTGGGACTGCAGGACTTCCCGTTCGAATGATGCCGTAGCTACGTCCCAATCGTCCTGCGTCCCCGTATCCCCGTCCCAGAGCTGTTCCTTCTGCTCGCCTTTCTCGGGAGGCAAGCCCTGCTTTTCCTCCTGGGAGGGCGCTGCCGTTCTCTCCGGCGCGCCCGTTCCTTCGCTTCCTGGGGCTTTCCCAAGGGCCGAAGAATCTCCACCGGTGGTGGCATCCACCTCGGGTTCGACCGTGGGCTTCTCGCCACCTCCGTCGGTCCTAGGCGGCTCGACCCCCTTCGTCACGTCGGGTGCCTGCGAGCCCTCCTCGGCCTCTTCACGGACCGCCCCGGAAGGGATCGGCTCTCGATCGGCGGGGCGCTCAGGCACCCCAGCGTCTGCGGCCGGTTCAGGCTCGCTCGCGAGTTGGGCCAGTTTCTCGGCCACGTCAGGCCGCCCCGGATCGAAGAGGTCCACGATTTGAAAGTGGCGCCGCGCCCTCTCCCTATCGCCTTCCAGCGAATAAATGTCCGCCGCCAGGTGGTTCGCGGGCACATTGTCGGGAAGGGCCAGCAGGACCCGCTCGACCATCTCCCGGGCCTGCGCCACCTCGCCCTTCGCCAGATAGGCCTGGGCCAGGAGGATCCTGGCAGGCCAGCGCGTCGGATGGATCGCCAAGCCCTTCTCGCAAAGGGCCTGCGCCTCGTCAATGCGGCCCACCTTTTGATACTCCCTGGCCAGCTCGAAGAATAGCCGGATCTTGGGATCCCGGCTGACCTCCTTTTCCAAATCAGCCAGGGACATCGGCATTAGTAGTTCCCGATATTGAAGATGTAGCGGCCCTTGATCGTTTGGGGGTAGCCGTCCTTGTTGCGGTGGGTCCTGAAGACCACCTGCGCCTTGATGCTGGCCGTATCGGAAGTCCCCAGGAACCCCATGGCGTTTTCCCGGAGGTAGGTATCGGTAACCAGGGTGACCGGTATGCGACCGTTCACCCCGGGCGTCACCTTCGTGCCCAGGTGCTTAGTATCCGGATCCGGCAGCGCGATGAGATGGTGGCCCGGGTCGCTCAAGAGAGTGTAGGAGATCTCATAGCTGTCTATCGTCCATGCGTCCGAGGGAATCATGGACAGGCCCTGGTCGGTCAGCTTGATGTAGAAGACGAAGTAGGCCAGGTGAGAGGTGGGCGGGTTGACGGATACGTTTGTGGTCGGTGGACTCGCACCCTCCAGTAAGAGTTCGGCCTGCGGCTGTAAATGCTTATTCTGGCCACACCCCAGAAGTGTGGCCAGAATGAGCGAACTCAGGAATCCGATCCAGAGCAATCTTTTTTTTTTCATCCGGCTCCTACCTGACGATCTTGGGAGTGAGGAAGATGAGGAGTTCGTCGTTCGTGCGGGTCTTCGTCCGGTTCTTGAAGAGCCAACCCAGGACCGGAATCCTCGAAAGGAAGGGAAGTCCGCTCTGCGAGATGCCTTCGTTGGTCACAAAGATGCCGCCGATGACCGCCGTGTGGCCATCCTGGACCTTGAGCGTGGTCTTCGCCTCCTTCTTCAGGATGGGCGGGGGCTGACCGGGAGTCTGGTTTGCAAAATCCACCGAGTCGTTGGTGATGTCCACGGTCATGTTCACATTCCCATCCGCGCTGATCTGTGGGGTCACGTCCAGCTTCAGGGTCGCGTTCACGAACACCACCGACATGGCGGTCGTCGTCGCGATCTGGATCGGGATCTGCCGCCCCGATTCGATCGTGGCCTTCTCGTTGTCCTGGGTCATGATCCTCGGCGTCGAAAGGATCCGGCCCCGCCCAGCATTTTCCATCGCGGCCAGCCGCACGTCAAGGAAGAAGGAACCGGTTGTGTTGCCGAGCACAAGGTCGATGAACCCGTTGGAGGCCGAGGGAGGCAGGGTAACGGCGAAATCGCCCGTGCCCGTGTACTGGCTGTTCCCGAGGGTCACGGGACTCGCCGTGTTCGAGCCGGTTGGGCTTGAACCCGTGTTGGTCGTGATGTACTGCCCGTTCGCGTTGCGGCTCGTATACCAGTTGCCGCTCCAGGTGATCCCGAAGGACTGGGACCAGGTCACGTTGGTCTCCACGATCCTGGCCTCAATCAGCACCTGCGGCGTGGCCGTATCCAGCGAGTCGATGAGCTTGATTAGGCTGTCCTTCCGGGAGGGCACCTCGCGGATGATCATGGTGTTGGTCCGCGGATCCACGATGATGCTGCCCCTCTCGCTCAGGAACTTGCTCACGATGGCCTCCATGTTGCCGGCCTTGGCGTAGGAGAGCCGCTTGGTGAAGGTCACGGGATCCTCAGCGAGAAGCTTCTCCTTCTGAATTCGTTGCTGTTCGGCGAACTTCCGCGCGATCTCGGAGGCGGGCGCCACCCAGATGACGTTGTTTTCGTAAATGTAGTCCAGGCCGTCGTTTTTGAGGATGATGTCCATGGCCTGGTCCCAAGGAACGTTGGTCAGGTCCACGGTCACCTTCCCTTGGACCGCCGGACTCACCACGATGTTCATCTTGGAAAGGTCGTGGAAGACCCTCAGCACGTCCTTGATGTCGGCATCCTTCAGGCTGAGCGAGATGGGTTCGCCCGTGTACTTCACGCCACCCGAAGAGATGGTCTTCTCCTGAAAGCTCAGGGGGACTCCTCCGGCCACGAGGGTCTTTCCCTCGGTGGCTTTCTCCGTGGTGTCCTGGGCCAGGAACAGATCTTGATAGCCCTTGTACTCCTTGCTGGCGGTGGGCGTAATGGGAGAGAGGTCCACCTTGATCTTGTCCAGGCTTTCCGGGGACACCCGCTGTACCGCGTTCTTGGGCACGGTGTTCACGGGTGCGGCCAGCGATCCCTTAGGGGCATGGCTGGACGAGGAATGGATGGCCTCGGGCGCGGGGCCTCCGGCCGCCGCCTGCGCAGCGGCCTCTTGCGAGGCGGGAGCAGGCGGCTGAACGGAGGGGGAATTCGTTGCCGGAGATCCCAATTGAGGCAGCGTCCCCTGGGAAACCATCTCCTTGGGCTGAATCTGCCCCAGGCGGACCACGACGACCTGCTGTCCCTCGCCCGATACATCCCACGGGTCCACGAGCCGCTTCAGGTCGAGGACAACCCGGGTCACCGGGGGTTGGGCCGTCAGGAGTCCGACCCTCACGCGCTCGATGACGCCTGCACCGGAGATCTGGCGGGGGACGCTTCCGTGCGTCACTCCCAGCATATCCACGACGATACGGTCCGGGTTCTTCATGCTGAAGAACTTGTACCGCGCCGCTCCGTCCGTCTGGATATCTACGCTCGCACCATCCGCGGCAACGGAGATGCCCAGCAGCTTGCTCGCATCTGGCAGAGGATCCGCCGTCTTCGAAGGCTGTGCAGCAGGAGCAGGGGATTGTGCGGGCTCTGGCGCGGCCGCAACCGCCGCGGGCGCCTGCTGGATGGCCTTCGGTGCAGGACCGGCCGGGGCGGGAAGAGACGCGGAGGTCTGCGCGGGTTCCGGGGAGGGCTCGGGCGCCTGCGCATCGTCCACTACTCTGACCAGGAGCTGGTTGCCTTCCGTCGTGACGATGCACTTGGCCAAGTAGGCCTTGTGAATCTCGAGCTTCGCGAGGGCCCGGCCCCGACCCCTGCTGATAGCCTCCACCTTTGCGCTCTCCACGCCGCCCGCGTTCACCTGGAGGACCTTGGGGAGCTGGGACACGTCCACATCGGCCATGTCCACGACAAAGGTCTCGGGATCGTAGTCGTAGTAGGTGTAATCAATGATCGGGTAGGCCCCCGTCACACCCACTACCACAGCCCCGCCCTGCTTCTTGCTGAAGAAGTCGTGAAGCACGTTGAGCGAGGCGGGGGAAGTCTCGACCGCCAGGACGGTCCATCCGGCCAGGAAGCCGAGAACCGTCATCCAAAGGGCAACTCGCTTACTCATTGTCCCTCCCCTTCTTGGCTCCGGATCTTGAGGACCAGGTTACGGAAAGGCTTGATGGCGGTCGGATCGTTGAGTTCCTGCTGAATGGTGATCTCACCCGACGCATAGGAGATGTCCAGCACGACGCCGTCCGCAAAATGTTCGCCGACGGCGGCCTTGTAGGGCTTGCCGTCGGGACCCTGGAACCAGGCTACCGTACCCTGGGGGGTCTTGATCATCGCTTCCAGGGTGCAGGCCTCGACGGTGAAGCGAGCCAGACCTGTCTGCCCCGGCCTCACCTTCACATCCGATCCTTGGGCTCCTGTGCCCCTCACCAGAGGGGTGAAGGGGTCCCGGTCGTTCATGTGCCGGTACAGGCTCTCTCCCCCAAGGAGATAGTTGTCGGCTATCCCCTGCTCTGAGGGGGCTTTAGGGGCTCCGGCGGGACTGGAAGCCTGGGCCGGCGCAACGGTGGCATGGACCTTGTTGAGGGTCTTCACCACGTCCTGGGCACCCAGCTCGGTGAATGCGCCCACCACCAGCAGCGCGCACCCGGCCAGAATCAGCAGCCGTCTCATGGCTTCTTCTCCAACGCGCTAAAAGCTTCTGGATTCTGCATATACACCAGGGAATTAAACTGCGCCGAAATGGTCTCCCCCGGCTTGGAGGAGGCGGACATGGCCAGATTGGTGATGTTCACGATCCGTCTCATGTGGGCGATCTTGTCGAAGAACATGGCCAGATCGTGGTACCCGCCGCCCACCTGCATCCCGTACGCCTGCTCGGAGTAGAGATCCTTCTTCTGAATAGGCTGTGGACTGATCCGGTAGATATCCAGGTTCTGCTCCCTGGCGAAGGTCTGGAAGACGCGAAGGAGCTGGCCCGTCTCGGGGTCCGTCGGGATGATGGACTTCAGGACCTCCAGGTCCCTACGGATCAGGTCTATCTGACGGTTCAGTTCATCCACCCGCTTCTGCGCCTCCCGCCCCTGCCGGATCTTCGCATCCAGTTCATCGACCTGGCGAAGGCGGCTCTGCATGGAGTCCCGCTGCCCGGACAGAAACCCGTACCACGCGGCGCCGACGATCAGTGCGCAGACGAGGAGGACCACCACGAACTGACCCCACTTGGGCAACCTGGTGAATTGATCCATGGCCCCCTCCTACTCCATTCCAGACGCAGAGGACTGGGCGGGTTTCCTTCGCGGTGGGGGTGGAGGCGCGGCGGCCGGCGCAACCGGCTTTGGCGCCGAGGCCGCGTAGGTGCAGGAAATGCGGAAGCTGTAAACGTCCTCACTGCTGCTTCCCACCTGGGCCACGTCTCCAAGCTGGACACCGGTGAAGTCCGCGGCGGCTACAAGATTATCGTACAGCATGGAAATGGTCTTAATCCCCTTTGCACGCCCGTCGATGGAGATCTGACCGCTCGGCCCCTGCGCGACCGACACGTACCAGGCACCGTCCGGCAGGACCTCGACCAGCTTGTTCATGAGCTTGACGGGAACGCTCTGCTGGTCCTTCAGCTGCTTGATCTGGTCCACCTTGGCGGTATATTCTTGCTTTTTCTTCTCCAGCTCCGCCACCTTCTCTCGGGCGCCCTCGTACTTCTTCAGCTCCTCCTGTTGCTGGCTGATCTGAAGCGCGAGGCTCCGATTCTTGGTGACTAGCCAGGCCCCATACCCCAGAGTGACCACCACGGTGAGAAGAACAAGGGTCACCCAGATACCCCAGGGAGGCCCACCCTCCGCCGGCGCGGCGGGGCCGCTTACCATTCTCGGCCCGCCTCCCGCTGCCCGCTTGCCGCCCCGCCCTTCCCTGAGCAGATTGATCCGGATCATCTAGTCCCCCATCTTGCGTAAGGCGAGCCCCACAGCTACGGCAAAATGCGGGGCCAGCCGATTGATGGTATCTAGAGGAAGATTCCGCTCATCCACCGTGACGTTCTGGAAGGGGTTCATGATCTCCACGGGCACGCCAAAGAACTGGCTGATGTACCGGTCGAGATTGGTCACCTGGCTGCCCCCGCCCGAGAGCATGATCTTGTGGATGGCGTTCTCGTTCGTGGTCACCCGGAAGAAGTCCAGCGTCTTCTTGAGTTCGGCTCCGAACTCTTCGGTCACGGCGTTCAGGATGGGGGCGGCCTGCTCCTGTCGCACTCCGTCCACCGCCGTTCCCCGCTTGATGGACTCGGCCTGCTCATAGGTGAGGTTCATCTCGCGCTGGAGGGAGTCGGTGTAGTTGTTTCCAGCGGCCTGGATATCACGCCAGAAGAGAGGGCTACCCCCCTTGAGAACGCAGATGTTCGTGGTGCCCGCACCGATGTTGACCAGCGCGGTGATCTCCCCTGAGGAGATGGGATAGTTGATTTCGTACGCATTCTGAGCACAGAAAACGTCCAGGTCCAAGGCCGAGACGTTAAGGCCTGCCTGCCCCAGCAAGGAGGCGTACTCGGTCAGCAGGTCCCGCTTCACCGCCACAAGGAGCACCGTGATATTTCCTCCGGCACCCTCGCTTTCGAGGATCTGGTGGTCGATCTTGACCTCTTCGATGTCGAAGGGGATGTACTGCCCAGCCTCCCATTGAATGGCCTCGGCCAGCTCGGCCTCGCTCATCGGCATCATGGAGATCCGCTTGATGATGACGGAGTTGCCGTCCACGGCCGTGGCCACGTTGGTGTTCTTGACGTTGTTCTCTCGGATCAACTTCGTGATGGCCTCGATCACCGCCCCGGTGTCCATGATGGTGCCGCCCACGATGGCCTCGGCCGGGAGGGGCTCAATTCCGAAGGAGAGGAGCTGGTACCCTTTGCCTTTGCCTAGATCCTTGAGCTCGACCATCTTCACGGCGGAGGAGCCAATATCCAGACCCAATAGGTTTTTGCTCTTTCCGAAGAACACCTTCGATTCCCCTTCTCAAAGCGTGTTAACGGCCCCAAACTTAATGCTCCACTTTAACATATCGAATGCGAAGCTGAAAGTCAAGTGCAAAAACGGGGGTGCCCCTTCCCCTTTCTCCCCAGACACGGTGCAATTGTAATAGCAGGGCGGAACCGATGCAAATACCCTGCGGCCGAAATGCGCAGGCCGGGGTTAGCCCCGGACGCCCCCGCCCCCGCCGAGCGCCCCCCGCACTACCGCAACGGACGCGGAAGCCCTCGTCTCGGGCGGTGACCTCGCCCCGATCCGACCGGCCCCGAAGCCCGAATGTGGTGTTCCCGCCGGAGTCGGCTCCGTTGGGGGGCAGGATCCCGCCCCGAAATGGGGCCTCCTCGGGGCGCTTGTCAAGGCGTGGCGGGGGGTGGTAGTGTACAAGGCTGTTCCGCACTCTTGCGGTTCCCCGGGAGACCTGCGTTGGCTCAAGAACCCGCTGGCCGAGAATCAGGCACCCATTCCCGCATCGATGAAATCCTGAGCCAGCAGAGCCTGCCGGCCAATCTGGAGGCCGAAAAGGCGCTCCTGGGCGCCATTCTCATGAACAACGACCTCTTCGAGGAGGTCCACGAGGAGCTGTCGGCCTCCGACTTTGCCTTCCCACCCCACCGTCGCATCTACGGCTCCTTCATGGACCTGCGCGATCAGAACCAACCCCTCGACCTGGTGACCGTCACGGAGTGGCTTCACCGCCGGGGCGAGCTTGAAGCCGTGGGAGGAGCGGAGTTCGTGGCGGAGCTCCTCTCGGGAATCCCCAAGCTCACCTCGGCCCTCAGCTACGCGAAGATCCTCAAGGACCGATCCCTGCTCCGGCAACTCATCCAGCGCTCCAGCAAGATCATCATGGAGGCCTACTCCTCCTCCGACGAGCCCGAAAACATCCTTGCCCAGGCCGAGCAGTCCATCTTGGAGGTGGGCGACCAGACCCTGAGATCCACCCTTCGAAGCATGAAAGAACTGAACCCCATCGCCGCGGAGATGTTGGAAAAACTCATGCAGCGGGGGGAGCACGTCACGGGGGTGCCCACCAACTTCCGAACCCTGGACGCCATGACCTCGGGTCTGCAGAGTTCGGACTTCATCATCCTGGCCGCCCGGCCCTCCGTCGGGAAGACCGCCTTCGCCCTTCAGCTGGCCCTGAGTGCCGCCAAGCAGGGCCGTTCGGTGGCGGTCTTCAGCCTCGAAATGAGCGCCGAGCAGCTTTTCTTCCGCCTCCTGTCCATGGAAAGCAGGGTCGACCTCCAGCAAATCCGAACGGGCCGGATTCCCCGCCCCAGGAGGGCCGACGTGGTCATGAAGATGGACTATCTGGCCACCCTCCCCATTTTCATCGACGACAGTCCCCTCTTGACCTCCCTCGACATCGCCGCCAAACTCCGCAGGCTCAAGACGAAGAACCCCCTAGATCTGGTCATCATCGACTACCTACAGCTCATGCGGACCGTGGGTCGATTCGAGAACCGCAACCAGGAGGTGGCCTCCATCTCGCGGAACATGAAGGCCCTGGCCAAGGATATGCGGGTTCCCGTTCTGGCGCTGTCCCAGCTCTCCCGGGCTTCCGAGAAGCGGGGAGAGGGCAAGGAGCCGCTGCTCTCGGATCTCCGCGATTCGGGCTCCCTCGAGCAGGACGCGGACCTGGTGCTCTTCCTCCACCGCAACACGGCGGCCCGGGAGGGCGACCCGGAGGCCCGCGCCCGCGCCAAGCTCATCATCGCCAAACAGCGGAACGGCCCCACCGGCGTCGTGGACCTCACCTTTCTCGAACATATTGCCGGCTTCGGCGACTCCTACCTGGGCGGCGCGGAAGGCGAGCCTCCCCAGTGATGGAACCCCATCTATCAGGATCAGCCGCCGCGTCCTCCTTGGCGAAATTCGGAAGCCCAAGATTGCTCGGCAGGCCCCACACCTCGGAAGCCCGCCCGACCATGGAGCTATCGACCCCATGAGAAAACCCGGCCGCCCCGAAGCAGCCTCCTCGCACCGCCCCACCCTCCTGACGGTGGATCTGGATGCGGTCGTTGGAAATGCCCGCCTCCTTGCCGCCCGTGCCCAAGGCCGACCCCTGCTGGCCGTAGTGAAGGCCAACGCCTACGGAATGGGCGCCCTGCCGGTGGCCCGCGCCCTCACCGATGCCGGATTGGCACCGTGGCTCGGAGTGGCCCTTGTGGAAGAGGCCGTCCAGCTGAGGCGTCACGAGATATCCGCGCCGATCCTCCTGCTCGGACCGGCAGGCCTGGAGCAGGTGCCGGCCATTCTAGAGCACGGCATCACGCCGGCGCTCTATTCGCTCGGCTTCCTGGAGGCCCTGCAGGCCGATGCCCAAAGCCGGGGCGTCCGCGCCGAGGCGCACCTCAAGGTGGACTCCGGCATGGGCCGCCTCGGCTTTAGGCCGGAGGAACTACCGACGCTGCTCGCCGCCCTGGCATCGAGCCCAAACGTAGTCATCACCGGACTTTTCTCCAACCTCGCCAGCGCCGATGACCCCGGGGCCCAGCAGAACCGGTGGCAGCTCGATCGCTTCCTGCAGATCCTCGACCAGCTGCGAGGGGCAGGCATCGACCCTCAGTGGGTGGATCTGGCCAACTCCTCGGCCATCCTGGCCCATCCCGCCACCCACCTCTCCCTCTGCCGTCCCGGCCTCAGCCTCTACGGGATGAGGCCTTCGTCAGCCCTGCCCGATATCGGTCTGCGCCCCGCCGTCTCCTTCAGGTCCATCCTGGCTCAGGTCAAGAGGATGCCCGCCGGCGCTCCCGTCGGCTACGGCGCCACCTATCTGTGCCGGGAGGGGCAACGGATCGGCATCCTCCCCGTGGGCTATGCGGACGGCCTCCCGCGCTGCCTTCAGGGCGAGGGCTATGTCTTGGCGAACGGGGCCCGCTGCCCCATCGTGGGACGGGTCAGCATGGACCTGACGGCGGTGGACCTGGACTCGGCCGGCGACTTGAGCGAGGGGACGGAGGTGACCCTCTGGGGCCAGGAGGGCGCCGAGAGCCTCGGTCCGTGGGACTGGGCCCGCTGGGCCAAGACCATTCCCTACGAGATCATGACGGGAATCGGGTGCCGGGTGGCTCGTCGGTATCGGTTCCTAGGTCAGGCTTGGACCGAGGAGCCGCTTCCCGCGTAGCCCTTTCGACGCCCGTGCCGCGCTCCTGCATGCCGTCCTCGCTCTGGCTCTTGGAACCGCTCCGCCCCTCGTCATCCGAGGCGCCGGCCCCGAAGCCGCGCAGCCCCGCCGAGAGGAGGACGATGCCCACTCCTCCGGCCACCGCCAGAAGCAGAGCGGAGGGCGCCCGCGCCGACCCACCCGCGGTTTCATCCAACACCCAGAGAATGGCCGCGTTGTGCAACGCGTGACAGCCCACGGCCACCCAGAGGTTGCCCGTGCGCCATACCACCGCCGCGAGGACCGTTCCGAGAAGGGCCACGGGCGCGAAGCGCAGGATCGACCCATGAAAGAACCCGAACAGGAACCCCGATGCCAGGCACGCCGGAAGCGCCCCCCACGAGCGCAGGGCCGACAGGAGGGCGCCCCGAAAGAGCACCTCCTCGCTCAGCGCGGGGAGCAGGGCGAACAGCAGCAACTGGGCGGCAGGAGGAAAGCCCCCCAGCAGCCCCCGGAGGGCCGCCTCCTCTCCCTTCGCTCCCGGAAGGGCCGAGAGCGCCCCCGCCAGGGCCAGCGCCGCCAGGGATCCGCCCGCGGCGAGGGTCAAAGCCTGAGCCAGCCCGCGCGCCGTCACATGCCGGGCGGGAAAAAAACTCGGGATCTGTCCTCGAAGCCACCCCCAGACAAGGACGGGGGCCACGAAGCTCAGGAGCGGAAGGACCGCCAGCAGAAAGAGGAGAGGCCCCCCCCGCGCCGCCACTGCCCCACCCCAGAAGAGAGTTCCGGCGACGACCAGTATGAAGAATCCCTCCCACGGCCTCGGGGCTGGATGGGAGCCGTCGGGTCCGCCATCCGCCGGGTCAGCGCCGACGGGGACGGTTCCGCGCTCCTCGAAAGAGGGCAGATCGGGACGGTCGAAAGGGGTCAACGGGATTGCCGCGTCCGGAGATCGGCCTGGAAGGATTCGAGGCAGGCCTTCAGGAGACGTTCGCTCTCTTGTGCCGGGATTTCCGGCTGTTCCGCCAGGTGGTGCAGGGCATTCCGGGTGGCCTCGAGGGATTGGAGGTAGAGGCGGCAAGGTTCACAGTTCTCCATGTGCCGGGCCAGCTCCTCGCAGGACAATCCATCCAGTTCCCCATCCAGGTAGCTCGACAGGCGGTTGAACATCTCGATGCACCGCTGGTGGTCGTGGTCCTGCACCCGGGCACCTCCAAGGCGAACATGAACCAGCGGCCGCATTCTGTCAAGACCGGCCCGCTTCCCCATCGGCTTTCCTTGGCTGCCGGCCCGTTGTTAGAATGATCTCCTTGGAGGTGAGACGATGAGCGAGGCGCATCCCCTGGTGGCGGTGCTCATGGGCAGTGCGTCGGATCTTCCGGTCCTCGATGCGTGCCTGAAAACGCTGGAAAGTTACGCCATCCCCTTCGAGTGCAAAGTCCTCTCAGCCCACAGGACCCCTCACGAGACGGCCGCCTACGTCGAAGGGGCCGAGCAGCAGGGCATCGAAGTCATCATCGCCGCCGCGGGCATGGCGGCCCACCTGGCGGGAGTAGCGGCGGCCCATACCACGCTACCGGTGATCGGCATCCCCGTGGCCTCCGGGCCCTTGAACGGGCAAGACGCCCTGCTCTCCACGGTCATGATGCCCCCTGGAATGCCCGTGGCCACGGTAGCCATCAACGGTTCGGCCAACGCCGCCCACTTGGCGGCACAGATCCTCTCCCTTTCCAGACCGGAGCTCCGCGCCGCCATCAAGAAGTCCCGCGAGGCCAAGCGGGAGGAGATCCTGGCCAAGCACCGAAGCGCTGAGAATCGGTGACGCCTCATCGATTCAGGGGATAAGAGGAGCCGAAGCGATGGCGGCACGCCTGTCCAAAATAGGCCGCTTTACCGGCTCCGAACCACGGCTGGGTCTCGGCCGCGCCTTTGGCGCGGCGCTGGGGGCTTGGTCCGGGCGCGTCCGCGCAAGCGTGGCCGCGCTCCGGCCTCAGTTCCTCAGCCGCCCTTCGGGCGCCAGCCCCAGCCTCGTCTGGTGCAAACCGTCCCCCCACCCTCCACGGGTGCGCCGGCGGCGACGGACCTCCTGCTTCGTCAGCTTTCGGCGTCCGCATCCTCAGCATACAGGGAGTACGCTTGCGGTACGGCCGCCTCACCTTCCTCGCATGAGGCCCATCGGCGCCGGGACACGCCTTCCTTCGCTTTGCTCCGGAAGGCAAATCGCACTTGTGCGAGCTGAAATTCTTTTGGATAGCCATGCGATGGCGGGGAGAACGAGCCCGGGGGAAACCCACTCAACGGCGGGGAGTCCGTTCTTTAGAGGTGGGCCGTGCGGACCATAGGGACCCAGGGCGAGGGCTGGATCGAGGAGGCCTGGAGGCACCTGAAGGCGGGCGGCGTGCTGGCCCTTCCCACGGAAACGGTCTATGGCCTAGCCGCCTGTTTGACCGACCCCGCGGGTGCGGACCAGATCTTCGAACTCAAGGGCAGGCCGCAGGAGAAGCTTCTCCCCCTCCAGATGGACAGCCTGGCCCGGGCCCGAGCCTGGGGCTTTTCCTTTTCCCCGGGGGCCGAGCGGTTGGCCCTCGCCTTCTGGCCCGGCCCGCTCACCCTCGTGCTCCCACGGCCGCCCAGGTGCCCGCCCTGGTTCGCCCCCGGAGGCACCACGCTGGCCGTGAGGGTCCCCGACCATCCCGTGGCCCTGCGGTTGCTCGCCCTGGCCGAGGCGCCCCTGGCGGTGACCAGCGCCAACCTGAGCGGAGAGCCGCCCTGTCTCGATGCGGAGGCGGTGGCTCGCGCCTTTCCGGGGGCACCGCTCCTCGTGCTGGACGGTGGGAGGGCGCCGGGAGGTCTGCCCTCGACGGTGGTCGCGGTCACCGGCGAGGAACCGGTGGTCCTCCGGGAGGGACCCATCAGCGCTCTGCGCATCCGGGAGGTGTGGCGTGGCAGGCCTTGAGGGGGGAAGGGTAACCGTCCTGACCGGCGCCGGGATCTCCGCCGAGAGCGGGTTGGGGACGTTTCGGGGAACGGGCGGCCTCTGGGAAAACGAGCCCGTGCAGGCCGTGGCCACCCCCCAGGGTTTCGCGAAGGATCCCCTGAAGGTGTGGCGCTTCTACGAGGCGCGTCGGCACCAGGCCGCGCGAGCCGAACCCAATGCCGCCCATCGGGCGCTGGCGGGGCTCGGCCGGCGCCTCGGCCCCCGGCTCAGCCTCATCACCCAGAACGTGGACGGCCTGCACCAGGCCGCGGGGAGCCAGGAAGTACTGGAGCTTCACGGAAGCCTCTGGCGCCTTCGCTGCACCGACTGCGGCGGGGAGGCCGAGGACCGGACCGTACCCCTTCCCATTCTGCCTCCCCGCTGCGGATTGTGCGGCGCCCTGTTGCGCCCATGCGTCGTCTGGTTCGGCGAATTTCTTCCTGAGAAGGTCCTGGCGAAGGCCGTGGGCGCCGCCCAGGACTGCGCCCTTTTCCTGGTCGTGGGAACCTCGGCGGTGGTGGAGCCCGCCGCGAGCCTGGCGAGGGTGGCCCAGTCCTGCGGCGCCGCACTTTGGGAGGTCAACCCAGAGACCACCCCCCTCTCCCAGCTCTGCCAGAGGTCGTGGAGGCTTCCGGCCGGGGAAGCGATGGACGAGGTCGTGGAGGAGGTCTTTCGTCTTCTGGAAAACGCCTGATACACCGCCCAGCCCATCCATGGGCTCTCCCCGCGCCACTGAATGCATCAATTGATACTGGAGCGCTTTGACTCCCGAGGCGCGGGTTGCTACACTTTCCTTCCCGCGCGCAAGCGCCCTTCAACCCCAAGAGGAGGCATGGAATGGCCAAGAAACCGACGATCTATAAGAATTACATCAACGGGGAGTGGGTGGCCTCGGCCACCCGGAAGACCTTCGCCAACGTCAACCCCGCCGATACCGACGATGTCGTCGGGCACTTTCAGGACAGCGACCAACGCGATGTAAACGCCGCCGTGGCGGCCGCCAAAGCGGCCTTCCAACGGTGGCGGCTGGTGCCCGCGCCCAAGCGCGCCCAACTGGTCATGAAACTCGGACTCTGGCTCATGGAGAACAAGGAGCGGTTGGCCCACGACGCCACCCGGGAAATGGGCAAGATCCTCACCGAGACCCGCGGCGACGTGCAGGAGGGCATCGACATGGCCCTCTTCATGGCGGGCGAGGGGCGCCGCATGTACGGCGAGACCACGCCGAGCGAGCTTCCCAACAAGTTCGCCATGGCGGTCCGGCAGCCCATCGGCGTCTGCGCCCTCATCACGCCCTGGAATTTCCCCATGGCCATCCCGACGTGGAAGATGATGCCGGCGCTGGTGTGTGGCAATACGGTTGTGATCAAGCCCGCCACCCTCACGCCGCTGACCGTCTGGAACCTCGTCAGGGGCGCCGAGGAGGTGGGCTTTCCCAAGGGCGTGGTCAACTACGTGACCGGCTCCGGGCGCAGGGTGGGCAACCCCCTCTGCGAGCACCCCGACGTGGCCCTCGTCTCATTCACGGGCTCCACCGACGTGGGACGCCAGATCAATCTCGCCTGCGCCAAGGACTTCAAGCGCGTGGGCCTGGAGATGGGCGGGAAAAACGCCGTCATCGTCATGGACGACGCCAACCTGGACCTAGCCGTGGACGGGGTGCTCTGGGGCGCCTTCGGCACCACCGGACAACGCTGCACGGCCACGAGCCGCTGCCTGGTTCAGAAGGGGATCTACAAGAAGTTCCTCGATGCGCTGGTCAAGCGCGCCAAGGCCCTCAAGATCGGCAACGGCCTGGACGAGAGCGTGGAGATGGGCCCGGCGGTGGACGAGAGCCAGCTCAAGACCGACCTGGAGTACATTGCCATCGGAAAGAAGGAGGGCGCCAAGCTCCTCTGCGGCGGGAAGCGGCTCGCCGGCAAGTCTTACGGCAAGGGCTTCTTCCTGGAGCCGACCATCTTCGCCGATGTGAAGCCGTCCATGCGCATCTTCAAGGAAGAGATCTTTGGTCCGGTCCTCTCGGTCGTGCCCTTCAAGACCTTCGAGGAGGGCATCGCGCTTCAGAACGACTGCGCCTACGGTCTCTCGGGCTCCATCTACACTCAGGACGTGGACAAGGCCTTCGCGGCCATGCGCGACGTACACACCGGCCTTTTCTACGTCAACGCCCCCACCATCGGCGCCGAGAATCACCTGCCCTTTGGCGGCGTGAAGCAGACCGGTAACGGCCATCGAGAAGGCGGCAAGGAGGCCCTGGACCTCTTCTCCGAGTGGAAGGCCGTCTACGTAGACTTTTCCGGAAGCCTCCAGCGCGCCCAGATCGACACGGACGCCATCGTGAAGGTCGAGTAGGCGAGTAGGGACGACATTGGGCATTTTGGATCGGGGAAACTAGGGATCGATCGAGGGTGGCCTTTCAGTTCCGGCGGGCCTCCTGTTCCTGGGTCTTTCCGGCCCCGATGACGGAGGGCCCGGCGGAAACGCCGGGCCCTTTTTCTCGATCTCGAAACCCCATGGCGCCGGGACTCGGCGCGGCGACCAGCCGGCATCAGTCTGTTACCTTTTGCCGGGTATTGCATCTTGCAATATCTCGGGGGCCCGGTTACCGGGAAAGGAGGCTTGCCATAGGACCCGCCCCGAAGTGGACCTGTACCGCGACGATCTGAGAACGGTTGGTTGAGCCGGACTCGGGGGCCCGGTTACCGGAAAGGAGGACTGCCTCCAGGACCCGCCCCGCAGTCGTTACCCAGTACAGACGAGACTTTGGGACAAGGAGTCCGATATGTTCAAGCCCCGAATGGACCGGCGGCGCCTCCTGGCCGCCGGGGCAGCGGTTTTGTTGCTCCTCGGCCTGGCGACCAGCTTGGCCGTCTACTCCGACAGACGAAGCGGAACATCGAGCAGCTATACCGTGCTGGCCTGGAACGACCTAGGCATGCACTGCATCAGTCCCCGCTTCGCCCAGATGGCGATTCTTCCTCCCTATAACAACCTCATGGTCCAGGTCATCAAGCGCGGAGACGAACCCCGGCTCGTCACCTCGGGCATCACCGTCTCCTACAACTTTCCGCAGAACACCACCACGGTCGGGAAGACCGACTTCTGGACCTACGCGCAGGCCCTCTTCGGAGTCGCCCTTCCTCAGGGCAAGGGGCTCACGGGCAACGGCCTCTCGGGCAACATGGTTTTCAACACCAGCCCCTTCCCCCACTACGAAGCCACCGGCATTCCGCTGCTTCCCTATAACGACAATATGACCTGGAACCCCTACCAGACCGCCGTGATCACGGTGAAATCGTCCTCAACGGGAAAGATTCTCTCGCAGATTCAGGCCACGGCCCCCATCTCCGATGAGATGAACTGCCAGAAGTGCCACGCCGACGGAGGGGTGGGGACGGGCGGATTCTCCAGCGGAACGCCCGAGGGCAACATCCTGATGCTCCACGACGCCACCTACGGGACCAACCTCTACGACCACCAGCCGGTGCTCTGCTCGAGCTGCCACAGCGATAATGCGCTCGGCATGCCAGGGACCTACGGCGTTCCCTCCCTCTCGCTCGCCATGCACCTCAAGCACAGTTCCCTCCCCCAGGCCAACCAGCCGGCCTGCTACGACTGCCATCCGGGCGCCAAGACCCAGTGCAACAGGAGCGCGATCGAGGAGATGGGCCCCAACAGCCCCACCGATCCTAACTGCCAGCACTGCCACGGCACCCTGGCCAACGTGGCGGCGACCATTCAGCAGGGACGCAGGCCTTGGCTCGACGAGCCCAACTGCGGGAACTGCCACGACGGCTCCAACATGAACACGGGATCGGTGCTCTACCGCAACAGCGTGGGACACCACGGCGTCGCCTGCTCGGCCTGCCACAACAGCCCGCACGCCTGGTACCCCTCCATGAGGGCCGCGGACAACTGGCAGCCCATCAACTACCAGGGTAGTTCGGGGCCCATCGGCCAGAAGTGCAGCGCCTGCCATACCAACTCACCCGATTCCTCCGAAGGTCCGCACGGCGGAAGCGGCGGAAGCGGCGGAGGGGACGACTGAGCCCCATCGCTCCTCTCGTCGTCCATACCGGGGCCCGGTTCGTCCGGGCCCCGGCCCGTCTGCAATCGAAACCCGCCGCGCTTCCGGCGAGTATGACCGCGCCGTTCGGCACCTTCTCTCCCCCCACTCCGCGCCTTGGTCACCTGACCCACACCTCCGACCAGGTGATCCCCCGACTGACGCTAAGACCATTTTCTGGTAGAATGCCTCGCACGGGTTCCTCGGCCGCCGAGAACCTGTCGGCAGAGCGCTGGGAGGACATCATGAGCGGAGAGTTAGACCGGGAACGCTGGCTTCAGCTCGCCAGGGCGAATGCCGAGGTCATCCGGACGGAGATCATCAAGCTCAGGGGGTTCGTCGAGGGCGATTCAGCCGCTCAGTACGTCGACTTCTGGGCGCAGGCCAGGGAGATCACCTCCCAGTTCAAGTCCTTCAAGCCCCTCGAACCGGAGGAGCGGGAACAGCTCTGGAAGGACTTCCACGACCTCTGCAAGCAGACGCGCTCCCGTCAGGATGGCGAGAGAGCCAAGCTCCGAGAGGAGTCCCAGCTCAAGCGCGCCGCCATCGAGACCCTCACCGAAGAGGCGGTGACCCTCAACGACCAGGCCTCCACGCTTGAGGAGTTGGAGCGGGCCCAGTCCGCCCTGAATCAGGCCCTGGCGCTCATGAAGAACCAGGATCCCCTGTCCGTGTCCTCCGCCGCAGCCGAAGAGGTTTCCGCCGAGGATGAGAAGACCGAGGGTGATTCGGGCTCACCCCATCCCTCAGGCGCCGATCCCCTCCTCGCGGCCCGGCTGCTGAAAGAGGATCGCGAGTCGTGCTGGATTCGCTGGCTTGAGGTCCGGGAGGCCATCCGGAAGCACCGCGGTGAATTCCGTCAGAAGTTGTTCGGCGAGCTGGAGGAGCGTGCCGCCGCCCTGCTCGCCGCATCCGAGAGCGAGGAGCCGCACGGTGTCCAGGGGCAGATTAGGGACTTCCAATCGGAGTTGAAGGGCTCACCCATGCCCCCTCCCAAAACCGAAAAGATCCGCGAAACCCTCAGAAACGCTTGGAAGCGGTGCTCCGAACGCATCGAAGAGGGCCGCCAGCAGCGCCGGCGTCAGCACGACGACTGGGTCGAGCGCATGCGCGAGCACCTCCAGCGCTGGGAGATAACTCTCCTCAAGAACCAGTTCTATCAGGAGCGCCTTGCGGTGGAGATTACGGATCTGGACACCAGGATTGCCTCGGCCACCGAGCCCGGTCTGTCCGAGCGCATGACGAGGTGGGCCGAGGAGAAGCGTGGCCGCATGGAGAAGGTCAAGGAGACGGCCACCGAGCTCCAGGAAAAGGTCCGTTCGGTGCGATCGCGGCTCGGCAAGGACGCGCCGCCACCCCTCAAAGCGGAAGACCTGCCTCCAGGCACGCTAGAGGCCTCGGCGCCGCGCGAGCCCAGGGTGGAAGACGCGACTAGGCGCGAGCGGCCGGCACCGAGGGCGGCCAGGCGCTCGGAGGAGCGCCCGATGAAGATGAAGGAGACGCCGCCCCCAGGGCTGAACCTCGGCGAACTGCTGGCCGAGAAGCTGGGCTTGATGGTGGCCGGTTCCAACTCCGACGGCAATCACTGAGGCCGTCTCGGGCCTCTCAGGAAATGCAAACGGCCGCCCGCACGGGCGGCCGTTCCGGTTCGGGGATCCGCCGGGCCCACGGGAAGCCGTTCCATGGCCGGCCTCCCACCATCCGGCGGCTCGTTTCACCCTTTGGGATTGCAGGTGAGCCCGCCGGGCTCGCCCACGAGGGCGGGCTCGAAGCGTTTTCCCATGGGGCTCCACTCGCCCGCCTTCCTCTGCATGAGCTTCACTCTGCCCACGGCGGTCCAGGAGGCGTTGCTGTCGTAGTCCCACCCCAGCGTCTTGCTACCGCCCGCCCCCAGCGTCGTGATGAGGAAGCGGTTGGCCAGGCCCCCGAAATAGTCCGCCTGCTCCGCGGGCACCGGCGAGTCTCCACCCGAGGGGTCCACGGGGAACCATCCGTAATTGGGCAGGTACACCTCCACCCACCGGTGGAACACGTCGTCCCTGGAGGCGTCGTCGCCCCGGATCACCACGGAGCCCGCATAGCGCGCCGGCAGGCCCGCCGCGTGGCACATGGCCAGCATGACGAAGGTATACTCGGAGCAGGAGCCTGAGCCGCGCGCCAGGACCGTGGGCGCCACGTTCCATCCCCCAGTCAGCTCGTAGTGCATGTGGTCCTGGATGTACTTGTTGATCTTGCGTGCCATCCAGTAGGGGTTGTGCTCCCCGCCGAGGGCCTCCTTCACGGCCCTTTCGATCACCGGGTCAGTCATCACGAGCTTGCTGCTGTCCTGCGTGTAGACTTTTCGGATCGCCTCCGGGATCTCCTCCAGCTTGCCCACCTTCTGAGGATCGACGAACCATCGAACCCGGTAGAGTTCGGCTTCCACCCGCATGACGGCGGTGACCTCCTGGTCGGGCTTCACGTCATGGAAGACGAAGTGGGCGCACTTCTGCCCCCACTGGTCCGTCACGAAATCCGCAGGGCTCGGCTCGAACCGAGGGGGTTCGAGCAGTTTCTGGTTGGGTAGGTCCTGCGGAACGGCGATATAGACCTCCAGGCTCTTGACGACCCCCGGCCCAAAGTTTCGCCAGGCCTCGGTGTAGACCATCTCCTCGCGCTTGGGATCGCGCGTCACGTAGGGGGCTGAGCTGGCGACCTGGAGCTCGTAGAGAGTCCGCGTTTCGTAGTCCGCGCACCAGAGATGGTGGCCGTCCCAGGCCAGGCCCGTGGGATAGGGACCGGGAGAGGGAAAGTCGTCCAGCACGGTGCCGCTGGCGGGATCGACCTGGTAGATGGTGTCGGTGATCCGGTCGCTCACCCAGAGATGCGCGCCATCGAAGGCTATGCCGATCTCATCGGTTCGACGGGACCCGCCGCCCGTGGGACAGGTGAAGCTCTTGAAGGTCGTCCCGTCTTCGTCGTCCAGCCGGTTGATCACCCCCGCCCTGGCGTCCACCGTCCAGAGGGCATCACCGTCCCACGCGATCCCTTCAGCCGTATCGGTGTCCAGGGGGAGGGCGCGAAGCGTGACGCGCGTCGTGGGATTCAGGGCGTAAGCGGTCTTGTCGGAGAGGTCCAGGCACCAGAGCTTGGAGCCATCCCAAGCGAGGCCCATGGGCGAATAGCCTGGGGCATCCACGCTCTCCACGACCTTGCCGTCTGACGGATTCAGCCGGTAGAGCTTGGCCGAGTCGAAATCGGCCACCCACAGACGGCTTCCATCCCAGGTCAGGCCGGTGGGAGTCTTGAGGTCAAGCGGGAACTGTCTGAGGACCTTTCCGGGAACTTCCTGGGCCAGCGCGCCCAGGGCGAACAGACTTCCAGCCAGCGCCAGCGCCAGCCCCACCGCGGGTCTATTCATCGCTTCCTCCTCGAGTTGTGCAGAGCTCCCCACTCCGAAGAGACGATTCTACTACCGCGCCCAGAATCGGACCAGCGGGCCATTCGGAAACCGTGCATCATGCCTGTCCAAACCAATTTCGGCTCGCGCTTGTGCGGTTTGCCTTCCGGAGCGAAGCGGAGGAAGGCGCGTCCCGGCGCCGATGGGCCTCATGCGAGAAAGGTGAGGCGGCCACACCGCAAGCGTACTGAATGGTCGCTGAGGATGCGGGCGCCGAAACCCGACGAAGCAGGAGGGTTCGAAGCTACGGATGCGGCCTGAGGCGCGAAGCCATGCAGCGCCGAAGGCCAGCAGCCGTCTGAAGAACGCCTGGACAGGCGCCGCTCTTCGAAGCAGGACTTCCGGGCCAGGCCGGACCGTCGCCGCCGGCGCACCCGTGGTGGGTGGGGGGACGGCTCGCACCAGACGAGGCTGGCGCTGGCGCCCAAAGGGCGGCGGAGGGCCTGCGGCCGGAGCACGGC
>JBAWEQ010000116.1:0-3546 GCA_049591295.1 Acidobacteriota bacterium
CGATTACATCGTGGATCACCTCCCCGAAGAGCTCCTCCGACGTGACCCCCTGTTCGACCGCCTGCGGAGCCTCGGGAGGCGGGGCGGCGGGCGGAGGCGGAGCCGGAGGCTTGGGGGAGGGAAGGTCGCCGATGGGAACCGTCTCTTCCACCGACGGCTTTCTGGTCTTCTTCAGGCCCAGGTTGATGCCCGAGAGCGTGTCCTCGAGGGTCTTGTCCACGTCGAAGCCAGCCCCACCCTTCGGCTTGGCGGCC
Source organism: Acidobacteriota bacterium (assembly GCA_049591295.1). Lineage (GTDB taxonomy): Bacteria > Acidobacteriota > UBA4820 > UBA4820 > DSQY01 > DTPS01. Next base: position 255 of record JBAWEQ010000116.1, read on the forward strand.
TTGGGAGAGCTCGGCATGACCAGATCGGACAGGCCGGATGCCTTGGCGGCGGGCACGGGGGCCGCGGGCTTCTTGTCGAGCAGCTCCCGCAGCACGCCCTGGAGGGTCTCCGGCGAGATGGGGTCCTCCAGATACTCGGCGGCGCCGTAGATCTTCATGGCGTCGTTGCGGTACTTCCTGCTCTTGTAGATGCTGCAGTGCATGACGATGGGGACACGGCGGGAACCGGAGCGCTCGACCATCTCCTGGCAGACTTGGAAACCGTGCTTCTTGGGCAGCATGGTCCGCAGGAAGACCAGGTCCGGATGGAAGCTGTCGAAGACCTCGAGGGCGGCGAAGCCGTCCTGCGCGGTGGCTACCTCGAACTGGTCCGCCGGCAGCTGCGACTGCAGGCGGTCCAGAAGCTTCGGCTCGTAATCGACGATGAGAACCCGTTTCTTCGTCATGCCTCCCCTTCTCCCCAGAGAAGCCTATGATGCAGGTGTGCCAATGGTAGCACCCCGGCATAGGGCTGTCAACGCCGCCGATGATTCAGGGACCAGTCGTGGCGGGCACTCCCCTAGCGCCCGACTCCACCGAGCATGCGGCGCATGCCCTTCAGCCCGGTCTTCCTGAACTGGAGCATCATCTTGCGCATGGTCAGGTACTGCTTGAGGACCTGGTTGACCTCGGACACGGCGACCCCCGCCCCCAGCGCGATGCGCTTTCGCCGGCTTCCGTTGATCACCTGGTGGTGCTCCCGCTCGTAGGCGGTCATGCTGTCGAGGATGGCCTCCACCCGCTTGAGGCGCCGCTCGTCGATCTGCGAGGGGTCCACGCCGCGCATGGCGCCCAGGCCGGGGATCATGCCGAGCACCTGTTCGAGGGGGCCCATCTTCCGCATCTGCCTGAGCTGGGATCGGAAATCCTCCAGCGTGAACTCGGCCTTCTTGAGGCGGCGGGCCATATCCTCCGCCTCCTGGGCGTCCACGGTGGACTGGGCCTTCTCGATGAGGCTCAGCACGTCGCCCATGCCCAGGATGCGCGAGGCCATGCGGTCCGGGTAGAAGGCCTCCAGGGCGTCGTACTTCTCGCCCACGCCGACGAACTTCACGGGGAGCCCCGTGACCGCCTTGACCGAGAGGATGGCTCCCCCCCTGGCGTCGCCGTCGGCCTTGCTGAGGATGACCCCCGTCAGATCCACCTTCTCATGGAAGGCCTTCACCGTCGCCATGGCGCTCTGGCCCGCCATGGCGTCGGCCACGTAGAGGCTCTCGTGGGGCGTCACCGCCCGGACGATCTGGGCCAGCTCCTCCATGAGGACCTCGTCGATGTTGAGGCGGCCGGCCGTGTCGATGATCACCCTGTGGCTGCCCTTGCGCTTCGCTTCGGCGATGGCCTTCTTGCAGATGGCCACAGGGGCGTCCCCCGGCTCCGGCTGGAAGACCTGGGCCCCCACGGCCTTCCCCACCGTCTCGAGCTGCTGCCTGGCGGCTGGGCGGTAGACGTCGGCCGGGACGAGCAGGCAGGAATGGCCGTCCGCCAGGAAGTGCCGCGCGAGCTTGCCTGCGGTGGTGGTTTTCCCGGATCCCTGGAGGCCCACCAGCATGAGGATGCCCGGCGGCATGTCGGGGAACTTGAGGCGGGCCGAACCCTCCCCCAGCACGCGCTGCAGCTCGTCGTAGAGGATCTTGATGAAGTGCTGGTCGGGGGAGAGGCTCTGGAGGACCTCCTCGCCCAGGGCCCTGGTCTTCACGCCCTCCAGGAAGTCCCGCACCACCGAGACGTGGACGTCCGCCTCCAGGAGCGCGAGGCGGACGGACCGGAGCCCCTCCTGGATGTTTCCCTCGGTGATCTTCCCCTGGCCGCGCAGGCCGCGGATGGCACCCTGGATGCGATCGGTCAATCGCTCGAACATCACGCCGCCTTCTGCTGGTGGGTCATGGTCTGAAGGATCTGCTCGGCCTTCTGGAGCTGAAGGTCCATGGGGATCATGGCCTTGTAGCCGGCCGCCTGGCCCTCGAGCATGGTCATGGCCTCGCGGCCCAGGGCGCAGCGGATGTAGGCCTCGCTGCCCTTCCACTCCTCGGGCGTGTAGGCGATCTTCTGATCGGCGAGGTAGGCCTTGAAGGCGTCCAGCATCTCGGGAGACTCGGCCCGCGCCGCGTCCAGGTGCCCCTGCTCGGCCTCCTTGGCGGCGAACTCCAGGAAGGCCCTCTGCCTCTCGAGGCGCTGGGCCAGAGCCGGAATCTCCATGGCCTCCACCTTGACGTCGGGCGCAATGCCGCCGCCACCGTAAACGGGGCGGCCGTTGTCGGTGTGCGCCTCCGGCTTGGGCTCGACGGGCTCGTCCAGCCCTTTGGGCTGCTCGTCGGGGAAGTAGTAGGCGTCGTAGGAGTGGCTGTAGTCCCGCTGGATCAGCCTCCCGGACGGCGTGTAGTACCGCGCCGTGGTGATGGCCACCGCGCCGTCGTTGTCCAGCGGGGTCAGCGTCTGCACGAGCCCCTTGCCCCAGGAGCGTTCGCCCACCACCTCGGCCCTGTCGTGGTCCTGAAGGGCGCCGGTCACGATCTCCGAGGCGCTGGCCGACCCCAGGTCGATGAGCACCACCATGGGGATCTTGGAGTAGGCGCCGTCTTTGTAGGCCACGTAGCGCCGGACGACCCCGGCGTAGCGGCCCCGGATGCTCACCACCTCCTGGCCCCGCGAGAGGAACATGGAGGCCACGTCCACGGCCGCCTTCAGGGCTCCTCCCGGATTGTCCCTAAGGTCCAGGATGAGGGAGGTCATCCCCTCATCGCTCAGGCGGTCCAGGTTGTCCGCCAGCTCGTCGGCCGTGGTCTGGCCGAAGGTGTTGATCTTCACGTAGCCCTCGCCGTCCTTCAGCATGAAGGCGTAGGGCACGGTGTGCTTGGGGATGGGCGCCCGCTTGAGGGTCATCACCTCGGGCGGCGCCGACCCCCGGCCCACCTTGATGGTCACGAGGGTGCCGTCGGGACCCTTGAGCTTCCGCACCGCCTCGCGGCTGCTCATCTTGTCGGTGGGTTGGCCGTCCACCTCGAGGATCACGTCGCCCGCCCGGATGCCCGCCCGCCAGGCCGGGGTGTCGGGGATGGGGTTCACCACCAGGAGGGGGGAGGTGGCGCTCGGCTTGGCCACCAGCATGCCGAGCCCCGAGAACTTGCCCTCCTGGTCCTCCATGAGGTCCCTGAAAACCTGGGGCGAGTAGTAGTTGCTGTGCGGGTCGAGACTGTGGAGCATGCCGTCCAGGGAATCGCTGAGCAGGTCCTGCCCCGGCGGCTTCTCGTAGCCG
>JBAWEQ010000117.1:0-7585 GCA_049591295.1 Acidobacteriota bacterium
GATCCGACGCGGGTGGACATGCGCCAGACCGGCAGCGGCCTCCTCTGGCTCATCATCCTTTTCGCCGGGAGCCTCTTCATGGGGGCCTCCTTCCGAAAGGAGACCGAGACCGGAACCCTCCTCGCCCTGCTCCTCTGCCCGGCGGACCGGAGCGCCATCTACATCGGGAAGTTCCTCGTGAATCTCGTGTTTCTCCTCATCCTGGAGGCGCTCCTGCTGCTCTTCGCCTTTCTCTTCCTGGACTTTCGCGTGGCCGGCGCCCTGCCCTCCCTGGCGCTGGCGTGGTTCGGCGTCACCGTGGGGTACGCGGCCCTGGGCACTCTCTTCGCGGCGCTCGTGGCCCAGACCCACGGCGGGCAGGTGATCTATCCCATCCTGCTGTTCCCCGTGCTGGTGCCGCTGCTGATCGCCGCCGCGTCCCTCACCCAGGAGGCCGTCACCCGGGGCATCAGCCTCCAAAATCAGTGGTTGCGGCTCGTCCTGCTCTTTGATATCCTTTTTCTTACGGCCTCTACGTTCCTCTTCGAATACGCCGTTGAGGAGTAAGCATGACCCTTCGCCGCTGGACCGTCGCCCTCTGGGCGCTAGCCTTCGTGACCAACGCAGCCGCCCTCGGGCTGATCTTCGGGTACGCCCCCATCGAGCGCCAGATGGGCGCCGTGCAGAAGATCTTCTACTACCACGTCCCCTCGGCCATCTCGGGCTACGTGCTGCTCTTCCTAGCCTTCCTCTTCAGCATCCTCTTCCTCTGGAAGGACGAGCCGCTGTACGACACGCTGGCCTATAGCTCGGCCGAGGTGGGCTGGATCTTCATCACCATCGTGCTGGTGACGGGCCCCATCTGGGGCCGGTCGGCCTGGGGCAAGTGGTGGGTCTGGGAGCCCCGGCTCACCTCCGCCCTGGTGCTGTGGCTCATGTACAGCGCCTACTTCCTGCTCAGGCTCTTCAGCCGGAACGACGCTCGCACGGCGCGCATCGCCGCGGTGGTGGCCATCATCGCCTTCTTCGACGTGCCCATCGTCCACAAGGCCATCAGCTGGTGGGGCTCCATCGTCCACCCCGTGAAGGTGACCCTCGAACCGGCCATGCGGAAGACCTTCTTCGTCTCCATGCTGGCGGTCTTCGTGCTGGCCGCGGCCTTCCTGGCCACCCGCATCGGCGTGGCCCTCGCGGAAGAGGCCAAACTCCAGAGGGAGGGGGGCCGATGAGCGCGCCGGCGGCCCTCGGGGCGATCCAGGAGGTGGCTATCCACACGCCGGATACAACCGGGTACATGAAGGCCGGCTACATCGCCATCGCCGCCGTCTTCCTCCTCTACGGTCTCTACCTGTGGGGACGGGCGCGGCGGGCACGCTGAGGACGAGGAGGAGGCCATGCCGGTAGGCGATACCCCCTTCGTGACCCTGCTGACGGACTTTGGCGCGGACAGTCCGTGGGTCGGCGCCATGAAGGCCGTCCTCTGGTCTATCCAGCCCGAGTTCCGCATCATCGACGTGGGCCACTCCGTCGCCCCTCACGACATCTTCGGCGGCGCCTTCACGCTCTACCAGACCTACAAGGACTACCCCTCGTGGACCATCCACCTCTGCGTGGTGGACCCCGGCGTGGGCGGGCCGAGGCGTCCGATCGTGGCCGTCATCGACGACCACTATTTCGTCGGCCCCGACAACGGCCTCTTTTCCTTCGCCTATCAGTTCGGAGAGGTCTCCCGGGTGATCGCCATCACGGCCGACCACTACTTCCGGAGGCCCGTGAGCGAGACCTTCCATGGGCGGGACGTCTTCGCGCCCATCGCCGGCTGGGTGAGCAAGGGCATCGACCTGACGAGGTTCGGAGATCCGGTGGAGGACTACGTGAAGATCCCCGTTCCCGTGGACCGCGTCGTGGGCGAGAGCCTCGCCAAGGGCGAGGTCTGCGCCATCGACCGCTTCGGGAACCTCATCACCAACGTCCGGCTGGAAACCCTGCGCCTCCTCGCCGAGCAGTCCGGAAAGCGCCGCTTCAAGGTGCTCATCGCCGGCCAGGAGGCCCCCATGGTGACGGGAGGCTACGGCCAGGAGCAGCCCCTCTTCGCCCTCGTCAACTCTTCCAACCTGGTGGAGATCGCCTGCAGCGGCCGCAGCGCCGCCGAGGCCCTCGGCCTGACCGCGAGGGGCAAGGAAGTGGGGGTCATGGGGTTCTGACCCGGGCCCGTGAAGGCCCGGCGTTGAGGGCCTCTCCCGGTCGGACGCGTTCTCCCCGGAACAGCGGGAGAGCTCCTTATTCCCCGAAGATCTCGCTCCGCCGGGTCACGGGATAGAAGGGGAACCGGCTCGCCAGGGCTTCCGTCCCTCCCTCCTCGCGGTCCAGCAGCGCCATCACCGCGACCACCTCCAGGCCGAACGCCTGGGCACGCTCGATGGCCTTGATCGTGGAGCCGCCCGTGGTGACCACGTCGTCCACCACGATGACCCTCTGCCCGGGCTTCACGGGTCCCTCGATCCACTGCATCGTGCCGTGGCCCTTGGCCTCCTTCCGGACGATGAAGGCGTCCAGGGCCGGGCCATCCGCGTGGCTGAAGGCGGCCACCGCCGAGACGATGGGGTCGGCCCCCAGCGTCATGCCTCCGATGGCCTCCGCCCGGATGCCCTCCCGGCGGATCACCTCCAGGAAGCACTTGGCCGTCAGGAAAGCCCCCTCGGCGGTGAGCGTGGTCAGCTTGGAGTCGAAGTAGTACTTGCTGCGCCGGCCCGAGGCCAGCAGGAAATCCCCGATCTTCAGGGAGCGGGTCTTCAGCAGCTCTTTCAGGCGTTCGCGGTCTTGGGACATGGGGCTCTCCCTTCGAAGGTGAATCTCTGTGCATCGAGATGAGGATATGGGGAGATGAGGTGATGAGGAGGAAGGGCAGCCATGAAGGCCCGCTCTTCCTTATCCCGGCATCTCGGCATCTCCTCATTCCCTCATCACGGTTTCTTTGAACCTCTCCAGGTGCGAGCCCTCCCAGGTGATTCTGCCACAACAGGAGCAGGCCGAGAACCTCCGGTGCGTCAGGTAGGTGTAGGGGGGGACCTTGCCCAGCGCCTCCTCCCGGCTCACTTCGAGGACCGGGGCGTTGCAGTCCAGGCACCGGGGCCGCGCTCCCGCCCCGGGGAGGCCGAAGCGCTGAAGGACGGCGGCGAACTGGGCGGCGGGCTCGTCGCCCGGCGGCTCGAAGGCGGCGATGCTTCGCTTGGCGCAGGCGGCCAGGAGGGGCCTGTCCCGCGTCAGCAAGACGCGGCCGGTTTTTCCGGCCTGCTCCGCCAGCCATTCATCCTCGGCGTCCCTCGCGTAGGCGGCGTCGAGGCCGCAGAGGCGGAGGTACCGCGCCAGCTTTCCGACCATGGCGTCGCAGAGAAAGCGCGGCGACTCGGGGGGGCGGTCGCCCAGCCACCCTTCGACCTCCGGCGTGTAGCGTCCCGCCTCGTCGCGGAGGTGGAGGTCGGGCAGGGCGACGCAGCCGCGTCCGGCCTCCCTCCTGAACTGGAGGAGGAGCACGTGTTCCGGAGCACCCGGGCCGGAGCGGACCCGCCGCAGAAGGCGCGGGTGCAGACCGGCCCCCGCCGCCTCGGCCAGACACTCGCTCAGGCGGGGGGCGGGACAGAGCAGGACCAGCCGGCCCTTCGGGCGCAGGCAGCGGGCTCCCGCACGCAGCACGTCGGCCAGGGAGGCGGTGGCGTCCTGGCGAGCTGTGGCGCGGGCCGGATCGGCGCTCGCCATGCCCCGGCCGGCCTGATAGTAGGGGGGGTTGCAGACGGCCAGATCGAACAGCTCCCCACCGAGACCATCGGGCAGGCGCAGGTCGCCCTCGATTACCCTCGCGATGTCGCTCCAGCCGTTCTCCTCGAGGTTGAGGGCGGCGAGCCCCGCCAGCTCGGGCTGGATCTCCACGCCCGTCAGGGAGGAGGGCAGGTGCCAGTGGGCCAGCAGGAGGAGCAGGATGCCCGTGCCCGTGCCGAGGTCCAACACCCGCTCTCCCTCGCGGACCCAGGTGAAGCCCGCGAGGAGGACCGAATCCACGTTGAAGCGGTAGCCCAAGAGCGGCTGGTGAACGCGGATCTTCCCGCGCAGGAAGGGCGTCAGCGTCGAGTCCATGGGGATGACCTCACCACCAAGGCACCAAGAGCACCAAGAACGGCTACGTTCTTTTGTCGGGTGAAGAGCCCCCCTTGGTGGCCTTGGTGTCTTGGTGGTGGTCCTTTTTCTCCTTCATATTGTTGACGACGGCGGCGGCGTAGCCCGCGGAGAAGCCGCCGTCCACGTTCACGACCAAGAGGCCCGGAACGCACGAGGAGAGCATGGCGAAGAGGGCCGTCTTGCCGTGCTCCTGAACGCCGTAGCCCACGGAGGTGGGGACGCCGATGACGAGGGCGCCCGTGAGGCCCGCGGCCACCGAGGGCAGCGCCCCCTCCATCCCAGCCACCGCCACCACGACCCGCGCCTCCCTCAGCACGGGGAGCAGGTCGAGGACCCGGTGGAGGCCCGCCACCCCCACGTCCGGGTGGTATTCGGCGCGGGCCCCCAGGTAGCGCGCCGTCCAGTAGGCCTCCTCGGCCACGGGGCCGTCGCTCGTCCCGCCGGAGATCACCACTACCCGCCCCACCCCTTCGCCCGGGTCCGGACCCAGGAAGCCCAGGCGGGCCACGGGGTGATAGGTCATGGAGGGGAAGCGGCGCCTCAGGGCCCGCGCCTTGGTCCCATCCAGGCGCGTCACCAGGGCCGGCATCTCCCTGGCCTCGTAGGCCTTGAGGATCGCGGCCAGATCCTGGGGCCGCTTTCCTTCCCCGTAGACCACCTCCGGAAAGCCGCGGCGCAGCATGCGGTGATGATCCAGGCGGGCGAAACCCAGGTCCTCGTACGGGAGGCCGGCCAACTGCTCCGCCGCGGCGTCGGGGGCCACGCGCCCCGCCGCCACCGCGTCGAGCAGGGCCCTCAGCCGGTCAGGACGCATGGCACTGCAGGACCAGCATGGTCAGGTCGTCGGTCTGGGGCGCGCCCCGCTGGAAGCGCCCCACCTCGTCGAGGACGGATTTCAGGACCTCCTCGGGGCGGCGGATGGCGTGGTTTTCGAGCGAGGCCGTGAGCCGGTCCATGCCGAACTCCTCGCCCTCCCGATCCATGGCTTCCGTGACACCGTCCGTATAGAGGAGCAGCACGTCCCCATCCTCCATGTTTAGGTGGACGTCGTGCAGGCTCTTCATGAAGAAGTCGTCGTCCATCACCCCCAGGACCAGGCCCCTCGGGGTGAGCACCTCGACCTTCCCCTCCCTCACCAGAAGCGGCGGATTGTGGCCCGCGGAGATGAGCTCCAGCTCCCGGGTGGAGGGGTCCAGGACGACCGCGCAGAGCGTGAGGAAGATGCCCGACTCACTCAGGCGCCCGAAGATACAGTTGAGCCTCCGCAGGATCTCCGTGTGGCTGCCCTCGCTGTAGGCGATGGCGTGAAGGATCCCCTTGGTGAGCGTCATGTAGAAGCCCGCCCGCACCCCCTTCCCCGAGACGTCCCCCAGGAGCAGGAGCCATTTCCCGCCGGGAAGCGGAAGGAAGTCGTAGTAGTCCCCCCCGACCTCCATGGCCGGCAAGCACATGCCCGACATGGCGAATCCGGGGATTTCCGGCGTCTCCTTGGGCAGAAAGCGCTCCTGGATCCCCTTGGCGATCTCCAGTTCCCTGGCGAACCGCTCCCGTTCCCTCATCCGCAGCAGATAGGCGGGCTCGTAGTGCTCGATCCCCTGAAGCGGCCTGCCGAAGAGCGCCGTATAGCAGAGCCCCCCCAGGAGCAGGAGCAGGGCCACGACCCCGAGCCACGTCTGGAGGCGGATGGAGGAATCCTGGGCCGTGAAGAGGAGCGCCAGGTTTTCGACCACCTTCGGCGCCACGAGCACGGCCGCCGCAGCCAGGGCCCCGTTGGCCTCCATCACGAGGAAAGTCAGCGCGCCGGTCATGAGCGAGAGGCCATAAGCCAGGACCGACGGGCCCACGGGGAAGAACCAGGGAACCGCCAGGGCGAAGAGGAGGGAGAAGAGCACGCCCGCCACCCAGACCCCGAAGCGAAGACGGCAGATGGGATAGACCACTCCCAGGAAGAGGGCCGAAAGGACCACGGCCGAGGGGAGCGGGCCGAACAGGGCGTTGCCCGCCAACCCTCCGGGGAAGTGGAGGTTGGTCAGCGGGAAGGGGGCGGGCACGAGGGTGATGCCCAGGGAGCGCCAGGTCATTCCCGCCCAGAAGATCGCCGCTATGGGTCCCAGGAGCAGGAGCGAGAGGCCCCCCGCCCACAGCAGTTGGCGGCCCAGGTCCCGCACATTCAACTTACCTTCGAAGAGCAGGTCCATGAGCCGGAGCCGATCTTGAAAGGTCTGCCTCAGGAAGGACTCGGCCACCCCCCAGAGGAGCCCGAAGAAGAGGGCCGAGAGCACGCTCACCACGGCGGCCACCAGCACGGTCTGAAGAATTCCCCCCTCCGGATTGCTCGCGAACCTCAGGAAGGTGAGCCCCGCCGCCAGCAGCCCCACCCTCTGGGCGTGCTGGAAGTCGACCTCGTCGCGGCGCAGCTTCTGGAAGAAGAGGAAGAGAAGCACGAGGACCAAGAAGAACCAGCTGGCCCCCACCAGGAGGGGAACAATGACCCCGCCGAGGAGATTTTCCGGCTGCTCCTCCACGAAGACGGGCCGGCGTTCGAGGCTCGTCAGGTACCCCGACCGCAAGGTCACCGAGTACTGGTAGAAGAGCCCGGGGAGCCCGCGGATGGGCTGCTTCCAGCCGAAGTCGAAGATCTGGTGCCCCTCCTCCTCCCCCGCCTTGCTGGAGGTGAGCGTGAGCTGGCCCACATCCACCCCCGCGAAGCGGAGGGCCTCCTCGGCCTTGGCGCGGGCCTCCTCCGGCGTGAAGCGGAGCTGGGGCTCCCCCCTTCGGGGCGTGGCGCGGATGGCCAGGACCTGCCCCGAACTGCCCACCTCCACCACCAGGGGCGGCTTGGCCCCCTTGAAGATCTTCCATGTCGTCAGCTGGCCCGCCGGATAGACGCTGTAGATCCACCGGTGGACGGGGACCTCGCGCGCCGCCCAGTAAGCCGCGGCCCGGATGCCGAAGAGGTCCTGCATGCGCTTCAGGGTTGCGTCGTCGGTCTGCTGGGAGAGGCGGACATCCAGGCGGCCCGGGTTGTTGAGCAGGATCTGGGCCGTGGCCAGCACCTTGGCGCGGACCGCGGCCTCACTGAACCGGGCCAGCCCGAGCGGTGCGTAGACGGTGGGGGCCACCCACGCCATGTAGCTGGCCACGCACGCCAAGGCCGCCAGTCCCAACAAGACGTGGCCTACGATCCTTCGCCTCATGCCTCCAGCATAGGACAGGCGGAGGGTGGGTTCAATGGACAGAGCGGGCATGGGGATTTCGGATGCGGGATTTGGGAAAGGGGTCAGCGCGGCGCTTCAATGGCCCAAAGGCGAATGGGTCTCCTGCGGCACGGGAGGGGATGCATGGTTGTCCAAAATAGACCGCCTTGCCGACTCCGAGCCACGGCTGGATCTGGGCCGCGCCGTTGGCGCGGCGCTGGGGGCCTGGTCCGGGC
>JBAWEQ010000118.1:0-18426 GCA_049591295.1 Acidobacteriota bacterium
CGTTTGCTCCACGCTTCCTTCAGACCCCACCTCGCGGTGACGCCCTTGCGCTTCGCTAGCCCTTCACCTCCATCAGGTTGGGCAGGGGACTTTCACCCCCAAGCTTCCGAACATGCCCGGCACACCATAAAAAAGGGGCGGGCCGAAGCCCGCCCCCTGAGAGTGCCGGAAAGATGATGCTTACCGGGTGAAGCTGAAGGCGGTCGAGACGCCGCCGTCAGGGTTGGTCACGGTGACCTGAACCGCCGTGCCCTTGGGGCACAGGCTCTTGCACTGCTTGGCCACCAGAAGGCTGGTGCTCTTGGGCACCGTCGTCACGGCGGTGCCGTTGATCTTCACCACCGCGCCGGACTCGAAGTTGGAGCCGGTTACCTTCAGGCGGAAGGGGTTGCTGGCCTTGCTCACGCCCGTGATGGAGGGGGGCGTGATCGGGTTGATGGCCGTGATGGAGCCGTTGGCCGAGGCCGTGTTGGCCTGACCGTCGGTGACCGTCACGGTCCAGTTGTATGTGCCAGCCGTGGCGTAGGTGTGCGTCACCGCCTGGCCGGTGGCCGTGTTGCCGTCACCGAAGTCCCAAGCGTAGGTGTAGGGCGCCACGCCGTCGGCCACATTGGCCGCGAAGGCCACGGAGAGCGGGATGTTGCCGGAGGTCGGGGTGGCGGTCGCGGTCAGGGTCGGCGGCGTGTACTGGATCAGCCGGAAGGAGACCAGCGGGCTGATGCCGGGGCCGGGGCACGAGGGGCTGCCCACTTCCTTGGCCACTGCCACGATGATGTGGTTGCCGTACGGGGTCGAGGTCGCATCCCACGGGGTGCCGGCGATCCAGTTGCCCGTCTCGGAATCCTGGCTCGTCGCGATACCGATGATCTGGTCGCTCACGAAGCTCGGGGCGCTGGGATCGGCGGGATCGAGGAAGAAGTAGACCTTGGCGATACCGGGGGAGCTGGCGCTGGGGACCACGTGCGCGGAGAGGGTGATGGCGGGGCCCGAGACCACATCGCCCGAAACCGGCTGGACGACGTAGACCGAGGGTTTCGTGTTGTGGACCATGAAGGTGGCGCTCCCGCTCATTTTCGTGAGGCCCGCCGCGTCGACGGCCTCGAAGGAGAAGGTGTGCGGGCCGTCGCTGAGCTGGGTCGTGTCGATGGTGAAGGCCACGGGCGGAGTGTTGTTGCTGGGCAGGCCGAACTGCTCGCCGTCGAGGAAGGCGATGTACTGCGTGATGCCCAGGGGGTCGTTGGCCGGATCGGTGGCCGTCACCACGAAGGTGATGTCGCCGCAGATGATCCAGTCAGTGCCGTTGGCGCACGGGTCGAGACCGGCCGGCGGCGCGGGCGTGGAGGTCCAGGAGAGGCCGTAGGGCGGCAGGTTCAGCGTGTACGTGCCGGCGCTGACCGCCTCCGTGGTGTTGCAGCCGCCGTCCGTGCCGACCGCCCAGACGTACCAGGGGCCGTTGCCATGGGTGAACTTGGCGGAATTCCAGGTGGCGCTCACGGGCACCGCGCTGCCGCCCGCCGGGATGGTGGAGGCGACCGTGGCGACCTTGTAACCGCTCTCCCAGCCGTTGGCTGCGTTCGAGGAACTCACGTAGAAGCTGAGGTTCTGCACGCCCGTCTGCGCGTCGAAGGCGCTCGTCGAGAGGGTCACGATGCCCTGCAGGCGGTTGTAAGGAGTCAAGGTGGCCGCGGTGGGGGCGTTGACGGTCGGGGACACCATGTCCGGGTTCACGTTGAACATGCCGATCCCGACGTAGTCGTCGGCCCACGCGAAGGCGCTGCCCACCGGGGTGACGTCGTAGAAGCCGTTGATGGTCGGGTCGAAGGGGAACTGCGGGGTGGGGCTCAGCACGGGCGCCATGGCGTTCGTCGCGCCCGTGACGTCGAACTGATTGAGCCCGTAGCCGCCGTAACTCGACCCGTAGCTGCCTTCCACCGCGAGCGTGTTGGGGTACTCGGTGACGATGGCGCCGGGGCCGGAGATGAAGGTCACGTTCGTCCCCAAGGCTACCGCCGCGATGTTGATGGGAAGAGCATTCGGTCCCGGCGTGACGTGGATGGGGTATAGCAGGTGCGTGCTGTAGTTGGTGAGGTAGAGGAAGTCACCGTTCTGCGCCAGGGCGTAGTTGTACGAGTTGCCCACGGGAATCTGCGGGTTAGCCGGGACGTCTGCGCCGTTGGTGGCGTTGTAGGGGCTATTGGGGTCGGTGATGTCCACGATGTCCACGTAGCCGTTCTCGACGACGCCCAGCAGGGTGCTCGCCGGCCAGGCCGCGAAGTTGAGCGGGAGGATCTTGCCTTCCGCCGCGGCGCTGAGCTTCACGCTCTGCATGTAGATCGGGCTCTGCGGGACGGTCAGGTCCCACTCCTCGAGGTGGCTGCCCTGCGTGGCGATCCAGAGCGCGCCCTCGGACTGGACCATGTAGGTGAAGTCGGAACCGTCCTCGGGTTGGATCGCGTTCACGAGGGTCGGGTGCGCCTTGTCGGTGATGTCCACGACGAAGATGTAGCCGTCCACGCCGTTAGCCACGTAGGCCGTGTTGCCGTCGTCCGTGACCGCCACCATGGAGACCCAATCCGGTCCGTTGGCGCAGTCCATGGGGAGCTGCCCCACCATGGTGGGCGTGCCGGTGGAGTTGTCCAGGATGACCAGGCCGCCGATCCCGGAGGGAACGAGCAGGTAGTTGCCGCTCTGCAGGACCGACTGCGAGTAGCCGCCCGTCAGCACCTGGCCGGTCTGGGCCCAGGAGGTTGGGTCGAAGGACTGCATGCCGCGGACATCCGTCGCGACCGTGCCGTAGCTGCTGGACCAGCCCATGTCCCACATGAGGCTGGGGCACTGGAAGAGCGGATCCCACTGGCCGTAGGTGCCGAAGCCCTCGATGGTGTTGAGCTGGGCGTCCTCGAGGAAGACGTGGTCCTGCAGCGACCCGATGGCCACGTTGCCGTTGCCGGCCGCCTGAAGGGAGACGATATCGTCACCCGTCTTGGTGTAGCCCTTGATGGTCAGGAAGTTCGCGGGGTTCGTCAGGTCGGGGATCTGGAGGACGCCGATGCGCATCATGTTGATGACGAACCAGGGCGTGTTCAGCGGGTGGTAGAAGGACTTGGGCAGCCACGAGAAGTACAGGTAGGGCGCCTGGTACATCAGGTAGGCGGCATCCGTGATGGGAAGGGGGAACACGGTCGGGGAGAAGATCTTGTAGATGGGATTGGGCGCCTCTCCGCAGGAGAGCTTGCTGATGTCGAAGAAGTTGATGTAGCCGCTGCCGAAGTCGGCCGCGATGGCGATGGTGCCGTTGCCGTTGCCGTCGGAGGGGATGATGATGCTCGTGATGAAATGGAGACTGTTGCCGGAGACGTCGTCGCTCACGTCGCCGATGTAAGCCCCGCCGATGACGGAGAGGTCGTAGGCTTCGATGGCGCTGGGGCCATGGCTGTAGGCCGCGAGGGCAAAGGAGCCGTCGGGCGTGAGGGTGACGTCGTTGTAGCCCCAGTACTCGCCGACGTAGGGGAGATAGTTGACGAGCGTCGGGCTGGTCGGATTGGTCACGTCAAAGACGTAGCTGTAGTAATAGCCGAAGACCAGCACGGTGTTGCCGTAGAACTTGATGTCGAAGACCACGTCGCCCAGGCCGGCCGTCACGTACTGGCTGGGGTCCGCGGCGCTGGCGAAGTAGAGGTCGGCGCCCGCGCCCCACACCACGGCCGTGCCGTTGGTGGCGCTGCGGTAGGTGGGCCCGCCGAGCCAGTAGACGTTGGAGTTGCAGAGGCTTTCGGCCCGCGCGATCTCGGAGGCGGGCCTGCCGGCCATCTGCATGGCCTTCTTCACCATGGCGGAGACGGGCTTCTGGAAGGGCAGCACCGGCAGACCCTTCTTGTTGCCCACCGTCCTGCCCATGTTTTTGAGGACCTGCGTCCGCGCCTGGTCGTAGGTGATGGTGGCGGACGGGCAATAGGTCTCGCTGGACGTATTCGCCTTCAGCCCCGTCACTCCGGAGTTCGTGTCCTGCCCCGGCGTCCACGCACAGACCTTGGGCGGATAGCTGGGAAAGCCGGCCCCGGAAACGGGGGCGCCGGCCGTGGCCGTCAGGCCGACCAGCATGGCCGCCGCGGCGGTCAGGCCCATGAACCACTTCGTCCACTTGTTATGCATCCTCAACCTCCTATCTTTCTGAAAAAACAACCCACCCTGAACGCTGAACCATCGGTCGCTCGAAACCCGCAAGGGTGTCCCCGCGGCTTGGCACCGAACTCAAACGACCTCCTTTTCCGCTCGATCATAACCGTTCCGCCCTCCCAACGCCTGGTGCCCCGTTGGTCCAGCGAGAATCTGTGCACATTGGACCCGAAAATGGCCCCCCTCGTCAAGTGCCCGCTCCGCACGCCGAAAGGGCCCGGAACCGGAAGCTCGTCGGTATCGGACCCGCCTGCTCGCCTGCCGGAAAGCTCCCTTCGATCGTGAGAAACCGCGTCACCTGGCTGGAGAAGTCTAGCACAGCGCTCCCGGAAGTCAAGGTGCAGCGCATGGGACCTCCGCCGTGCAGTTGGTGCCGAAACACTCCAGCTCGACCTCCTCCCCGCCATCCAAGGGCTTTTCAAGTACAAGCGTAATATAGCACCCGATTCGGGCCGGTCAATCCCGAATGGGACCTGGAAAGGCGCGCCGCGGGGCGGCGGGATCTGCCCCAGGAGTGGGGCCGGGATCGTCGGTAACGCCCTGCCTTCCAGCCAGTTGCGGCGAGAGGGGAGAGGCCGCGGGAGGGAGGCCGCCCGCCCTCCCACGCACCGGCCGCCCCCGAATTGGCCTCGGGGATGAGGGAGCATCTCCCTAAGTATCAAATAGATAGCCCTTATCAGCGCCCGCCCGTTCGCGCGGGCTTCCCCTCTGTGAGCCGTGTCACAGAAAGGGGCACCGCCGGACCACACAATGGACGGGCAAGTGTGATCGGGGTCACAGACGGGAGGCGGGAGTAGACCAGCCACGGAGACGCCGAGGCAGAGAGAGACCTGGTGGAGAGACCGGCAGGGCAGGAAACCGGGTGGAGGGAATGGCAGCCAGCAGGGCTGCGCGTGGTTCTCCCCTCATGTCCCCTGTCCCTTGTCCTCTGTCCTTATCGTGATGAGGTGATGAGGTGATGAGGTGACGAGGGAGTGCCGACGAGCCGGGCTGGGCGTGGTTCTCCCCTTATGTCCCCTGTCCCTTGTCCCCTGTCCCCCGCACGAAAGAGGGGGCCCGAAGGCCCCCTCGTCGAGGTGCGCGAAACGCCAGCCTACCAGGAGAACGTGTAGTCGGCGCTCCCTCCGTCGGTGTTCTTGAAGGTGAAGACCGTCGGCGTGCCCTTCGGGACCTTGGTTTTCAGGGTCTTGCCGCCCTTGATGACGAGCTTCGTGGTGCCCTTCTGGGTCACGGTGGCCCAGGGCGTCGCGTCGCCGCCGATGAAGACCTGGAGGCCGCTCTGGAAATTGCTGCCCATGACGATGAACCGAAAGGGGCTGCCCGCCTTCTTCATGGAGGAGATCACCGGTGGGTTGGTCACGGGCGCCGAGACCGTGATGGTGATGGTCTTGCTGGCCGTGGCGCTGGCCGAGTCGGTCACGGTGAAGAGGACGGAGTAGGTGCCGTCGGTGGTGAAGGTGTGGCTGGCCGAGGCCGTGGTGCCGTGCGCCGAGCCGTCGTCGAAGTCCCAGTCGTAGGTGTAGGGCGTCGTGCCACCCGCGGCGCTCCCCGTGAAGGCCACCGTCAGCGGCGCCGTCCCCGAGGTCTTGTCCGCCGAAGCCGTCGCCGTCAGGGGGGCGCTCACGCCGGAGATGGTGCCGATGTTGAGCCGGTCCGCCGGATAGTCGGGGTCGAGACCGTTGAAGACGTAGAGGGTGCCGTCCGAAGCCACCATGTTGTGGTTCAGGCGGTTGAAGAGGCCCTCCACGGTGGTCCAGGTGTTGGCCGAGGCGTCGTAGACCTGGATGTCCTTGACGATGCCCACGGCCGACTGGCTGGCCCAGGCCTGCCAATAGTAGCCGCCCCCCACGAAGAGGTAGTTGCCATAAGCGGCACCCGCAGCGTAAACGGAGGGCATGGGCATGGGGGCCTTGGAGGTGTCGTAGGAATCGGCCGCCGGGTCGTACACGAGGGTCTGGTTGTTGAAGCCCGTGGACTTGGAGATGTCTCCGATGGCGCCGCCGAAGAGGTAGATCTTGCCGCCGAAGGGCAGGGCCACCATTCCGCGCATGGGCTTGGGCAGGGACTTCTTCGCGCTCCAGGTGTTGGAGGCCAGGTCCAGCACGTCGAGGGTCGCCACCAGCTTGCTGCTGCTCCAGTTGGTGTCGCCGCCGAAGACGTAGAGCTTGCCGTCGAGCACGCAGCCCGCCGCCATGAATCGCGCCGTGGGATCGGGGGCCAGGGCCGTCCAGGTGTCCGTGGCCGGGTCGTAGAGGGCCGTGGCGCCGGTGGGCGTCTGGCTGCCGTTCACACCGCCGGAGACCACGAGCTGGTCGTTGTAGACGTCCCCCACGGAGTAGTACTGGGGCGTGGGGTCCGCGCTCTGGGAAGTGCTCCAGGTGTTGCTGGCGATGTCGTAGAGGTCTACCTTGCCGTCGGTCGCCTGGCTGGCGCCGTGGGCCGCCACGATCTTCCCGCCGATCTCTCCGGCCACGCCGCCGAACCAGCCGTAGTTCGGCACCACGGCGTTGGGCTGGTAATAGGTGTCCGTGGCGGGATCGTAGACTTCCACCATGCCCAGCTGTTCATCGGCAAAATAGGAGGAGCGGTTGCCGGCCAGGATGTAGATGCTGCCACCCGACTCGGCGACGAAGGTCTCGCTGCGCGCCAGGGGGTTGGGCATGTAGTTGATCTGGCGGAAGGCACCGGAGGCGGTGTCGAGGGCTTGGCACACCTCGGTCGGCACCTGGAACCCGATGGTCGTGTCGTAGTATTCGCCACCGAAAATGTAGATGCGTCCGGAAGCGGGATCCGCCGCAGCGTGTGCAAAGTCTACGGCTTGGTACATGGGGATCGAGCTGGAGGCCCAACTGTTGGCCACCGGATCGTAGACCAGCGCCGCACCGAAGACGTCGGCGGGGACATTCACCGTGCCGAGATCGCCTCCGATCCAGTAGATCTTGCTGCCGACCGTGACGGCCGCGCCGTAGGCCAGCGCCTGCGGCATGGCCACGCCGGTGGTCCAGCTATCGCTGCCCGGGTCGTAAATGCTGACCGCAGTCTGGTAGGCCGTGGTGTTGCCACCGAAGACGTAGACCTTGCCGTTGTAAGCTGCGGAGGCGTGACCGCGGACAGGGGCCGGCATCTTCGTCTTGGTGGTCCAAGTGTTCGTGGCCGGGTCGTAGACCTCGTTGGCGTCAACCGGACCACCGGAGCCGCTCGCGGTAAGCGTGCGTCCACCCATGACGTAAATCTTTCCGCCCACCTCCACCGCCGTGGAGAGGTAGCGCGCCGTGGGCATGGAAGCCCCGGTGCTCCACGTGTCGGTAGCGGTATCGTAGATCTGGACCGCGCCGGTCATGACCTGGTTGCCCTGGCTGTCGCGGTCGGTCCCGCCGAAGATGTAGATCTTGCCGTTGACGCTGGCTTCCGAGCCCCAGAATACCGGCGTGGGCATGAGGCTCTTCATCCCCTGCCACTGAACGGACACGGCCGCCAGCGCCGAAATCCCCACGAGCACCAGCGCCGCCGCGACGAGTAGACGTAGAATCCTGTTCGACTTCCGCATGGATCACCCTCCTGTCAGACCGTGTAAGGTCCACTCCCCAGTGGATGGGAGGAAGTATAACACGCCGGTGCGGTTGAACGGCAAATGGGCGGGCCGAAAACTCGCCGCATCTGGTGGGGAAGCACTATGGAATGCCAAGTTGGCAGGGCGGAGGCGGGGTGCGGGGAGAGTCAGGGGTGCAGGGTGCGGGGTGCAGGGTGCAGGGTGCGGGGTGCAGGTCGCAGGGGTTGGCCTTCGCAGCGGCCACAACCTGTCGCGGCCGAAGGTCTTTCGCTCTCCGGTACGGCTTCTCTGGGCGGTCATCCTGGCGAGCAAAGCGCGTCCAGGATCGGTCTGCGGTTCGGGCCAGGACGGGATTCCGGACTCCCTTCGGTCGCCGGAATGACTGTAAAGGGGGCGGTCGCCGTCATGGCGAGGCCGGAGGGCCGCTTCCCCCCGCTCTCATCGCGAGGCCCGGAGGCCAAAGCAACCCCAGGGCGCAAGACCGCGCGAGTGGAGACCCTGGAGTCTTGCCAACCCGGGATTGCTTCGTTAGAGGCCCCGTGGGGGGAAGCCCCCGCGATGACGCGGCAGCGTTGGCGACGGGATTGCTTCGTCAGGGGCCGTGTGGGGGGAGCCCTCGCAATGACCCAGAGAGGTGCGCGCCTAGCGTCTCGCGTCTAACGTCTAGCGTCTCGCGTCTATCTCGCGTCTCGCGTCTCGCGTCTCGCGTCTAGCGTCTGGCGTCTCGCGTTTCGCTCAAAACACCGGGTCGGGGTCCTCGGGGCCGCGCCAGACGCCGGCCTCGTCCCTCCGCCAGAAGTCGGCGGGGCAGGCCCCGCGCTCCACGAGCTCGCGCAGGGGGGCGAGCCAGCAGGGGTTCTCGCCGAGGGCCACAAGCCCCTCGGCCGCGGTCATGACCATTTTACGCATGACCACCTCGGCGGGCGGGCCCACGGGCGGCTTCCACCGGGGGCCGTACCGGGCGGCCCCGAGCAGCGCGCCCCGCAGGAGGGCCGCGGTGTAGGCCGGCCGGAGCGCGTCCCACTCGGCGAGCGGCCCCTTAAGCGCCAGCAGCCCCTTGAAGAGGGCGGCCACGGCGAGGGCCAGCGGAAGCGGCAGGGAATCCGGAGTGCGGATCTCCAGGTATCCTCGCGGACGGACCTCGGGGAATAGGGTCGTGAGGTGGAGGCTCCAGTCCTCCAGCGTCACGGGCCCGAGTCCGCCCGGACTCTTGAGGAGCCGCCGGAAGGTGCGCTCCTCGACGGGCACGTAAGACCCGTCGCGCATGAGGAAGAGGACGGGCCGGTCCAGGGCGTACCGGACGAGCTCCGCGTAACCGAGCCGCTCCGAGAAGAGGAAGCCCGGCACGCCGCACCGGCGGGGATCGGTGCCCCGCCAGATCCAGGGCCGCTGCGTCAGCCACCGGCTCCGCCGTCCGTCGGCCACGGGGGCGTTGGCGGTGAAGGCCACGAGGTAGGGCAGCGCGGCCAGCGCCCCGCGGGCCTTCGCGGCCATGTCCGCCTCGTCCTGGTAATCCAGGGCCACCTGGGTGGCGGCGGTGAGCTTCATCATGCGGCGGCCCCTCGTGCCCGCGGCCTCGAGGTGCCGCCTCAGGAGGAGGTACCGCGTCTTGGGCACGTCGGGAAGGTCCTCGGGGCCGTTGTGGGGCGCGGCCCCCCACGGGACCAGCCGGAAGCCTCGCCGCCGGGCCTCGCCGTCCACCTCCTTGAGCACCCTGGCCAGGAAGCGGTGGACCGTCTCCAGGCTGTCCACGGGAGGCGAGGCGATCTCCACCTGGCCCCCCGGCTCCAGGGCCACCATGCCTCCGCCCCTCAGCCGGACGGCCGTCACGTGGCCGTTCTCCCGGACCGCCTCGTGCTGCAGCGAGAGGGCGGCCAGCAGCGACTCCACCCCCCGCTCGCCCGCGTAGGGCACGAGGCGGCTGGAGGGGTCCACCGGGAGCTGCTCCCACTCCACCCCGAGCCGGCCCCTCACGGGCTCCTTCGGCTCGAAGGCGGCGGAGAGTTGCGAGAGCGATTCGATGGGTGTCTTGTCGCCCGGCCGGTCGGTGCTCATGAGGCAAGAGGCGAGACGCGAGACGCGAGACGCGAGGCGATAGATGCGAGAGGCGAGACGATAGACGCAAGACGCAGGGAGAACTTCGCTTTCCTAGTCACCTAGTCACCTAGTCCCCTAGTCACCTAGTCACCTAGTCCCCTAGTCACCTAGTCCCCTAATCACCTACTCCCCTAGTCCCCTAGTCCCCTAATCCCCCGCGTGCTGCTGCTTCCAGCCCTGGTAGCGTTCCAGGTAGTCCGCCAGAACCCTCTCGGGGTCCAGGTGGAGGTACTGGGCGAGCTGCTTCACGAAGCCCTTCAGGTAGATGAGGCCCGGGAGCACGTCGAACCGCTCGGCCTCGATGGACTCCAGATACCAGGCGCGGATGTTGGTCTCCTCCACGATCTCCGCGAGCGAGATGCCCTGCGCCTCCCGGACTTTGCGCAGGCCTGGCCCGTCGAAGATCTTCACCTCCTGGAGGACCGCCTCCAGGCTCTTCTGGACCCGCAGGCTGCCCGTGTCCTCCGTGGGCGTCCCGCCCTGCGGGGCGGGGGCGGCCGGGTGGGCCCCTTCCGCCGCGGGCTCCCGGTATTCCGCCACGCGCTGCTCGGCGCTCATCTGCCCCGAGGTGATCAGCTCCTCGTCGTACTTCTGGCGGAGGCTCGTGGTGATGAGGGTCTTGTAGGCGTCGTCGATCATTTCGCGGATGGCCGCCCGCTCCTCTTTGGTGTACAGGCTGAGGGTCAGCGGCGAGGTCTCCTGGTAGGGCTCCATGACCTTTGCGTAGGCGGACTGGATCTCCTTGGCCGTGGCGTTGTAGGGGGCCTCGATGAGCTGGTAGGCGTTCATCTCGTTCAGCGGCAGCGGAGTCAGGTGCCCCTCCTCGGGACGGGGCTCCTTCTCCTCGCGCAGGAGCGCGTTGGCCAGCTTCTCCACGGAGAGGCTGTAGGGGCACATGGGGTAGGCCTTGGCGATGGGTTCGAGGTTCCGCTGGGCCTGGGCCGCCTGGGTGTCCCACTCCAGGCCGCCGAGAAACCGGAAGGGGCAGAGGAAGTAGCGCCGCAGCAGGCTCTCGAGCTGGGCGCCGAGCCGCGTGTCCTTGTCCGAGGTGAGGCCCGATTGGGCGAAGGAGAAGCGCCGCGAGCGGATGGCCCGCTCCACGGCGGCCAGGTCCTCCTCCCGCGTCTCGGGCAGCTCCCAGAAGCCCGCCAGCGGCGAACTGGCGTTGATCGAGGAGGAGAGCGCCTGGTACCGCTTCTTGTTCAGGCTCTCCATGAGGAGCCGCCGGAGCACCGCCCGGAGAAACCGGTAGAAGGGCTCCACGCCCACGGGTGCGGCCTGCACCACCACGACCGGCAGGTGGCCCGCCAGGAAAAAGTCCAGGGCGTCCAGCCCGCTCCCCGCGCCGGCGTCCACGATGACGTAGTCGTACGGGAGGTTCGGGAGGCTGCTGAGGACCTTCTGCTTGGTCAGGTAGGGCATGTTGGCCACTTCGGGCAGATCGGGGCAGCCGGCGAGCAGGGAGAGGTTGTTGACCGAGGTGGACACCACGGCGTCCCTCACCTCCGCGGCCTCCCTGAGGACGAGGCTGCCCAGGTGCCGCTCCGGCTTGAGCATGCCGAGGGCCAGATGGCAGCCGGCCTCGGTCAGGGCCAGGTCCGCCAGCAGGACGGTCTTGCCCTTCTTCGCCAGGTGGATGCCCAGGTTGGCGGCCAGAAGCGTGGTTCCCACGCCCCCGGTGGCGGAGGCGAAGGAGAGAATCCTCGGGCAAGCTTCGCCTTCCGCGCCGAAGAGGTTCGAAGGGGATTCCGAAGCCATCGTGAACTCCTAGCCGCCAAGAATACCCCAGGCGACGCCGCCCTGGCAAACGGGGAAAGGTGGAAGGCGCAAAAGGGGATCACCACAGAGACACAGACGCACAGAGAAATGGAAGGAACGGGGAGTCGGAGAAGCGGGAGTACCAGAACGGCCACCAAGGCATTTCGGGCACCAAGGAACCCGGATATCGACAGAGATTCTTTCTCGGATTTGGCCTCCGGCCCCCCTTCTGTCCCTCATCTTTCATTCCCCTACCAACCCCTTGCGCCGAAGCGCCCCCTTCATCTATAGTGATCCCCTGGCGCGCCCGTGGCTCAATTGGATAGAGCATCGGCCTACGGAGCCGGAGGTTACAGGTTCGAGTCCTGTCGGGCGCACCAATCTTGCCTCACCCCCGAAGAAAGCGCGACAGGACGAGAAGGGCGGGAGACGCCGTAGCCTCTTCCGAGGACGCGAGCGCAGAGCGAGCGTCCGCAGCACGAGAGGCGAGGCGAGGGACCCGCCCCGGGGCCCGTAGACGCCGTTGCGGCGCAGCGAGCGGACTCTGACGCGAGCGAGCACGCTACGGCGCCTAGGGACCGAGTCCCGCCGGGCGCACCAAGTCACTCGCTATCGCTCGTTCTCCAAGAGGGGGGTTCTGCCCCCCTCTTGGCGCTTCACTCGCTTCGGTCGCTTCGCTGAACTCCCCCCGCTGGTGGTCGCGACCCAGCCGAAGTGAATTCGGCGTCGCGCCCTTCCGAGAACTCAAAGACCGACAGGATGAGAAGGGCGGGAGACGCGGTGGCCGGCTGGCATCCCACGAGATCGAACTCCCCGCGGCCGTCGCCGGCGGGCCCCCCCCGTCCCTTGACCGCCTCTGAATTTTCCCGCATGGTTAGGGGGCGGCCCCGAGGGATCCGCTCGACAAAGGAGACGATTCCCATGAAGAAGGAAGGACTGCTCATGCTTGTGGCCGGCGTGGTGTTGGGCGCCGTCCTGGGCTTTATCGCCACGAACTCTTATTACACCCGGAAGATGGCTTCCACGCCCCCCGCCGCGGCGCCGCAGGAGGCCCAGGCCCAGCAGGGTCAGGGGCAGGGACAGGGCGAGCAGGGCTTCAATTCGGCGCAGCACGAGGCCATGCTGGCCCAGATCAAGCAGGAGCTGGCGAAGGATCCCACGAACGTGGAGAAGCGCGTCCTGCTCGGCAACATCTATTTCGACGCCAAGAAGTTCGACGAGGCGATCCCCTGGTACGAGCAGGCGGTCAAGCTCGACCCCAAGAACACCGACGTGATGACCGACCTGGGCGTCTGCTACCGCAACGTGGGCAAAACGGACGAAGCCCTGGCCATGTTCCAGAAGGCGCTCTCCGTGGACCCCGGCAAGAGGCAGGCGCTCTACAATGAGGCGGTGGTGTACGGCTTCGACAAGGGGGACAAGGCCAAGGCCCGGGAGATCGTCAAGGGGCTCGAGGCCAAGTATCCGGACGACTCCATGATCCAGCAGCTGGCGAAGGAACTGGGGAAGTAGCGTGCTGTCCCAGAGATTGGTTTTAATGGAAGCAAGTGAGATACAGCACGCGGAGGGGTGCGGGGAGGAAGCCTCCCCGCTCTTTTGGGGTAACAGCCCGCCGCAGGCGGGCTCCCTAGGGGCGGAGCCCCTTGGGAAGCGTTGTGTCCCGGGAAGAGACCATAGTAAACGCGATACGGGGACACAACACTAGACCGTCGGGGAGGGAGCCCATGGGGTCCGCTGGGAGCCGGCAGGAACTCGTGGCCTTCGGGCGCCGCCTTCACGAGAAAGGCTTCGTGGCAGGGACCGACGGGAATCTGTCGGTGCGGCTGGGCACGGGCGGCTTCCTGGCCACACCTACGGGCCTTCCCAAGGGCGAGCTTCGCGAGGAGATGATCGTGGAGCTGGACGCCGCGGGCCGTCCGTCCTCCGGCAGGCCCTCCACCGAATGGCCCATGCACCGGGCGATCTACGAAGCCAGGAGCGACGTGGGCGCGGTCGTGCACGCCCATCCGCCCTTCGCCACGGCCCTGGCCTGCGCCGGTCACGCCATCGACCGCCCCTTCCTCTCCGAGATGGTCATCTCCCTCGGCCCCGTCCCGCTCGTCCCCTTCGCGCTGCCCTCCACCCAGGAACTGGCCGCCAAGGTGGCCGAGGCCTTGCGGGAGAGCCAGGGAGTGCTGATGGCCAACCACGGGGCCGTGACCGTGGGGCCCGACCTGCGCACGGCGTACTACCGCATGGAGACCCTGGAGCAGACCGCGCGGATCTTCCTTTACGCGGAGCTTCTCGGCGGCGGCCATCCGCTTCCGCCGCCCGTGGTGGCGTCCCTCAAGGACCTCGGGGCGGGCTACGGTCTGGCCCCCCTCCCCTCACCCGCCTGCGAGCACTGCCCGGTGACCCGAGGGGGCGAGGGCTTCCCCGTGGGTCGGGAGGAGCTCGTGCATCTCCTGGCAGAGTTCGCCCGGAGTCGCGGGAATGGGTGATGAGGTGATTGAGCGATTGAGCGATTGAGCGATTAAGCGATTAAGTGATTAGGCTGGGGAAGGATTCCTCACGCGGCCAGGTCGCGATCAGGCGATCGCTCCCACATCCATCATCGATCATCGATCACCCATCATCCCTCCTCCCCATTGTCCTCTCCCACCCAATCCAGTAAGATGAAGGTCCGAACCTTCTGAGAGGAGGCAGGTATGGCTGAGTATGGCGAGGCCCTTGGAATGATCGAAACGAAGGGCTTGGTAGCCATGATCGAGGCGTCCGACGCCATGGTCAAGGCGGCCAAGGTGACCCTCATCGGCTGGGAGAAGATCGGCGGGGCCTACGTGACGGCCATCGTCCGCGGTGACGTGGCTGCGGTCAAGGCCGCCACCGACGCGGGCGCCGCGGCTGCCCGCAAGGTAGGCGAACTGGTGACCGTGCACGTCATCCCGCGGCCCCACAAGTCGCTCGAGGACGCGCTCCCCATCGGCCACTCCAGCGCCAACGACTAGGCCATGCGTCTCGGCCGGGTGGTGGGCACGGTGGTGTCCACGCGCAAGGACCCGAAGCTCGTGGGTCTCAAGCTCCTCGTCGTGGGTACCGTGAGCCCCGAGCTGGTGGCCGACGGGGGCTACGAGGTGGCCGTGGACACGGTCCAGGCCGGCTTCGGTGACCTGGTGATCATGTGCACCGGCTCTTCCGCCCGCATGACCGAGCGCACCAAGGACGCCCCCGTGGACGCCACCATCGTCGGCGTCGTGGATACCGTGAACTTGGATTAGGAAGAATTCACCACCAAGACACCAAGGCACCAAGGATAGGGAATGAAGAATGGCCATCCCATGGCACCTATCCCGGAAACGACGGATCGCATCGCGACAGAGATCGTGGATGCCGCTTTCGCCGTCCATCGAGCCCTGGGCCCTGGGCTTTTGGAGGGCGTTTACGAGACGTGCCTGTGCCACGAGATGAGCAAGAGAGGCCTTCATTGGGAGCGGCAAGTCGCGTTGCCAGTTTGCTATGACGGCTTGCGGTTGGAATCCGCACTGCGATTGGACCTCTTGGTGGAGAACTTGGTGATCGTCGAGCTGAAGGCGACAGAGAAACTGCTGCCCATCCACGAGGCCCAAGTGCTGACCTACTTGAAGCTGTTAGGGCGAAGGCTCGGCTTCTTGATCAATTTCAACTCGACGGTCCTTAAGAACGGCGTGCGACGACTGGCCCTCTAACTGTTGGTGTCTTGGTGCCTTGGTGGTGGATTTCTCATGAACGTGGGAAGAGTGGCCGGGAATCTGGTGAGCACGGTGAAGGACCCGGGCCTTGAGGGGCACCGGATCCTGCTGGTGAGGCCGCTGAACGGGCGCGAGAAGCCGTTCTGGGCCCTGGATGCCGTGGGGGCCGGAGCGGGAGAGGTGGTCCTCTACTGCCGCCAACGCGAAGCCTCCTACGCCTTCCATCCCGACTTCGTTCCCTGCGACGCCTGCGTGGTGGGGATCGTGGACGAGCTCGACGAGGTGCTGCCGTGAAGCTGGCGCGGGTCGTGGGGACCGTGGTGGCGACCCAGAAGTTCCCCAAATACGAGGGGCTGAAGTTCCTCCAGGTCCAGCCGCTGGATCTGGAGAAGCAGCCGCGCGGCCTGCCCTTCACGGCCATCGACATGGTGGACGCCGGGGAGGGCGACGACGTGCTGGTCTGCCTGGAGGGGCAGAGCGCCGTGGACGCCGTGGGCCTCGGCGAGAACCCCGTGGATGCGGTGATCATGGGGGTGGTGGACGCGGTGCAACTCGTGCCGCCCCGGAGGGACAACCCGTGGACCCGAGGGTGAGCGAGATCGCGAAGGGGGCGCTGAAGCGGCTCGGAGCCGCGCCGGAGGAGGGCGGAGGCGCCCTTCCCGCGGAGCTGCGCATCGGGGCCATCTCGCTGCCCCAGCTCTCACGGCTGGCCTACCTCCAGGCCGGGGACCCGCTGGTGGACCAGGTGCTCGCCATGTTGCGCGCCGGCCGCCCCGTATTCCTGGACCGCCCGACTGTTGAGGCCAAACTCGGGATGACGGAGTACCCTCCACGCGTTCAGGAGCAGTTCGCCCGCTGGTTCATCCGGATCTCCGGCTACGGCGTGGCCCTGACCGGCGGCTCCGCTGCCCAGAACACGCCCGCTGCGGCCCTTTCGATGCCCCCTCCCGAATCGCCCGTTCGGCAGTCTGCCCCCGCCGCCGGCCTCCCGCCCGTCAAGAGCCTCACGCTCCTCAGGCCCGACGGCCAGATCCTGTCGGAGATCCTCGGAGAGGCGGTGCCCGAGCCCCACCCCTGCTACCTTGAGCCCGGCAAGGCCTGCTGTGGCTCCGGGCGCTGCAAGACCCTGGGATTTTGAGGAAATGGAACCAGGGAAAGGGCAAACACTCACCACCAAGGCACCAAGAGAATGCGGGGTCCACAGGATGGGCCCGAGAGCGGCCGGCCGGCGCAGCACCGTTTCGCCTCCCGCCTTTCGCGTCTAGCTTCTCCCGTCTCGCGTCTAGCGTCTAGCGTTTCGCGTCTCGCGTCTCGCGTCCAGCGTCCCGCGCCCCCTCCCACAGATCCAGGCAGGCCTTGAGAACGGCGTCGGTGTGAACGCCTTCCAGGCACGGGGGTTTGCCGGCGGGCGACGGGCTGCATTCCTTCCAGAAGGCCTGGCGGCAGGGTGAGCAGGGCAGGGCGGCGGTGACCACCCGCAGACGCTCCGGAGAAATGTAGGGGGCGGTCTTGTGGGGGGCGCCGGGGCCGAAGATCGCCACCACCTTCGTCCCGGCCGCGGCGCCCAGGTGCATGGGCCCCGAATCATTGCAGACCAGCAGGCGCGCCCGTTCCATGACGGCCGCCAGCACGGGCAGGCTGGTGGCTCCCGCCAGGTCCACGGCCGATGGGCAGAGCGAACGGACCCGCTCGTGGAGCGGCTTCTCCCCCGCCGTCCCCACGAGGGCCACGCGGCAGCCGGTCCTCTCCGAGAGGGCCCTCGCCACCTCGCCGAAGCGCTCCGCGTGCCAAGCGCGCGGGTGTTTGCTGGCGGAGACGTGGAAGAGGGCTAGCGGGCTCTCGGCCAGACCCGCCTCCGCGAGGATCCGCCCTGCCTCGGCGCGCTCGCGCTCCCCGATGGGGAAGGCCAGCCCCTCCCCCTGCAGGGAGATGCCCAGCGGCGAGAGGATGCTCGCAAACTGGAGGGCGTGGTGGCGGTGCCACTCCTCCTCGCCGAAGGGGACCGGATGCGTCAGGAGGAGCGAGCGCCGGTCGGTGGCCAGCCCGATGCGGACGGGGATGCGAGCCGCGAAGGCCAGGAGGGCCTCCCTCGCGCCCTTGGGGAAGAGCAGCGCCGCGGCGAAGCCCTCCCTCCGCAGCTCCCGGGCCTGCCTGAGCGTGGCGCCGAGGGTCTCCCCGTCGAGGAAGCGCACCGCGTCCAGCGCCGGCAGCCCCTCCACCGCGGCCCGGACCTTGGGTTTGACCAGGGCCTCCAGCCTCAGGTCGGGCCGGGCGCGGCGGAGGGCGGCCAGGGCGGGGGTGCAGAGGATCACGTCCCCGATCCAATTGGGCAGCCGAACCAGGACACGGGCCCCTTCGGGCAGATCGAGGGGCCGCACGACCATCAGTGCCCCCGCAGGAAAAGGAGGTAGACGAGGAGGAGCACGAGGGCCGCCGCCGCGGAGGCGAAGCCGATCTTCACCCAGGACCAGGGCTTCTCGCCGTAGAGGGCCCCCGTCTGCCCGTTAACCACGAAGGGGAAGACCCGGCCCTTGTACTGGAAGGAGCCCACCCACAGGGGGCAGAGCAGGTGCTTGAAAGTCTGCTCCGAGAGGGTCATGCGCACCGCCAGATTCTGGTGCGTGTCACCCGGCACGTCCCGGCCGCAGCGCTCCTCCTGATCCGCCTGCATGCTGTTTCGGGCGATCTGGTAGACCATCTTGAGGGCCATGTCCGCGTTGAGGATGCCAAATCCGGCCAGGACCATGGGGCTGTAAGGGACCAGCCCCTTCATGTCGTAGGGGTAGACCTTGAGGATCAGGTCGAGCCGCTCCTGCTGGACCGCAGGAACGAGGACGTCGTCATAGCGGTCGGTCCGCTCACCGCTGGCCGGTTCCCAGCGCACCTTGCGGACCTGCTGGTCCCGCCAGACGGTCCGCCCCTGCTCCTGCACGGACACCCGTTCGGTGATGTTGTAGGTGTAGCCCGCCATGGCCGTCCAGAGGCTGTGGGCCAGGGCGTCGAAGGTAAAGAAGGGCAGGTAGAGCCCCAGGACGCGGTCCAGCTTGCTCATCTTCTTCAGGTCGTTGGGCCGGAACCAGCCGCTGCCGATCCACGACTGGAACCGGCTCTGGCTGGCGGCCTTGTCCACGCGAAAGG
>JBAWEQ010000119.1:0-16287 GCA_049591295.1 Acidobacteriota bacterium
GGCTCGTCGCTGACGGCCATGCCGACGCAGAGCACGCCGCTGACGGCGGAGGGGACGCTGGTCGGCACCTTCCAGTACATGTCGCCGGAGCAGATCGAGGGGAGGGAAGCCGACGCGCGCAGCGACATTTTCGCGCTCGGCGCGGTGCTGTACGAGATGGCGACGGGGAAGCGGGCCTTCGAAGGGAAGAGCCAGATCAGCGTGATGGCGTCGATCCTGGAGAAGGACCCTCCGTCCATGAGCGAGCTTCAGCCCATGACGCCGCCGGGCCTCGAACGTCTGGTGGCGACGTGCCTGAAGAAGGACCCGGAGGAGCGGCTCCAGTCGGCGCGGGACGTCAAGCTCCACCTGGAGTGGATCAACGAGGCCGGCTCGAGGGCCGGGGCACCGGCCGTCGTCGTGCGCCGCCGCAAGGGGCGCGAGAAGGTCGCCTGGGCGCTCGCGGGCGTGTTCCTGCTCGCCGCCGCGGCCTTCGCCGTCGGCTTCGTCCTGCGCGCGCCCAAGCCTGGGAGCCCCGTCCGCTTCGAGTTCGTCCTGCCGGCGGGGATGTCCGTGGTCCAGGCCCCGCGGATCTCGCCGGACGGGAGGTATCTGGCCTTCTCCGCCACCGGCGCGGACGGACAATCGCGGATCTGGATCCGCGCCCTGGACGCGCTCGAGCCGCGGCCAGTCCCCGGCACGGAGGGCGCCACCTTCCGCCCCTTCTGGGCGCCCGACAGCCGCCACATCGGCTTCATCGCCGGGGGCAAACTCAAGAGGGTGGACATCTCCGGCGCGCCCCCGCAGACCATCTGCGACGCGCCCACGGGCGCCGACGGCTCCTGGGGCAAGGACGGTGTCATCCTCTTCGACGGCCAGTCCAGCGACCCCATCCGGCGCGTGCCCGCATCGGGCGGGGTCCCGGAGGAGGCCGTCAAGCTGGAGGAGGGCGCGAGCGTCGGATGGCCGTGCTTCCTCCCCGACGGGCGCCACTTCCTCTACTTCGAGTTCGGCGGAGGAAAGGCCCAGGGACACGTCATGATCGGCAGCCTCGACGCGAAACAGAAACCGGTCAAGCTTCTCGACGCCGACTCTCTGGCCGAGTACGCCCCGCCCGGGAGCCTGCTCTACGTCAAGGAGGGCACGCTCGTGGCCCAGCCCTTCAACGCGTCGTCCCTCAAGGTGACCGGCGAGCCGGTTCCCGTCGCGGAGAACATGGGCGCCGAGGCCAACGGCCTCGCGGACTTCTCGGTGTCCGATGACGGCGTCCTCGTCTATCGCGCCGGAGCCTCGACGAACGACCGCCTCATCTGGATGGACCGCACCGGCAAGGAGCTGTCGGAAATCGGCGCTCCCTCGCAGTACGGCACGACGGCGCTCTCGCCCGACGGCAAGCGCCTGGCCGTGGCCATTCAGGACCCGCGGACCGACAAGAGCAACATCTGGGTGCGGGATCTCGCGCGGGGCGTGACGTCGCGCCTGACCTTCGACGCCGGAAACGACTCCAACCCCATCTGGTCGCCCGACGGGACCCAGATCGTTTTCGACTCGGACCGGCAGGGTGCAGATAGCCTCTACGTGAAGGACGCCTCGGGGACGGGGCCGACCAAGGCGCTCTGGTCGTGCGGCGACGCGCTCATCCCCAACGACTGGTCGCGCGACGGGAGATTCCTCGCCGTCGACCGCCTCACGAAGAAGGAGTCGTGGGACATCTGGATGCTCCCCATGGGCGGCCAGGGCAAACCCTTCCCGTTCGTCGCGGGCCCGTTCATCGAGGTCCTGCCCGTCTTCTCGCCCGACGGCCGCTACGTCGCCTACATGTCCAACGAGACGGGCCGCTTCGAGGTCTACGTCCAGCAGTTCCCGGGGCCGGGAGGCAAGTGGCAGGTCTCTGCCGACGGAGGCCTCCAGCCCGCATGGAGCGCGGACGGCAAGACGATCTATTTCCAGAGCCTCGACTCGAAGATCATGGCCGCCCCCGTGGAGGAGGGCGCGACCTTTTCCGCCGGCGTCCCGCAGGCCCTCTTCCCCGCGCCGATCCTGCCGGGACAGCGCCGCAACTCCTTCCTCGCCACGCCGGACGGCAAGGAGTTCCTCATCCTGGCCCCGGTCGGCAAGGAGCGCGCCACCCCCATGGTCGTCATCCTAAACTGGCCCGCCGCCCTCAAGGACTGACATGACGCTCGCAGCCGGAACGAGGCTCGGCCCCTACGAGATCATCGCTCCCCTCGGCGCGGGCGGGATGGGTGAGGTCTACCGGGCGAGGGACTCGCGCCTGGAGCGCGAGGTGGCGGTGAAGGTCCTTCCGGACGAGTTCGCCTCGAACGCCGGACGTCTCGCCAGGTTCGAGAGAGAAGCCAAGGTCCTCGCCTCCCTGAACCATCCCAACATCGTCACCATCTTCTCGGTGGAGGATGCGGCGGGCGTGCGGTTCCTGGTCATGGAGCTCCTGGAGGGCAGGCCATTGGCGGATCTTATCCCCCAAGACGGCCTGCCGCTCGCGCGCCTTCTCGACATCGCGATCCCGCTCGCCGACGCGGTCGCGGCCGCGCACGGGCGCGGCGTGGTCCATCGCGACCTCAAACCGGCCAACGTCGTGGTCGGCGAGAGCGGGCTGGTGAAGGTCGTGGATTTCGGCCTTGCCAAAGGTCTCCCCGCCCCGCTGGTCGGTGAGGCGGGCTCCCGCCTCTCCACGCAGGCGCCGCCGGGTGGGCCCCTGACCCGGGCGGGCGGCGTCGTGGGCACACCGGAGTACATGGCCCCGGAGCAGGTTCGCGGGCAGGCCGTGGACGCCCGGTCGGACGTCTTCTCGCTCGGCGTCGTCCTCTACGAGATGGCCACGGGCCGACGCCCCTTCGCGGGCGCCAGTTCTTCGGACCTCCTCACCGCGATCCTGAGGGACGATCCGAGGCCCGCGGCGGAGCTCAATCCGAAGATCCCGAAGCACCTCGCCTGGCTGATCCGGCGGTGCCTGGAGAAGGACGCCGATCGCCGGATCCAGACCTGCAGGGACATCCGGAACGAGCTCGAGGAGCTGCAGCAATTCGGCGGGCGGGATGGACCCGACTGGAACGGGGCCGGCGCTGGAGGGTCCCGCGTGGCGCTCGTCGAACGACGCTTCATCCTGACGACGGACCTCGTCCGCCAACTCTCGGAACGGCCGCCCAGACTGATCGGCAGGGCGATGACTTACCTGGACAATGCCGCCGACTCGCCGACCCTCATCGTGTTTGTCCACGCGCTGGGCCGGGACCAGCGGCAGTTCGAGCAGATCCTCACGAGGATCCCCGAGCGAGCCGTAGCGCCGACGCTCCTGGGATTCGAGCCCGTGGCGTCGTCCAGGCCGGTGATAGGAGTGGACGATCACGTCATTTTGCTGCGCGCCCTGTTGCGGGATGTCGTCGCGCGCCTCCGGCCTGAGAGCACGATCCTCGTGGGGTTCTCGTGCGGCTCCGACCTGTGCCTTCGCCTCGCGAGCTCGGACGAGGGCCCCGGCATCCCGGTCGACGGGCTCGTGGCGCTGGGTCCCGACGTCGATATCTCGACCTGCCCCATCGGCCAGCTCTTCTCGGCCCTGAGCGTAGACGACCCGGCCAAGGTCCTGGCCGTTCTCAAAACCCTGGGAAAGGACACGACTTCCCTCGCGGACTGGCTCACGCTCCAGGAATACATCGTCGAGGCCTTCGGCAAACTCGGCGCCGACCCCAGCGTGATCAAGCGCCACGCCGCGGACCAGATCGCCCCGTTCAAAGTTCCGGGAGACCCTCTGGCGGACTGGTTCCGGGGCGCGGCCGAGAGGATTCCGCACGTGCGGCTCGTCTTCGGCAGCAACGTGGCCGCGGCGGCGGAGGCGCTGCTCACGCGGCACATCGAGCACAACGTCCTCGGGCCCCGCTTCTCCGAGAGGTCGCTGGTCATCGAGCCCGTCCACCACTTCAATCTCGCCGACCGGGACATCCTCATGCGGTACGTCCGGGAGGCCGTGGAGGCGATCGGCAAGGCATGAATCCCCATCGGAGCCGGCAGTCACCGCCGCCGCGAAAGAGGAGAATCGGGACATGACGATCACCAGCGGCACGCGCCTCGGCCCCTACGAGATCATCGCTCCCCTCGGCGCGGGCGGGATGGGTGAGGTCTACCGGGCGAGGGACACGCGCCTCGAGCGCGAGGTGGCGGTGAAGGTCCTGCCCGAGGCCTTCGCCAAAGACACCGACCGCCTGGCGCGCTTCGAGCGCGAGGCCAAGGCGGTGGCGGCGCTGAACCACCCCGCCATCCTGGCCATCTACGACTACGGGCGAGAAGGCGCCGTGGCCTACGCGGTGACGGAGCTGCTGGAGGGCGCGAGCCTGAAGGACCGCATGGCCTCCGGCCCCGTGCCCGCCAGGGAGGCCGTGGGCCTCGCGGCGCAAGTCGCGCGGGGGCTCGCCGCGGCCCACGAGAGGGGCATCGTCCACCGCGACGTCAAGCCGGAGAACCTCTTCCTCACGAGGGAAGGCACCGTCAAGATCCTGGACTTCGGCCTGGCCAGGAGCGGGCCGGGCGGCGAGACCGGGGATGCGCCCACGCGGTCGCTGATGACCTCGCCCGGCACGGTGATGGGCACCGCGGGCTACATGTCGCCGGAGCAGGTGCGCGGCCAGGCCGTGGACGCGCGCTCGGACCTCTTCTCGCTCGGCGTCGTGCTCGTCGAGATGCTGTCGGGCCGCCGGGCCTTCCACGGCGGCTCCGCGGTGGAGACCATGGCCGCCATCCTGAAGGAGGACCCGCTTTCGGGAAGCGGCGCGGCCCTTCCCGCCGCGCTGGAGCGCATCGTACGCCGCTTCCTCGAGAAGCGGCCCGAGGACCGGTTCCAGACGGCACGGGACGCCGCCTTCGCCCTCGAGGCGCTCTCGGGCGGCGCGCCCGCCCGGGACGCGGAGGCCGCACCGCGCTCCGTCGCCGTCCTGCCCTTCGCGGACATGAGCCCGGCCAAGGACCAGGACTACTTCTGCGAGGGCCTGGCGGAGGAGCTGATCCACGCGCTCACCAAGATCCCCGAACTGCGCGTGGCCTCGCGCACGGCCTCCTTCCAGTTCCGAGGAGGCGGGGCGGACCTCGCGGCCGTCGCCGAACAGCTCCACGCGGAGGCGATCCTGGAGGGGAGCGTGCGCAAGGCGGGCGACCGCCTGCGGATTTCGGTCCAGCTCGTGAACGCCGCCGACGGGTTCCACCTCTGGTCCGAACGCTACGACCGGGACATGAGCGACGTCTTCGCCATCCAGGACGACATCACGGAGAAGGTGGTGGCTGCCCTGAGCCTCGTGCTCACGGAGCGGGAGCGGCGCGCCATGGCCCGCCCCCAGACCAGCCAGATCGAGGCCTACGACCTGTACCTCCGGGGGCGCCAGCTCTACTACCGGGCGAGCAGCCGCAACCAGAGGGCCGCCATCGTGCTCTTCGAGAAGGCCGTGGCCGCCGATCCCGACTACGCCCTCGCCTACGCCGGCATCGCCGACGCGAGCGCCATGCTCCACATGTTCCACGGCGGCAACCCGAAGGACCTGGTCCGGGTCGAGGCCGCCAGCCTCAAGGCCCTCCAGCTCGCGCCCCAGTCGGCCGAGTGCCACGCGTCCAGGGGGTTCGCCGCCAGCGCCGCCAGGCGCTACGACGAGGCGGAGCGGGAGTTCAAGACCGCGCTGGCCCTGGACCCCCGGCAGTTCGAAGCCAAGTACCTCTTCGGCCGGATGCGCGTAGCCCAGGGCCGCATCGAGGAGGCCGTGGCGCTCTGGGAGGAGGCCGTCCGGATCCGCCCCGACGACTACAACGTCCCCCTCCTCCTGCACGGGTTCTACCACGGCCTCGGAAGGGAGCGCGAGGCCCTGGAGATGGCCCGCCTGGGGGTGGCCGCCGCCGAGAAGCACTCGGCCCTCAACCCGGAGGACGCGCGCCCGCTCTACCTGGGGGCCGGCGGGCTCCTGCTCCTCGGCCAGAGGGAGAGGGCGCTGGAGTGGGCTGAGCGCGCCTTCGTGCTGGGCCCCGATGACGACGGCGTCCTCTACAACCTCACCTGCGTCTACTCCCGGGCAGGCGAGCCCGACAAAGCGCTCGACTGCCTCGAGCGCGCCGTGCAAGGCGGCTTCACCGCGGGAGAGTGGATCGAACACGATTCGGACCTCGATCCGATACGGGAAACCGAGCGCTTCAAGGCCCTCGTCGCCAGAATGCAGGAAGGGCGGGTCAAGAGTGAAGAGTGAAGAGGCGAGGAAGCACGGGGGGCAGGCGGGCGGGAGGGCCCTCCAATACCGCATGGTAACCGGTTCCCTTCTTCACCTCTTTACCCCTTTATCCGCGTAGGAGCGCTCTCCAGAGCGCGATAATCTCAATCGCGCCAGGCACGCGGTGTGCGCCCGCGCCGTGCTCGGCCCCCTCGACAGGGGCTGATCATGCTTTGCGACAAGGGCATGTCGCATCACACGGCGCCGTCGGAGACATGGACGCGCCGATCGGTGTGTGCTACAAGGGCTTTGTGGATAGCGGGGGTTCCCATGAAGATGTGTCATACGACACCACCCTGTCGTACTTGCCGCCGCGAGACGCATAATACGCGTTAGGCCAGGCCAAGATGCCGATGTGGGCCCTCGCGGCAAGAGGTGAAGAAATGCGGGTTCGCGCCATCTTAGCCCTTGCTCTGGTCCTGGCCGTCGCGCTTCCTGCGCTTCCATACGACGTTGTTACGTCAGGGCACATCTTTAGTGAGGCAGAAGCCCTTGGCATGTATAGAAGTGAAGCGTTGCCAGCCCGCATTAGCCCTCCCTTTTGGACACCCACCGTCGTGGAGGTTTCAGAAGCAGAAAAGGCTATCCTTGAATACTTGAAGGCCAATCAACGGTACAAGAACTCGCGGATGACGCAGATGTACGATGCTTATAAACATCAATATATCGGCTTCACATCACAGGGCCACCGATGCATCTACGTGAACGCCTTCACAACCGATGGCTATCCGCGCTTGGGCGACTCCTGGCAGGAGCGGCTCGTCTCAGTGTTGGACGGCGGAGAGCTCTTCTTCCAGGTATCGGTCGATTATGATCAGTTAAGAGTGCTAAAGGTGTGGGTTAATGGCGTGGCCTAACCATGCGTTGCAGCGGCCCGGGACCGCGCCCTGCTTCACGCAGTGCCCTCTGGGGCAGACCGTTGCAACCTTGTATCAACAACCAACTTGGTTGCCAGGTCCGCTGAACGGTGGCGTTGGACGTCTGAAACCGAGCCGCAGGAGGAGGACGTGACGTGACCGAGGTGGAGAGGCGCAATGTGGCGGTGGTGAGAAGGTACTTCGACGGCTGCAACTCCGGCGACTTGACCGTTCTGCTCGGCACGCTCACCGAGGACGTGATCCACTACTTCCTCGACCCGAAGTTCCCTCCGATTCGGGGCGCCGAGCAGCTGGCGAACTATTGGCGCAAGTACAAGGCGGTTCTCGACCCGGTCTGGTCGATTGATCGCATCGTCGCTCAGAATGACGAGGTCGTCAGCGAATGGAGCTGTATCTGGACGCCGAGGCAGACGAAGGGGCGCATTTTCACGCGCGGCTCCGAGTGGTACGTGATGCGAGAGGCCCGCATCGCCGAGGTCCGCGCGTACTTCGTGGGGAACGACGCCGCGACCACGGAGCTCGTCGGCTTTCCCTATGGCGAGCGGGGCTACCCGATCCTGTGATCGCGCCGCGAAGCGGCCGCTGACCGGGGGCCCGAAAGTACGGGGAGGAGAGCACGATGAGCAACGAACGGGTAGCGCCTGAGACGAAGGGCGTGACGGTGGAGTTGCTTGCGGCGGTTGACCTCGGCCCTGAGATCGAGGGCATGGCGGGGCGCCAACTCCGGATGCGCAGGGTGACCATCGAGCCCGGAGGCGTCTTCGGCCCGATGCACGACCATAAGGACAGACCCGGCACCGTCTACATCCTGCAAGGAACGATCACCGACCATCGAGGCGGAGTGGCTACGGACTACGGGCCGGGAGTGGGCTGGCCCGAGGACAGGAACACCACGCACTGGCTTGAGAACAGGGGAACGGTTCCGGCGGTGGAGATCTCGGTCGATATCGTCAGGCAGGAGTAAGCTCAGGCCCGGCAGCTAACCCGGTCGGGCCTCACGCGCGGCTCAACCGGAGGCGCTTAAGCCGGCTTCGCCTCTGTTCGCGCTCCGGTCAGCCCAACGCCGACGCGGGAATAACAATGCATGAACCCGAGCTCCGAGCGCTTATCGACGAAGTCCTCTCGGCCTGGAAAGGTCGAGATCTCGATCGGTTTGTAGGTCTCTACGGGGCGGCTTGATCCAGGGGGCTTCTCGCCGGCGAACCGGTTGATCAGAATGTACCCAAATCCCGCGATTGGACATGGGAGTGGCTCCGAGAGGCAGATGGAAGGTAGTTTCCGCGAAAGACGGTCTTCACCCGCCAAGGGATTTGGGTGGCCTCCGAACCCGGCCCCGGCCGGGCGAGGAAGCCCCAAGGGTGGGGTGGGGTCCCAACGGGCTTTGCCCGTGGGGCGGGGAGGGACTGGCCCTCCCCGTCCAAGTGACAAAGCCGTTCCCCCGTGAACCTGAACCTTGGCCGAAGCCACCCGTATTTCAATCGCGGAATTTGGGATGTAGGGTGTTGATCTTAGTGAAGTGGCCGATGGCAGGATTGCAGGCATAGAGACACGGTTCATCATCGCCGGTGTTGCCCGGCCTGCTTGATCGAGGAGTCACGTGCATGACCCACTCTCGCATGATCTTTTGTTCGTTCGTGGCGCTGTTGGTGATATCGACGCACGGCGTTGCCGAAGGGGCGCAGCGGAAGGCGGCTCCGTTGGTCATCGGCGAGACGTTCACGATCGATTCCAAGATCCTGGGCGAGACGCGGCGCATCAACGTCTACTTGCCGCCCTGCTACGTTGACTCACGGTCGCTGCGCCTGCCCGTGCTCTACATGCCCGATGGAGGCATCGGCGAAGACTTCCTGCACGTGGCGGGGCTCGTACAGGTGTTGGTCGGAAACGGGACGATGCGCCCGTTTATCCTCGTCGGCATCGAGAACACCGAGCGCCGCCGCGACCTGACCGGACCCACCGAGAACGAGGAGGACAAGAAGATCGCGCCGCGCGTCGGCGGCTCGGCGGCGTTCCGCGCGTTCATTCGCCGCGAGTTGATGCCGCAGGTGAAGGCCCGCTACCGCACGACGGACGAGACGGCCATCGTGGGCGAGTCGCTCGCGGGGCTGTTCGTCGTCGAGACACTGCTGAAAGAGCCCGATCTGTTCGACACCTACATCGCCTTCGATCCGAGCCTGTGGTGGAACGACCAGGGGCTCGTAAACGGCGCGGCGGACGACTTGCGCAAACGGCCCAAGCTGTCGAAGACGCTCTACCTGGCCAACAGCCGCGACGAAATGATCCCCGGAACGATGCAGCGGTTCGTTGACGTACTCTCGAAGAACGCACCGCCGGGCCTTCACTGGCACTACGAGAAGATGCCGGAGGAGAATCACGCGACGATCTATCATCCGGCTGCGCTGAAGGCCTTTCGTGCGGTGTTCAAGCCGCACGAAAAGGCCGGGCGGCAGGCGGGCGCATCACCAGGAGCGGGATCCCGATAGCGGACGGGAAACGGAATGCGGCGCGAAGGAGTTGAGAATTGGGGCTCCCCTTGAGAATCTGTGCGTGAAAATGGGTGAAAGATGTTGAAGAGCATGGGCGATAACCGCTACTTATGGGGCTTGCAAGGGCTTCACAAGTGGAGGATCGCTCATGCTCGTAGAGAGTATCGTTCGAAAGACGCTGGGACTCAAGGACCACCGGGTGGTGGGAGTGAAGGAAATAGCCGCGGAGTTGGAGGTGGAGCTGGCCTTGCGGCGCGGGCGGCGGGTGCCCTGTTCCAGGTGCGGGCACAGGTCCGTTGTGCGAGATCGTCTCGCCGAGCGAACGTGGCGGCACGTGCCGCTGTGGGGCATCTCGGTGAGACTCACGTACCGCCCTGCCCGGGTACGGTGTCCCTCCTGCGGTGTGGTGGTGGAGCGGATCCCTTGGACCGAGGGCAAGAGTCCCCTGAGCGCTGGACTGATCCACGTGCTGGCCGTGTGGGCGCGGCTGCTGTCGTGGGAGGTGGTGGCGCGTCTCTTCGGTGTCTGTTGGAGCACGGTAGCCTCGGCGGTGCGCAGCGCCGTGAAGTACGGCCTGGCTCAGCGGGACATCTCATCGGTCCGGCACCTCGGCATCGATGAGATCAGCCGCAGGAAGGGCCAGGTGTATATGACCCAGGTCTACGACCTCGACCAGAAGCGGCTGATTTGGAGCGGCGAAGGCCGCAGCGAAGAGACCCTGCGGCGCTTCTTCGAGGAGTGGGGGCCGGAGCGCAGCGCGAAGATCGAAGGCATCTGCTGCGACATGTGGGCCCCTTACGTGAAGGCCATCCAAGAGCTGTGCCCCAGAGCGGTGCTCGTCTTCGACAAGTTCCATCTGGTGCGCCACCTGTTGGAGGCCGTCGACCGGGTCCGGAAGATGGAGGCGAGGGCACTCAAGGCCAAAGAACCCGCCCTGCTGCGCGGCACCCGCTATCTCTGGCTGAAAAACCCGTGGAACCTAACGCCTAACCAGAAGCAGCGCCTGGGGTATCTCGAACGGCTCAACCTGAAGATCCACAAAGCCTACCTTCTCAAGGAACTCTTCCGCGAACTCTGGACGTACAAGACGAAAGGCTGGGCCGCTCGCTACCTCAAGAAGTGGTTCTGGTGGGCCACCCACAGCCGCATCAAACCCTTGCGCGACTTCGCCTGGCTCGTGCGCCGGCACAAGGAGGGCATCTGTCTTGGCTTACTTCGACCTGCGCATCGACAACGGCGCCACCGAAGCCATGAACAACAACGCCAAGCAGATCAGCCACCGCGCCCATGGGTTCCGCACCCCCGAAACCTTCGCCCTCAACCTCTACCACTGTCTAGGGCAGCTACCACTGCCCCAAACCGTGCACAGATTCTTGTGAGGAGCCAGAATTGGGGAGCGATAGGCTAGTGGATAGATGTGCCTTCAATGGACGCTTCGCTCCCGTCTCCCCGCTTCCTGCTCGCGGCTCCCGTCTCGCGATCCGCCTCGCCGCCGAAGGATGGGCGTTTGGCCGAGGGGAAGGGTCGCTCTCATGGAGAGGAGGGTGAACCATGATCAGCCGGATCTGGCACGGGTGGACGACGCCGGAGAACGCCTCGACGTACGAGAGGATGCTGAAGGAGGAGATCTTCGTCGGGATCCAGGACCGGCACATCGGGGGGTTCCGAGGCATCCAGCTCCTACGCCGGGAGCTCCCGGGCGAGGTGGAGTTCGTGACGATCATGCTCTTCGATTCGCTGGAGGGCGTGCGCGAGTTCGCGGGCGAGGACTACGAGGCGTGCGTTGTGCCGCCGAAGGCGAGGGCCGTCCTGTCGCGCTTCGACCTGCGCTCCCAGCACTACGAACTGCTGGTGGAGAGGCGGGCCTAGAGAAGCTGGGTAGTCTTGCCGGCGCGGCCGCCGGCCGCTGCAGCCGAGGATGGCCCCTGAAGGTTCGCGGCACGTTCCCTCTTCGAAGGCCTCCCCGCGCCCTAGTCCCCTAGTCCCCTAGTCCCCTCATCCCCTCATCACCCAAATCACCCCTCCCCGGCCCGCCCCAAAGCTTTGCCCGCCTCGCCTGCGTGTTGGAGTATGATGGGACCATCCACGAGGGAGAGCGATGCATGGCGATGAAGACGTCTGATCGTCTGGGCCACCACGAGATCGTGGCCCCGCTGGGGTCGGGGGGCATGGGCGAGGTCTACCGGGCGAAGGACACGCGCCTGGGGCGCGAGGTGGCGCTGAAGGTGCTGCCGGAGCGATTGGCGCAGAATCCGGAGGCCCTGGGCCGCTTCCAGCGGGAGGCGCAGGCGGTGGCGGCGCTCTCGCACCCGAACATCCTGGCGCAGTTCGACTTCGGCGTACAGGAGGGGGTGGCCTACTCGGTGACCGAGCTCCTGGAGGGGGAGGACCTGCGCACGCGCATGGCCGGCGGGCCGCTGCCGGTGCGGAAGGCGGTGGAGTTCGGCATCCAGATCGCGCAGGGGCTGGCGGCGGCGCACGAGAAGGGGGTGGTGCACCGCGATCTGAAGCCCGACAACCTCTTCGTCACCAGGGACGGCCGCATCAAGATCCTCGACTTCGGACTGGCCAAGATCGCGGGGGAGACGGCCTTCCAGCTCGAATCGGAGGGGCCCACGGCGGCGCCCCCGACCCAGCCGGGAGCCGTGATGGGGACCGTGGGCTACATGTCGCCCGAGCAGGTGAAGGGCAAGCCCATCGACCACCGCTCGGACCTCTTCTCCTTCGGCGCCGTGCTCTACGAGATGCTCTCCGGGCGGCGGGCCTTCAAGGGCGACTCGGCGGTGGAGACCATGACGGCGATCCTCAAGGAGGAGCCGCCGGACCTGGCCGAGACGAACCGGGCGCTGCCGCCGGGGCTGGACCGGGTGGTCCGGCACTGCCTGGAGAAGAACCCGGAGGAGCGCTTCCAGTCGGCGCGGGACGTGGCCTTCAACCTGGAGGCCCTCAGCGGCCTCTCCACGATCAGCGCCGCGGGGCTGTCGCCCCTGCGGGGGGGGCGGCCCTGGCGCCGGTTGCTGCTGACGGGTCTCGGCGCGGTCGTGCTCCTCGCGCTGGGAGGCTTCCTCTGGTCGCTCCTCGGTCCCTCCGGGAAGGGGGGCTCGGACGCCGTGACCAGGCTCTCCGTGGCCTGCCCGGCCGACCTGAAGGTCACCAACTTCCTCATGACGCCGAGCGGGAAGGCCCTGATCCTGCTGGCCCAGCCCGCCGCCTCGGAGGGGCAGGCACGGCCCGCGTCCCGTCTCTATCTGCGGAGGCTGGACAGCTACGACCTGAAGGCGATTCCGGGGACCGGGGGCGCGGTGGGGATGGTGGTCTCGCCCGACGAGCGCTGGCTGGCCTTCATCGCGACCGTGAGCCCGGACAGCGCCCGCGGCCGGCTTCTGAAGGTGCCGCTCGACGGCAGCGCCCCGCCGGTGGCCGTGGGCGACTGGGACAACGCCTGGACCAGCGCGGCCTGGCTCCCGGACGGCCGCCTGCTCATCTCCTCCGACAACGGCAGCCGCTTCCTCTACCTCCCCATGGGCAGCGGCTCACCGGGGGCGCCCTTCGCGGCGGACGCCGGCGGCTTCCACGGCCAGCTCGAATCGCCGCGCCTCCTGCCCGGCGGCAAGGCCGTCCTGCTCAACGCCGTCTCTTACGGCTCCGGCGGCTACCAGATGGGCGTCGCGGTCATGGACCTGGCGAGCCACAAGGCCAAGATCCTGGTGGAGAACGGGGGCAACGCCGTCTACGTCCCGGGAGGGACCCTCCTCTTCTCGCGGCAGGACACCCTCCTGGCGGTCCCCTTCAGCGAGCGCCGGCTGGCCCTGAAGGGAAGCCCCGTGGCCCTGGAGGCGGGACTCCGCACCCCCGCGCCGCTTCATCCGGCCCTCTTCTATGTGGGGAGGGACGGCACCCTCGCCTATCTGCCGGGCGGCACGGCGGGCCTCCACCGGACGCTGGGGCTGATAACCCCCGACGGGCAGGCCTCCTGGATCCAAGACCGGCGGGCCTTCAACGGCCAGCTCGCTCTCACCCGAGACGGCGCACAGGTGGCGGTGGGCGTGACCAATTCGGAAACCATCGACGAGATCTGGGCGGCGAGCTTCGCCGAGGGGCTCCTCCGGCCCCTGGTGGCCATTCCCAGGACGGACGTGGAGTACCCCGTCTGGTCCCCCGACGGGCGGAGCATCGCCTATGGCCGGGTCTCCGGCTCCGACCAGGACGGGGTCTACATCCAGCGGGCCGACGGCGCGGGAGAGGCCGTGCCGGTCTTCAAGCGTGAGGGGGTCGGGGTGACCTGCTCCCCCGCCGCCTGGTCGCCCGACGGCCGCACGCTGCTCCTCCACGAGGTCAAGCAGGGGCGGTACCGGGTTCTAGCCATTTCCCTGGCACCTGACGGATCTACTGTCTCCAAGCCCGCCGATCTCCTGCGGGGGGCTTTCAGCGTCGTCACGCCGGCCTTCTCTCCCGACGGGCGCTACCTGGCCTACGCCGCCGATCCGTCGGGACACTGGGAGGTGTACGTGACGCCCGCGGAGAACGGCCTGCCGTCGGGTGCGGCGATTCAAGTCTCCGCGGGCGGGGGCGTGGCGCCCCTCTGGTCCCGAGACGGGAAGCGGCTCTCCTTCGTCTCGCTCCTGGACCGCCTCATGTTCGCCGACCTCTCCTTCTCACCCGCCCTAGACGCATCGCGGCCGCGGGAAGGGTACGGCGGCGATGTGACGGGGGCCGTCAAGGGCCCCTCGGCTTATGCCTGGCTTCCCGACGGGCGCTTTCTTTTCGTGAAGAAGGACGCGGCCGAGGGGGAGATCACGCAGGTGAACCTGGTGCTGCACTGGGTCGCGGACCTGGACGCGCGATTGCACGCCGGCAGGCACTAGCGCCCGCTCACCGGGCCCGCGGGAGTATTCTTGCCGGAGCGCGGGTTATGAGGACAGAAGGAGAGACCCCTTGGCGCGACTTCGCATCGTGACCTCGGACGGCAAGATGATCGAACACGAGCTGACGGAGGAGGGGATCGTCATCGGGCGCTCCTCCCGGGCGGGCATCTCCCTGCCCGATCCGGCCCTCTCGCGGGAGCACGCGCGGATCGGCCGGGAGGACGGGCACTGGATCGTGGAGGATCTGAAGTCGCGCAACGGGACCTTCCTGAGCGGGCGCCGGCTGGAGGGAAAGCGCCCCATCGAGCCCGATCAGACCCTCCAGATGGGGGGCTGCAGCCTGGTGATCGAGGAGGCGCCGAGCCCGGCCCACAGCAGCGGCATCGTGGACGGGACCATCTTCCGCCCGGCCACCGAACTGCTGGACCTGACGCGGCAGGTGCCGGCCGAGGGCAAGCCCCGGGCCGAGGAGTCCCTGCGCCGGTACGCGGAGCGGCTCAAGCTGGTCTTCGACCTCCAGCAGTCCCTGGCCCGCTCCGAAGCCATGGAGGAGCTTCTCGACCACATCCTCGAC
This sequence comes from Acidobacteriota bacterium, assembly GCA_049591295.1. Lineage (GTDB taxonomy): Bacteria > Acidobacteriota > UBA4820 > UBA4820 > DSQY01 > DTPS01. Next base: position 15,037 of record JBAWEQ010000119.1, read on the forward strand.
GGGGTTTTCCACCACCTCCGGCCGGAGCAGGGGGCCGTCTTCCTGAAGGAGCCCGGCGGCGGTTTCCACCGGGCCGCCGCACGCTCCTCGACCCCCGGGGGAGCGGAGCTGGAGCTCTCCCGGAGCCTGGCGCGCGAGGTGGCGGAGAAGGGCCTCGCGGCCATCTCACTGGACGTCCGCGTGGACGAGCGCTTCGCCCAGGCGGCCAGCATGCTGGACGCGGGGGTGCGCAGCCTGCTGGCGGCCCCGCTCTTGGGACCCGAAGGCTCCCTCGGGCTCATCGCCCTCTGCTCGAAGGCCAACGTGCGGACCTTCACGGAGGAGGACCTGGAGCTGCTCGTGTCGCTGGCCTCGGTGGCGGCCCTTCGGCTGCGGAACATCCAACTGGCCGCCGCCGCGGCCGAGCAGAAGCGCCTGCAGGCGGAGGTCGCCCTGGCCCGCCGGATCCAGTTGGCCCTCCTGCCGGATCGCCTTCCCGAACTGCCCGGGTACGCGCTCCACGGCGGCAGCGTCCCTTCGAGGGTCGCATCGGGCGATTTCTACAAGGCGGTGGGCCGGAACGACGGCCGGGAGTGCGTCCTGTTCCTCGCCGACGTCTCGGGCAAGGGGCTGGCGGCGGCGCTCGTCACGGCCTCCCTGGAGGCCCTCTCGGCCGGGCCCCTGGAGACGGGCCTGGGTCCGGCGGAGACCTTCGACGGACTGTCCCGGCGGCTCTTCGAGCGGACGACTCCGGAGAAGTACGCCACGGCCTTCCTGGCGATTCTGGAGGCGACCACGGGGAAGGTGACCTACGCCAACGCGGGCCACAATCCGGCGCTCCTCCTGAGGGCCTCCGGTGATTCGGAGTGGCTGGGGGCCACGGGGACGCCGCTGGGGCTGCTGCCGGGGGTGACCTACGGGGAGCGCGAGGTGGTGCTCGATCCCGGCGACGCGCTGATGATCTACACGGACGGCATCACGGAGGCCACCAACCCCGAGGGCGCGGAGTACGGCAAGGAGCGGCTGGCCGAGGCCCTGCGAGCCGGGCAGGGGATCCCGGTGGCGGAGGCGGCGGCGCGCCTGGAGGCCGACCTCATGGCCTTCGTGGCGGGGGTGCCCTTCGCCGACGACCGGACGCTCCTCATCGTCCGACGGGAGCGGGAATAGGTCTCCTCGAGTCATGCCTGTCCAAGACAGGGCGCCTTGCCGCCTACGAACCACGGCTGGGCCTTGGCCGCGCCTTTGGCGCGGCGCTGGGGGCCTGGTCCGGGC
>JBAWEQ010000120.1:0-45758 GCA_049591295.1 Acidobacteriota bacterium
GAGTCGGGGGTGACGGTGACGGGGATGGAGCCGACGTTCACGGTGACCTGCGCCTCCCCGGCGGTGAAGGCCTGGCCGGTGAGGGTGAGCAGGTCCCCCACCGCCGCGCGGTCAGGGAAGACCTGGCTCAGCGTTGGTGCGGGGGGGGGGGGGCGATTGGGCACGCGGCCCCAAGCTTGGCACCAGCCGAACCACGGCGAAGCCGAGAAATCCCACAATCGGATAACGCCCTCTTCTCATGACTCCCCCTCCTAAATGGCGTTGCCGGAACGACGGCAGAATAGCGCAGTGGGAGAGGGACGTCAACCAGAGAGAGGACCCCAAATTCCGCGATTGATCTACTCGCCGTGGGAGCGCCGCCCCCGGCGCGACGTAGGTTCAGGGAAGCCGCTTCGCCTGTGGATGCTCACCCGTGTCGCGGCGAGGCGCCGCTCCTACAAAGGGCTTCCTTGGCCATCGCGGAATTGGGGAGGACGACGGGGGTGAGGGACCCGTTCGCATCGAGGCCAGGGGAGAACCCACCAATCGACTCTTGGTGGATCGTTTCATCCATGAGGAGCCAGTCCGGGAGTCCCGTCCACGCTCCCTCAGTGGGCCATCACGCCCTTCTTGCCCAGGCGCGAGGCCACGAAGTCGATGCCGAAGCCGGCCAGGAGCGCGGCGAGCACCGCGAGGAGGCCGTAGAGCGAGCCGCGTTCGCGGGCGAGCTCGGCCATCCAGGCGGGGAAGCCCACCTCCTCGAGGACCAGTTCGGACGAGGCCGTGGCCTGGACGCCACCGTCGCGGCAGGCGACCACCTCGACCTTGTAGCTCCCCGGCGGTGCCTTCCTGGGCCAGTGGAACTCGAGCGAGTAGGGCACGCCGGCCGGGCCGGCCGGGCCGAGCTTTACCGAACCGGCGTCCTCCTGGTAGACGTTCTGGTTCTTCTTCATGGCAATGAAGTTGGCCCGGATGACCGGCTGGTCGAACTCCTCGGGCGAGATCCTCATCCCTTCGCGGATGGCGGCCTCGTCGAGCTGGAGCTGATCCAAGACCGGCCGGCCGAGGAGATCCCGGGCGGGGCGCGTGCCGAAGGAGAGGAACAGCGAGGGCGCACCGGAGATGTGGACCTTGCCCCTGTTGATCCAAATGGGGCCCACGCGGGCCTTTCGATTGAGCTCCTCCTCGGCCTCCGGCCCCTTGACGGTCACCAGGAGCTCGGCGCCGGCCGGAGCGGTGCCGGTGACGCGCACCTGGGCGCCGCTGTAAAAGGTCTCCAGCAGGATCCGAGAGGGGGAGAGGGCGACGGTGGGCGCCTGGGCGGTCTGAGCTTGAGCGGGCTGGGCGGCACCCTGGCCTCGCGCGGGCGCCGCGGACCAGGCGAGGGAGAGGAGGAAGATCCCCGAAACTAACTCGCGCTTCATGGTCAGTGCCCTTTCGCGTAGGAGAGCAGGCTGGAAGGGGTCAACACGAGCCCGATGGCCATCTTCACCATGACCAGAAGGACGATGGAGGCCAGCAGGATCTTGAGCTGGTCGCCCCTCAGGAGCTTACCCACCCGGGCGCCGACCTGCGCGCCGACGCTGGAACCCACGGCCAGCAGGAGCGCCAGGACCAGGTCCACGGTGTGGTTGGTGTTGGCCTGCATGAAGGTGACGCCGGCGCACGTGAAGAGGATCTGGAAGAGGTCCGTCCCCACCGCCACGTGCATGGGCATGCGGAGAAGGTAGACCATCATGGGCACCATGATGAAGCCGCCGCCCACGCCCATGATGGCGGCGAGGATGCCCACGACGGCGCACAGCAGGAAGGGGACGAGGATGGAGTGCTGGACGCCGGAGCGCGGAAAGTTCATCTGCATGGGCAGCCGCCCCAGGAGGCTCTGGGTGGTTCCCGGCTTGTGGGGCTTGTGGGCCAATGCCCCGTGCCTGAGGCTCTGGAGGCTCTCCAGGAACATGTACCCGCCGACCCCGCCGAGCACCACCACGTAGGTCAGCGTGATGACCAGGTCGGCGTTGCCCATGGCCCTGAGGGCCTTGATGATCCGAACGCCGACGGCGGCCCCCGCCAGCCCCCCTACCAGCAGGATGCTGCCCAGCTTCACGTCCACGTTGCCCATCCGGAAATGGGCCGCCGCCCCCGAGGAGCTCGCCGCCACGATCTGGCAGGAGTCCGAGGCGGCCGCCACGGTGGGCGGGATGCCGATCATCATCAGGATGGGGGTGAGGAGAAACCCTCCGCCCACCCCGAACATCCCCGACAGGAAACCCACCAGGGCCCCGACCCCCACGAGGAGGAAGAGGTTGATCGAAACCCCCGCCACAGGAAGAAAGATGGACATGCCCCCCCCGAGACACTCTCAAAGCGGCCGCCCGGCGGCGGCCGCATGCCCGCGCGCCCCAGCGCGACCGCCTCAGACGTCCAGGACCTGAACCAGGTCCGACATCTCCAACTGTTCCACCCCGGGCACTTTCCAGGCCACCTCGCGGATCTGCTCGAACTGCTCCTGGCCGCGCAGCTTGCCCCGGATGGTCACCACGCCGCCGTGCGCGGAGACGTCCAGCTCCAGGTCCAGCGTCGCCGCGTTGCAGACGAGGTTGGCCCTCACGTTGCTCGCGAGCGCGAGGTCCTCCATGGCCGCCAGGGACTCGGGCGTCTCCTTGAAGCACTTGAGGTTGGCCATGGTGGTGATGGTCTCGCAGGCCTCCTGAATGTCCATGTATTCGAGGTTCAATACCACGTCGTAGAGGGTGGGGTCCCCCCAGTTGACCCCGTACAGGTATTGGGTCCACTTCGCCCTGTCCTGGTCCATGCGCACCGTGTAGGCCATCGCCTCCGCGCGGTCGAGCTTGAGGCGGTCCTGGATCATGGCGAGGCGGAACTCCACGGGCGCGATGATCCTGGCCCGCAGGACGTGGCTCACGCCCCTGAGGAGCAGGTGGCCGGCGTGGCCGTGATAGACGGCCTTCCCTTCCCGCACCTCCTCGGTGAGGGCCGCCTGGATCAGCGTGAGGTAGACGTACTTCCGGTGCTTGAACCGGTCCCAGAAGGAGGGCGGCTTCTCCATGGCGTCGCGGAGCTCCTCCTGCGACGCCCCGTAGGCCGCCGCCCGCTCCACGATCACGTCCCGGTCGATGCAGCGGTAGCCCAGCTTGTTGGCCAGGCACTCCGCCAGGATCTTGCCGCCGGTGAATGAGCCACGGGATATGGTGATGACGGCCATCTTCCCCCCCCAACGCGCTGTCTTTGTAAGTGCTTCCCCCCACCTTCCGTCCAAGTATAGGGAGGCCCAAAGCGCCAAGTCAACCAAAACGCCGGGGCGCCCGGCCGCTGCGTTGATTTCCCCCTCCCGGCGTGTTAGACAAGTTCTCCCGAGCCAGTCTGGGCGCGGGCGCGAAGGGAAGGGACGGCCATGTCGGGAGGGAAAGTCTATCTGGTGGGTGCCGGGCCCGGCCACCCGGAGCTGCTCACGCTCAAGGCCGCGGAGCTCCTCCGGACGGCGGACGTGGTGGTGTACGACCGGCTGATCCAGGAGGAGGTCCTCGCGCTCGCCAAGCCCTCCGCCGAACGGCTTTACATGGGCAAGCCGCTGGGCAAGCACGACTCCCGCCAGGACGAGATCCACGAGATGCTCGTCCGGAAGGCCCGGGAGGGCAAGATGGTGGTCCGCCTCAAGGGCGGCGACCCCTTCGTGTTCGGCCGCGGAGGGGAAGAGGCGGAGTACCTGGCGGACCACGGCGTCCCCTTCGAGGTGGTCCCCGGCGTCTCCTCGGCGCTGGCCGCCCCGCTGAGCGCCGGCATCGCCGTCACCCACCGGGACGCCGCCTCGTGCGTGGCCATCGTGACGGGGCACGAGGCCAAGGAGGAGGAGAGCCGCCTCGACTGGGCGGCCCTCAGCAAGCTGGAGACGCTGGTCTTTCTGATGGGGGTCCACAACGTGGGCCGGATCGCGAAGCGGCTCACGGATCACGGGCGCTCCCCCGACACCCCCGCCGCCATGATTCAGATGGCCTTCTGGCACGACGAGCACGTCGTGGTGGGAACCCTCGCGACCATCGCCTCCGACGTGGAGCGCAGCGGCATCCGCCCGCCCGCCACCCTCGTGGTGGGCGAGGTGGTCCGGCTCCGCGACAAGCTCAAGGACGCCAGCCGCGACCTGAGGCGCCGCGCCGACGGAAGCTCACGCTTCGAGCCCGCTCCGGCCCCCGATCAGCTCCTCCGCCTCTCCACCGCCGGCCTGGGCAGCCAGGTCCTCGGATTCGCCTTGGAGATCGGCCTGTTCGATCTACTGGAGAGCCCGCGCAGCGCCCAGGAAACGGCGCGAGAGCTGGGGCTGGACGCCTCCGCCGCGAGGGAGATATTGGATGTCCTCGTAGCCCTGGGGGTGCTCGAAGCGGTGGAGGGAGGATACCGGAACCTCGAACTGGCCAGCCGCTACCTGAGGGCCGGTTCGGCCCAGGGCCTTCGCCCGGCCCTCCTCCTTCAGACCGGCCAGTCCTCCAGTTGGGAGGCCCTCGCCCGATACGCCCGTGAGGGCCGGCGCGACTTCGTGCCGACGGGCGATGACCGCGCCCACTCGGAATCCTGCGAGGCGCTGGCCACCTTCGCCGCCCCCGCCGTGGCCGAGCGGCTGTCCTTGGGCGGCCGCGGCCCGGTGCTGGTCCTGGGATGGGGCTCGGAGGCCTACCGCGCCGCGCTGGCCGTCCGCTGGCCCGGGATCGAGGTGGTGGCGCGCAATCCCTTCGAGGGAGCGGATCAGGCCCTCAAGCTCTTGAGCCCCGTGCCCAGAGGCAGCGGCCCCTTCGGCGCCGCCATCCTCTCGGGTCTGCTCGCCTCCTGCGACCGCGGACAGGTCCAGAAACTCCTGGAACAAGCGGCGGCCGCCCTCCTGCCCGGCGGCCTGCTCGTCCTCCACGACGCCTTTCTCCCCGTGAGCGTTCTGCCTCCGCCCGAGGTGGTGCTGGGGGCTCTCGGCCGGCACATCACCCGGGGCGGCTGCCGGACCTGGTCCATCGACCGGCTCCAGGAAGCCCTCGGAGCCCTGGGCTTCGGCGCCGTCGAGAGCGCCGCCCTGCCTGCCGGAACGGTCCTGGTCACGGCAGAGAAGGGGTAGCGCGAAAAGCGGATGAGGACCAACCACAGAGACACGGAGGCACAGAGGATGGGAAGGTGGGGCCACTGGCGGATTTCGCCGTTATCCGTCAGCATGGATGACTCGCTACTATGGGTCCGGGGCAAGGCACCTCTTCGGCCGCTCAAGCCTCCATTAACCCGGGCCTGAGGGAGGCATCCCATGAAGGTTTTTCTGGCCCTTGCCTTTTTCTACTCCTCACTTCTCACTCTCCACCCCTCACTGCCATGAGCTACCTCGTCAACCTCTCGGTTCAAGGGAAGAGGGCCGTGGTCGTAGGCGCCGGTGCCGTGGCCCTGCGCAAGGCGCAGGGGCTCCTGGAGGCGGGGGCGCGCGTCACGGTGGTGGCGCCGGAAGCCTGCGCCGGGCTGCTCTCCATGGCCGCCGAGGGTCGCCTCGACCTGCACCTGAAGCCCTACGACGCGGAAGAGCTGGAAGGCGCCGTCCTGGTTCTCGCCGCCACCGACGACGAAGCGGTCAACGCCCGGGTCTCGGCCGACTGCTCCCGCCTCGGCCTGCTCGTCAACGTTGCCGACCGGCCCGCCCTCTGCACCTTCACGCTCCCCGCCGTGGTCCGCCGCGGCGATCTCACCCTCGCCGTCGCCACCGAGGGGCGCTGCCCCGCCTTCGCCAGAGCACTTCGCGAGGAGCTGGAGGGGCGGTACGGAGAGGCCTACGGAGAGACGCTGGAGCTCATGGGACGGCTGAGGGACGCCATGCTTTCTGAGGGGTGGGACAGCGCCCGGATCCAGAAGGCCCTCGCGGGGCTCTACGCGGATGGTATCGTGGCGGCGATCGGATCGCGGAACCAGCAGGGTCTCACCACCCTGCTCCGCCTCCGCCTCGGCCCCGACTTCCCCCTGCCCGGCTGACGTACCGCCAGAGCCCACCAGGGCGACAACCGGGCGGTGAAGCCAAGTCCCCCCTTTACTCTTTACTCTTAACTCTTTACTCCCTTCCCTACGGGCACGTGGCCGCGGTGCTCTTGGCGGTGAAACCGCACTGGCCCGAGGCGGCCGGGTGGCGCTCGTTGCCGGCCGAGTCCTTGCCCCACGAACTCTCCATCTGGCTCCCGTCCGTCCCCGCGATCACCCACCAGATGAAGCTCTGGCCCGCGGGGACGGCGGGCAGGGCCAAGCCGCTCGCGGAGCCCGTGTTGCCGAGCCCGCAGACGCTTCCCTGCAAGGCGTAGGTGGGGAGGTCGCTCCCGTCGCCCCAGTAGAGGTTGTAGTTGGCGTCGGTGCAGGTGGTCGTGTCCCACGTCAGGTTGATGGTGCTCCCGTCGGCGGCGACCTTCGAGGCCTGCATCGGCGTGCCCGGCACCCACTGGCCGTCGGGGACGGGCTTCACCGACCCGAGGGCCGCGCCCGTGGTGCAACTGGCGGGCACGGTGGCGGTGATAGCCACGTCGTCCAGGAACCAGCCGTAGTTCGAGCCCGAACAGCCGATGATAGGGGAGAAGGCGATCCAGAGGGTCTTGCCTGCGGCCCCTCCGGTGTTGCCCGAAATGGCGTTGGCCGCCGCGTCCAGGTCCACCACGGTTTGCACCATGGAGCTCTGAGTGCCTGTCCAGGCTGCACGGCCGCTCCCGCCGGCGGATCTTGACGCGCACGAATACGAGAGCGACGTGGTCCCCGTGTAGGACTTTCCGCTGATGATGGCCGAGGCCGGCACGAACGTGAAGGTGCTGTTGTCGGTGGAGATCATAAGGGTACCGCCATCCGTCTTGCCGCCGCTGCTGTAGAAGTTCCAGCGGTGGTAGAAGCTGAGCCGGACCGAAGTGGCGTCCGCGGGCACAACGATCCCCGCCGCGCCGCCCGGCGCGGCCAAGGTCCACCTCCCCTGGGCATAGGTGCTCGTGCACGACGTGCCGCCGTATCGGAAGATATTGCTCCCGCTCTCCGTGGGGCTACATGCCTGGACACCCCGCCAGTCGGCGGTGCTGCCGCCGGAGACGAAGGTCCCTGTCTCCCACCCGTCGAGGCCCGAATGGCCGGTGCCGTCGAAATTGTCGGAGTAGAGAGTCGTGAGCGTGCTCCCGGGTCCCGTGACCTTGGCGCCCATGGTCACCGTGTTGGCGTCTTCTGCCCCGTTCGCGGCATCCACCGCGTGGACCACGTAGTAGTAAGCGGTGCCGCTCGCGAGGCCGTAGTCGTCCGAGACGGAGGTGCCCACGAAGCCCGTGGCGATGCGGCTGGAAGCCGAAGGCGTGAAGGGCGATACGGTCGAGCGGTAGATGTTGTAGTAGACGGCGTCGCCGGGATTGCACTGGGGCGTGGCGGCCGTCCACGAAAGGGCCAGGGTGCAGGTGGCGCTCTGCGGATTGGTCACCGACGCGAGCCCGGCAAAGAGCGGCGGCAGGGCGCAGGCACCCGTGGCCGCGGCCGAGGCGCAACTCGAGAGGGCCGACTGGCAGGAGCCCGTAGAATCTACCGCGCTCACCTCGTAAGCGTAGGTCGTCCCTCCGCTCACCGTCGCGTCGGTGTAGCTGGTCACGGCGATTCCGGAGGCGATGAGGCTGAAGGAGCCCGATGAGCCGCAGGCCCCGACGGCCCGGTACACGTCGTAGCTGCTTCCCGCCGGGCCTCCGGCCAACCACGAGAGGGCGATCTGGTTGTTCGCCGGCGCCGTGGCCGTAAGGCCCGTCGGCATTCCCGGTGGGGTGCAAGGGTTCCAGCCGCCGACCAGGGCATAGGCATCGGGTGTCCCGAGGCCAGTGGCCTGATCGTAGGCGGTCGTGCACGAGTAGCCCGTCACCCCCGGAACAGTGTTGTTGCCCGTGGTGATGTCATGAAAGACAACAGGAGCTCCGTTGGTGTACTGCATATTTGCCAGTTGGTAAAAGCGGGAGTTCGCGTTGCCTTGGGCCTGGCCTCCCTGCTCCTGCACGATCAGCGCCATGAGCCCGGCCCAAGACGGCGAAGACCAGGAGGTGCCTCCAATCACATACAGGCCGTTGCTGCTCGTCTTGTCCTCCAAGTAGACCAGAGCGCCGTCGTGCCCGCCGGCCGCCGCGAGGGAGACATCAGGAACGTCGCGCATTCCGTCGGCCGGAACGCCCGGTGCCTCCTGCCAGGAAGGCTTCACGTAGACACTCGAAACGCCTCCTCCGGTGGCCCACAGGTTCTGGCAGGTGTCGCCGGAAGGGCAGTAGGTGCTGGCGCCGCTCTCGTTCCAGGCCTCCTCCGGAATGTAGCTGAGGGCTGAGGTGTACCCCGTTCCGTTCGTGGCACTCCAGTAGGTGCCCGAGCCCTCGTTGAATTCCGTCCCGCCGGCGCAGACGTCGTAGGGAGTTGAGGCGAGCCCGTTCACCGCCAAGCCGCTTCCACTTGTGGAGTTGCCCCCGTCGCACCCCGAGGCGCCGCTATCACCCGCAGACACGAAAGCCGTTATGCCCTCGGCGGCAGCTTGAGACCAGAGACTCTCGTAGAAGTTGTTTTCCGCGGTCCCCATGCTCTGCTCGCACGAGCCGAAACTCGTGCTCATGATCGGGGCAAGGTCGTTGTCGACGATATACTGCGCCGAAAGGTCCACCCCATCGGTAGAGCCCGTGGAGGCCGAGACCACGAAGTCGATCGTGGCCCCTTTGGCCACCGCACCGGACCATTCCACATCCAACTCAGCCTCGTCATCCTCGCCTCCGCCTAGGTCTCCGGGATTCGTGTTCACGATAACGTTGGGCGGCTTGCTAGGAAGGCCCATATCACCCTGAAACGTGCTGACCGCGCTGAGAAGGCCGCTCGGGTTCGTTCGCCCCACGATGGCGATGGTCACCCCAGTGCCATCGATGCTAGCGCTATAGAGGGGGTTTAGGTCGTATATGGTTGCGAAGTCTCCAGGGGAAACGTAGTGGGTGGTGCCCGAGGTGTATTCCGCCCGAGAAACGGGAACGGGCCGGGTATGGTAGGCCTTGCGCGGGAAATTGTCGAGGGAGACCACGCCAGCCACCATATCGGCCAGGCGGCCCGGGATGGAGGGATTCGTGGCGTTGGCCTGGTACATCTTTCCATCGACAAGGTAGTTGTGGATCTGAGTCTGGAAGGCCTGCTCGACCTGGGAGACCGTGCCTGAGAAGTCGATCCAGAGGCCGCCCTTGGCCACGGAATCGATGCGGAAGCCCTGTGATTGCAGCCACTCCTGAATGGCCGCAAGTTCCTGGGGCGAGCGCCCGAAGCGCATGCCGAACTCCGTCGGGGTGAGCCAGCGATGGTACGTTGGTAAGGCGGGGTTCTGCTGGTCTTTCAGCAGTCCGTCCAGCGCGGCCTTCCTGCTGGAGCCCATCTTGAGCGTGAAGATCATGTGATCCATCGGGAGGTCAGGATCAGCGAAGCCGAAATCATTCTGCGGCTGGGCCAGCGCTGGAATGTTGCCTGGAAGCATGACGGTTCCGTTGCCCGCCGACGAGGCGGGCGAGCCTTCCCGCCCCTCTCCCTCCGTCCAGCGCGACGCCCTCGGGCGAACGGGCCCTGCGGCAGCGAGCGCGACGAAGAGCGCGAGGATCAAGGAATGGCGAAGTGTCCTGCGGGCTTCGGCGGCAGGCGGGGCAGTGGGGTCCATGGTTCTCCCTCCATGACTGCAAAACTCCGGCGGCGCCCCTCCGATTCCTGCCGAGGGGGCTCCCAATCCGGCAAACAGAAAGGGCGGGCCGAAGCCCGCCCTCCCAACTATCCTCTTCATATTAGTGCTTGGCTCTAGCGGTTGCAATACCCGTCGGCGGTCCTTTCGACGAGCTGGGAATCGCTCCCCAGCGGGCCCTCGGTGGCCGGTCCGTTGTCGGCGGTCACGAGGATGTAGTAGACCGAGGCGGTCGTGGTGATCCCCGCCTCGACGGCGTAGCCCGTGGCCTGGCGCATTCCGCCGGCGATGGAAGTGGTCGCCGCTGCACAGTCCTTTTTCCCCTCTGCGGAGGAGGCCACGGCAAAGGGGTGGGTGATCGGGCCCGCGGAGACGTACACGTTGTTGTGGGTGCAGGCCACATCCTGGAACTGGAGGTCCACGTTGCTCCCATTCTTAACGACCACAAGGTGGTGTGCCGGATCGGAAGGAGGCGACACCTCGGATGCCGCGCAGGGCACGATGGTGACCGCGAAGGGAGCGGAAGTGCCGGAGCACCCGGAGCTGTTCGTGTACGAAACGGTGTAGCTTCCGGTCTGGATCGCCGTGTAGCTGGCGGAGGTGGCCCCGGCGACGGGCGAACCGCCCAGGTACCACTGATAAGTGCTCATGCTGGCCTCGGTGGAAAGGGGCACCGACGAGGCCGGGCACGTGTTGGAAGAACCGCCGCTAATCGTGGGGATGGCTGGGTTGTTTGCGTCCGCCGCCGAGGCCCCGGCCGTCGTCGCGTTCAGGCCGCAGCCGTTGTTGTACCGCACCGCATACGTGTGCGGCGCGCCGTCGGCAGGTGTGTAGGCCGCGGAGGTGGACGGGTAGGCGATCCCGGACTGAACCGGCGCCCCGTCCATCATGAGGTCGTAGCTCCGCGTGCCGCTGCCCCCGTCGCCCCAGTCCCCGGGATCCTGGCTCCAGGTCACCCGCACGCCGCTCGCCGCGCAGGCGTCGATGTCCGCCGCCGTGTTGTTCGACAGCGACGACGGCGCAGAGCAGGAGGTGCAGGAGCCGCCGACCTGATAGGTTACTTCCACGTCGTCCAGGAACCAGCCATCTGAAGTCGTTCCACAGTCCGTAATAGTGGCGAATGCTATGTAGAGTGTCTTTCCGGCGGCGCCACCGGTGTTGCCGGTGATCGCGTTTGCTGCTGCATCCAGGTCTACGACCGTGTTGACGAAGCTGTTCTGGGTTCCCGTAAAGATAGGGATCCCGCCACCACCAGACGGTGGGCAGGCAGTGCTTGCAGATCCATTGTAGGCGGTCCCGCTCACAATCGCCGAGGTGGGAATGAGGTAATACGTCGCGTTGTCCGTCGAGATCGCGAGCGTCCCTCCATCGTAGCCATTCTCAAAGGCCCAGCGGTGCCAGAAACTCATCCTTGCGCCAGTGCCGTTGGCGGGCCGGAGCTTGTCAATACCCCTGAGACAGGTGCTGTTAGGAATTAGTGTAGCAGGTGAGTGTGGCGGCCTCCTTTCTGATGAGCTGTTTGGGAGGGTTGATCCAGACGGCTTCGGGCAGGGGTGAGGGCGAGGGTGGCTTTCGGACGAAGCGTTCTGGATGGAGTTGGCACGCGGCGAGGAGGGCGTGTTGCCTCTTGTGGATGGCCTTCGGGGCGAGTCCGTAGTGGACGGTGGCCGGGGTCAGGTAGCCGATGCCGCTATGGCGGTGCTGGGCGTTGTACCAGGTGAAGAACTCACGGCAGAAGGCCAGGGCGTCGTCGAAGCCGCCGAAGCGGTCGGGGTAGCCGGCGTGGTACTTGAGGGTCTTGAAGGCGCTCTCGGAGAAGGGGTTATCGTCCGAGACGTGGGGGCGGGAGAAGCTCTGGGCCACGCCGAGGCTTTGCAGCTTCTGGCCGAAGGTGAGGGCCGTCATGGCGGCTCCGCGGTCGTCGTGGAGGGTGAGTTGGCCGGACTGGATACCCTGCCTCTCGCAGGTTTCCTGGATGAGCCTGGAGGCGAGGGAGGCGTTCTCGGCGTGGGCCAGGAGCCAGCCCGTGACGTAGCGGGAGAAGATATCCAGAATGACGTAGAGGTAGAAGTAGGTCCACGTGGCCGGTCCCCGGAGCTTGGTGAAGTCCCAGGACCAGACCTGGTTGGAAGCCGTGGCCAGAAGCTCGGGTTTCTTGTAGGCCGGGTGGCGCAGCTGGTCGCGCCGCTCCCTGACCTCGTGGCTCTGCTCCAGGATTCGGTACATGCTTCGTGGCGAGCAGAGGTAGGTGCCTTGGTCGAGCAGGGTGTAGTACACCTCGGCCGGCGACTGGTCGGCAAACCGGGGCGCGTGAAGCACATCGAGGACCCGCTGGCGCTCGGCCGGAGACAGGCTTCGCGGAGGGGAGGGACGCGCCGCTCTCCCAGCCGGGGCAGGGTGGAGCCGCCGGTAGTAGCTGGCCCTCGCCAGCCCCAAGGCCCTGCACGTCCGGGCGGCCCCCAGCCGGGGGGCCGCTTCCTGGGCGGCGGTCATCAGCCGTGCTCTCCGCGTTCGGGCGGGTTCAGGGGGATCTCCAGGAGCCCAGCAATTTTTTTTTGAACATCGATGATGAGCTCGGCCTCGGCCAGCCGCCGCTCAAGGGCATGCACCCGCCGCTCCAGGCGCTCGTTCTCCTTAGCCAGCGGGCTCACCGGCTTCGCCTTCCGGCCACGCTTCTTCGGGGAGAGGGCTTCGAGTTCCCCCCTCTCCCGCTGCCGCCTCCACGCCGTGAGGTGGGAGGAGTAGAGACCCTCCCGGCGCAGCAGCGCGCCGAGTTCCCCCGCCTGGCAGCTCTCCGCCTCCTTCAGCACCGACCGCTTGTACTCCGCCGTGAAGCGCCGGCGGACCGGCTTCTCAACCACCTCCGGATTCGGTGCCTCGGCCAACCTCACGGGAGCACAGAGAACCTCGCGGGGGTCTTGGGCGGACGCCGCCGCCCCCTCGCTCCAGTCCGGCTCGCTACGCTCGCCTTCCTTCCGCTCCGGGGCGGCGGAAGGAAGACCCTTGGTCCTCGTCATCGTTCCCTTCATCATCCTGTAAACCTCCCCGCCCTCGACAACAATTTAGCACCGGGGGGTTGTCTCAGCGATATTGGCACAGGGGGGGCACGGCAAGACCCGTTGCACCGGATGGAACTGCGGCGCAGAAATCCCCGTCGCCGTAGTTGTTTGTGCAATTTGATCCGCCGAAGCGGAAAATGTGGGTGCCGCCATGAGCTACGCAGGACTGAATTCCCCGCCAGTCGGTCACGACTCCCCCCGAAACGAAGTTCACGCGTGTCCAATCAGCAAGCCCGCTTCCGCTTTCAAAGCCATTCGTGTAAATGGTTACCGTTGTCGGCGACCCCGGTGTTCCACTCTTGGCGGTGGTGTTCCCGTCATTTAGACCGTTGGCGCTATCCACGGCCTGGACGATGTAGGTGTAGGTCAACCCGCTGCTGACGTTGGCGTCCGTGTAGGTCGTCCCGGTGAGTCCAGACTGAAGCAGGCCGGCGGGAGGCACCGGAGCCGACCCGGCACTCCGATACACGTTGTAGGTGATCGTTCCGCCGCAGCTGGAGGTGCCTGCGCTCCAGGCGAGCTGGAGGGAGCAGGTTGCCCCTGAGACGGGGGTCACGGAGGTGAGGCCGGCGAAGGTCGGCGGGGTCGCACACGGCGGCGTCACGGTGGTCGCGGTGGCGCAGAGACTGCTGACGGAGACGCAAGCACCGGCTTTCGCCACGAGGTAATAGCCGTAGGTTGTCCCGCCCGTAAGTCCAGAGTCGTTGTAGGTCGTGGCCGCGAGGGCCGACGCGATCACGCTCCCCACGCCGCAGCCGCCCGTCTTGCGGTAGAGATCGTAGGCGCCGGCCCCCGGCACGGCCGTCCAACTGACCGTGAGGGTGGAGGAGGTGACGTTGGTGAAGGTCGGGGCTTCCGGGGCCGCCGGCGTGGCGTTGCCATCGGCTCCGGTCGAGACGCCGGACCAGCCTCCCGTGCAGCTCCCGTTCACGGCGCGAACCGCGTAGCCGTGGCCGTTGGAGTCACCCGGGGAGTAGAGATAGGGACTGCTCACTCCCGCGACGATGATGCCTCCGTCCACCTGTAGGTCGTAGGAGCCGGCGCTGGGCACGGCGCTCCAGGTGATGGTGACGCCGGTGAAGGCACAGACGTTGGCATCGGCTACCGTGGGCGCCGCCGGCGTGGCGAGGCCGTTGCTGTCGGTCGCCGATGTGGCGGGGGACCAAGCGCCCGTGCAGGATGCCGTTTTGGCCCGGATGGTGTAGGAGTGGGCGTTCGTGTCACCGGGTAGCCGGGTGTATGGAGTGGCCACGTCGGCCACCAACGTGCCTCCGTCCACCTGAAGGTCGTAGCCGGTTGCGCCCGAAACGGCGCCCCAGGAGACCTGCACGCCCGTGAGCGCGCAGGCGTCCAGGTCGGTCACCGTGGGGGCGGCCGGCGCGGCCGGCGCGCCGCTGGCGTCGGCGAAGGAGGACCCGGTGCTGTTGGTCGTGCATGCGCCGTTGACCGCCTGGACAACGTACGCATGGCTGACCGCATCGCCCGGGTTGTACGTCGCACCGGAGCTATATCCAGTCAGCACAACGGTGCCGTCCTTCAGAAGATTGTGACTTGTGGCCCCCGAGCCCGCCGTGTAGCTCACCGCAATCCCGCTCTGCGCACAGGCGTCGTTGTCCGTGATCGAGGTGATCAGGGGTGCGCCGGGAGGTGTGCAGGGTTGGGGCGCGGCGCTTACAGCCGCGCTCATGGCTCCGAAGCAAGCGCTGCTGGAACCTAACGCCAACACCCGATAGTAGTAAGTGATCCCGTTCTGCACGGCGGTGTCGGTGAATGTCGTGGCGGGGACATTGATCGTCGCGAGTTTTGCGTAGCCAGCACTGGCGCCGCCTTCGTTGCGGTACACCTCATAGGCCGCTGCATTGGCTATTGGCGTCCAACTCAGGGCCACCGAAGTGTCCGAAATAGTCGCGCTGAGGTTGCTTTGCCCTAGGGTAGGGCAGGTTGAATAGCTCGTATGGCTCCCCGTTGAACAAGCCACTGCGTGCCGATTGAAGGCAGCATAAATCGCGGCGGCGTGCGGCGTGCCGTCGCTCAGGTCGCCGTTATCATCGTCGATGGCGAGATAAGTCTCATACCAGTTGCTCGTGCCGCACCCGTTGGCCGTGGCCAGGGTTGGGCATGAATAGGCATCCCCCGATGAAGGCCTTGAGAGGAAGAAGAGACGGTCCGCGATGAACCACGCCGTTGCCGGGTCGTACCCGGCCGCCGGCAGGTCTCTCGCGGCAAGGTCCCACCCAACCTCCGACATGATGTAGGATTCGCAGTGCCCCTCGTATCCGCAGGGCCCTGGGTAGCGACTGCTCTTCGAGCAGTGATAGCCCGTCGAAGCGGAAAGTTGGGCGGGGACCGCTGGGCTCGTGGAATAGGTGTGCAGAGCGTAGTCGGCGTCTCGGATACCGGTGCAGGCTGTGCAGGGATTGCCGTAGCCGGAGCACTGGACGCCGGGGCTAAAGTTGACACCGATGCACGAGTCGTGGGTCATGAGCAGGGCGTTGATGTCGGCGTAGGACTCGCTGGAGCCAACGGTCGAGGAGGGACTTCCGTCGTTGTCGTCGAGCCCGTGTCCCACCTCGTGCAGAAACACCGTGGGCAGTTCGCCCGTATTCGAACAACCTCCTCCGCTCTTGAAGAAATTGACCGACGTGCCACTCCAGTAGGCGTTGCAGGTCTGATCCAGGTTGACGTTGTCCGTGAGTTGGCCCCGAAGCCAGGTGTTGGAGGGCAGCCAGGCCATGGCCTTCTCTTTCCAAAGGGTGAGGTGATAGTAAGTGGTTCGCGCAGCGTGCGTGTTCCCGGCGCCGCCAAACCCTGGCGTTGTGCAATCGGTCCCGCTGGACGCTCCAAATGCGAGGTCGCCGGGCGCTGTGCTCGTGGTCACCGACGAGGCCCCGCAGGAATCGACAACCTTAACGTATGAGCCCGTCAGGCTCGCCGTGGCCGAACCGCTGGCATAAGGATAATTGCCGCCCGCATCACAGGTCTTGATCGTGCCGTTACTGACGCTAATGAAACCTAGAGGGCGCACTGTCTCCGTGTCCAGGTTGGATGTTTGATAGACGCCGCCCGTCACGGCCCCGTAATCGTTTCGGTCCAAGAAGGAGAGGATCTCTCCGCTGTGCGCATCGACCCGAGCCTCCCAGGTGCCCAGGACCCCATGGCGCCGGAACACCAGCACGTAGACGAGCCTGTACCCCATGCCTTGCCCCGGCGTGACGGCCTGGTTCTCCGCTGACCCGGCAGCGGACACCGGAACCACCAGCAGTCGTCCCGGCTCCAAGATTTCGTCCTCAGGAGTCTGCCCGCCCAGGTATCCCCAAAGAATTTGCCACGCCGTCTGACCGTCGAGGTCAGGCCTTGGATCCAGGGACAGGATGGACGAGCTGATGTATTCCTCTCCCATCTGGACGAGGTTTCCGTGGTTCAGCCGAAACACAAGGTGGGCGCGTTCCACGGGAATGCCGTGATAGGTCCAATCAAAGTCTAGGAAGTAGATGTAGTCAAGCATTGGCCCCGACGCCACTGCATTGAGCCGGAGGTCTGGGCTCTTCACCCCGAAGAGGCCATGATGAGCGTCGACGAAAGCCATCGCTATGGCTGCTACCTTCCCTAGAGGCACGTCTTTTCCCATCACCAATGGCGGAAGCTCCAGATCCTCACTTCGAATGGAATTCGCCGTGCCGGGTATCCATGCAATGCCCTTCCCCCACAGGAGGGCAGGGCGCCCGGTGAGCCGATCAACGGTCATCGACCAGCCGCCTCCCTGCTCGGCCAGGAACCCATCCCATTCCAAGAACACGGGTGAAAGGCTCTGCGCCTCCTCGCGACTTGCTTCGGCCCGGAGGGTATTCACATCCTCCAGTTGCGGTTGCACCCACATCTCGGTGTTCACGCGAGTCAAGTCATCCAATGTGTCGCGCGAGGTCTTGACCTTCTGCGCCACGGCGGGAACAGCAACCATCAGGAGAATGGCGAGGGCGGCGCCCCCGCACAGCCAGCGTGGAGCTCTGAAACGGATTGCGCCCATGGTCAGACTCCCCTCCTCTCCCTACGGATAGGCCCTGAGTTCACACCCGGTTTCGGGTGATGGCGTGTTGTCGGCCACTTCTCAGGATGCTTCCCCCGCGCCCCACGTTACCCCGCATAATGATGGGGTCGCTGACGCGTAAAGTCAAACAGCTAAAGGGGAAATGAACGCTCTCACGGTCGAAGAGGGGCCAGGGGCTCTTCGTTCGCCGCGGCCGGGCCAGTGAGGGTGAGTCCGAAGATCGTTCCGCGCTTGGGGGACAGAAAGGGCGGGCCTCGCGGCCCGCCCCGGTGGATCGGCAGAGCAAACGGGCGCTACCGCTTCTGAGCCTCGGGCTTGTAGGTCAGCCTGGGGCTTCTGGCGGCGGCGACTTCGTCGAGGCGGCGGCGGTAGGCGGAGTGGGGGGCCGACTTGACGAGGTCGGGCCGGTCCCTGGCCTCCTCCAGAATGGCGCGGACGGCCTCGACGAAGCGGTCCATCTCCTCCACGGGCTCCGTCTCCGTGGGCTCGATCATGAGGGCCCCGTGGACGATGAGAGGGAAATAGACCGTCGGGGGATGGAAACCGTAGTCGATGAGCCGCTTGGCGAGATCCAGCGTGGTCACGCCGTTGGGCAGCTCCTTGTCGCAGAAGACCACCTCGTGGAGCGTGGGGCCGTCGAAGCCCAGCTTCAGAAGGGGCAGGAGCTGAGCGCGGAGGTAGTTGGCGTTGAGCACGGCCAGCTCGGAGGCGCGCTTCAGCCCTTCGCCGCCCAGGGTCTCGATGTAGGCGAGGGCGCGCACCAGCACGAGGAAGTTCCCGAAGAAGGCCTGCACTTTGCCGATGCTCTTGGGCCTCTCGTGGTCCCAGGCGTAGCGGCCCTCCCGCTGCACGAGCACGGGCTTGGGCAGGAAGGGTTCGAGGTGGGCCTTGCAGACCACGGGGCCGGCCCCCGGGCCGCCGCCGCCGTGCGGGGTGGAGAAGGTCTTGTGGAGGTTGATGTGCATCACGTCGGCGCCCCAGTCGCCGGGGCGGGTGATCCCCATCAGGGCATTCAGATTGGCGCCGTCCACGTAGACCAGCGAGCCGTTGGCGTGCAGGAGCCGGCAGATCTCGGCGATGTTCTTCTCGAAGATGCCCAGCGTATTGGGCACCGTGAGCATGATGCCGGCCACGTCGGGGCGCATCCGGGCCGAGAGGGCGGCGAGATCGACGCAGCCGTCGGCGCCGCTCTTGATCTCCTCCACCTCGTAGCCGGCGAAGTGGGCGCTAGCGGGGTTGGTGCCGTGGGCCGAGTCGGGGATGAGCATGATCCGGCGCGCGTCGCCCCTGTCCTCCAGGCAGGCGCGGATGAGCTGGATGCCCGTGAATTCGCCCTGCGCGCCGGCCGAGGGCTGGAGGGTGCAGGCGTCCATGCCCGAGACGGCGCAGAGGTGGCGCTGGAGCGTGGCCATCAGCTCCAGGGCGCCCTGGGTCATGGACTCGGGCTGCATGGGATGAAGGCGCGCGAAGCCTTCGAGCCGAGCCACCTCCTCGTTGATCTTGGGGTTGTACTTCATGGTGCAGGAGCCGAGGGGGTAGAGGCCCATGTCCACGGCGTAGTTGTAGGTGGAGAGGCGCGTGAAGTGCCGCACCACGTCCACCTCGCTCAGCTCGGGCAGGAGCGCCGGAGCTTCGCGCCGGGCCAGCGGGCCCAGGAGGGACGCGGGATCGGCCACAGGCACGTCGCAGGCGGGCAGGGAGGCGCCGGTGCGCCCCGGGTGATCCTTCTCGAAGATCAGCTTCTCCTCGATGGCTCGGCTCATGAGAGGCCTCCCAGGACGTCCGCCAAAAGGTCGCAGGCCGCCTTGCTCACGCGTTCGGTGGCGCAGAGGAGATGGCCGCCCGCCAGCTCCGGGTAGTCGCGCGACAGATCGTAGCCGCCCAGGAGGTCCGCCGCGTAGGCGGCCTCGCTGGCTTTGGGGCCTTCCGCGGGAAGCTTCACGGCGAACTCGTTGAAGGTGGGCGCGGCGAAGAGGGGGCGAAGGCCCTTCTCACCGAGCTTCGCCTTGAGGTACTCGGCCTTGCTCAGGTTCTGGATGGCCAGGTCCCTCAACCCCTTCCGGCCTGCCAACGACAGGTAGATGGTGGCGGCCAGCATGCAGAGCCCCTCGTTGGTGCAGATGTTGGACGTGGCCTTTTCGCGCCGGATGTGCTGCTCGCGGGTGGTGAGGGTGAGCACGAAGCCCCGCCGCCCGTCGGCGTCCACGGTCTGGCCGCAGATGCGGCCCGGGAGCTGGCGCATGTGCTGGGTCCGGGTGGTCATGAAGCCGAGGTAGGGCCCGCCGTAGCCCAGCGGGAGGCCGAAGGAGCGCGCCTCGCCGCAGACGATGTCGGCGCCCTGGCGGCCGGGAGGCTCCAGGAGGGCCAGGGAGAGCGCCTCGCTCACAACGACCCCCAGCAGGGGGCGGCGCTCCTGCGGCAGGGCGGAGGCGACGGCTCTCACGTCCTCCACCACGCCGAAGAAGTTGGGCTGGCCCACGAGCACGGTGCAGACCTCCGCGTCGAGCCGGCCCTTCAGCGCGCCGAGGTCCAGCCGGCCGTCCGGTCCGAAGGGGATCTCCTCCACCGTGAGGCCGATGTGCCGGAGATAGGTGCGCAGGACCTCGCGGTAGGCGGGATGGAGTGAGCGAGCCACGAGCACGCGCCGCCCCTTGTGGATGCGGTGGGCCATGAGGGCCGCCTCGGCGGTGGCCGAGCCGCCGTCGTAGAGGGAGGCGTTAGAGACGTCCATGCCCGTGAGATCGGCCATCATGGTCTGGAACTCGAAGATGGCCTGGAGCGTCCCCTGGGCCAGCTCGGGCTGGTAGGGTGTGTAGGCCGTGTAGAACTCGCTGCGCAGCAGGAGTTGGTCCACCACCGCGGGGGCGTAGTGGTCGTACGCGCCCGCGCCGAGGAAGCAAGGGCGGCAGGTGGCGGAGCTGTTGCGGATGGAGCGGCTCACGAACCGCTCCCGCAATTCCGGCTCCGGAACCGCGGGGGGCACGGCGAGCGGCTCCTTGAGCCGCACATCGGACGGAATGGAGGCGAAGAGGTCCTCCACCCCCTTCACGCCGGCCGCGGCGAGCAGGGCTCGGACGTCCTCGTCACTGGATGGGAAATAGCGCATGGGAGATCCTCAGTGGGTGACTTCGGCGACGTACTTCTCGTAGGCCGCCGCGTCCATGAGCCCACCGAGGGCGCCCGGATCGGAGAGGGTCATCTTCAGGATCCAGCCCTTGCCGTAAGGGTCCTGGTTCATGAGTTCCGGGTGGTCGGCGAGTTCGGGGTTCACCTCGGCCACCGCTCCGGAGAGGGGCGCGTTCACCTCGGAGACCGCCTTCACGCTCTCCACGCTGCCCATGGGGCTGCCGGCGCTGAGCGAGGTGCCGGGACCCGGCGCCTCCACGAAGACGATGTCCCCCAGCTCGTGCTGGGCGAACTCCGTGATCCCCACCGTGCCCTTGGTGCCCTCCACCCGGATCCACTCGTGGGTCTGGGTGTACTTCAGATCGCTCGGGTTGCTCATGGGTTCCTCCGGTCGCTTGGATTGCGGCGCAACGGGCGCCGCACTGGATTTCCTCTCGGTGATGCCGGCGGGCGGGCGAGGCCGGCCGGCTTCCCTCCCCTACTCCTTGGGCCGCTTGTAGAAGGGCTTGGGAACCACCTTCGCCGGCACGCGTTTGCCCCGGATGTCCACTTCGAACAGCGACCCCGCCTCGGCGAGGGCCGCGGGCAGGTAGGCCATGCCCAGCGGCTTCTTCAGGAAGGGCGCCAGGGTGCCGCTCGTCACGTGTCCCACCTTCTCGGAGCCGGCGTAGCAGTCGTGGCCGTGGCGGGGGATGCCCCTGTCCAGGAGCTCGAAGGCCACGAGCTTGCGCCCCACGCCCTCCGCCTTCTGGCGCTCCAGGACCGACCGGCCGTTGAAGTCGCCGGGCTTGCCCAGCTTGAGAATCCAGGCCAGGTCGGCCTCCAGCACCGTGGTCGTGTCGTCGATGTCGTTGCCGTAGAGGGCCATGCAGGCCTCCAGGCGCAGCGTGTCTCTGGCCCCCAGTCCGGCGGGGGTCAGGCCGCTCGCCTTGCCGGCGTCGAGCAGGGCCCGCCAGAGGGCCGGCGCCAGAGCGGGAGAGCAGTAGATCTCGCAGCCGTCCTCCCCCGTGTAGCCCGTGCGGGCCACCAGGCAGCGCTCGCCCATCAGGGTGCCGTAACCGTACCAATAGTACTTGATGGGCGACAGCTCCAGCCCCTTCACCATGGGCTGGAGGATCTCCAGCGCCCTGGGCCCCTGGATGGCGATCTGGGCGGTCTCCGGGCTGCGGTTCGTCACCTTGGCGTCGAAGCGCCCCGCCTGAGAGAGGATCCAGGCATAGTCCTTGTCGGTGTTGGAGGCGTTCACCACCAGCAGGAACCGGCTCTCCCCGTCGTTGTGGACCAGCATGTCGTCCACGAAGCAGCCCTGCGGGGTCAGCAGTCCGCTGTACTGGATCTGGCCCACCGCGAGTTTGGAGGCGTCGTTGCTCGACAGGAACTGGACCAGCTCCAGGGCCCCTCTCCCCTCGATCCATATCTCCCCCATGTGGCTGACGTCGAACAGGCCCGCCCGGGTCCTGACCGCCGCGTGCTCGTCGAGGATGGAGGTGTACTGCACGGGCATGTCCCAGCCGCCGAAATCCACCATCTTGGCGCCGAGGGCACGGTGTTCCCCATTCAATGGAGTCTTCTTCAACTCGGCCATGGTCCCCTCCGTAAGCACCCCATCTTAGGACCGAACCGGGAGGGGGTCAATTGAAGGGGCCCGGCGGATCGTGACTAGGAGACTTGGGGACTAGGAGACTAGGAGACTAGGAGACTAGGGGATGAGGACGCGGGGCTGGATTCGAAGATCTTCCCTCGCCTTTCTGGCTTCCTCACCCCGTCGCGCTCAGCAGAGTGCTCCCACCTAACCCCTCTCCGCGCTCTCTGGGTTCCTTGAGTCTAGCGTCTAGCGTCTCCCGTCTCCCGTCTAGCGTCTCCCGTCTCGCGTCTCGCGTTTCGCGTCTCGCGCCTCGCGTTTCGCGTCAGTCCTCCGCCGGCTCGTAGAGGGTGCGGCGCTTCTTCGGCGTGAAGCCAGCGTCGGCGATGAGGCGCCGCAGCTCCTGCTCGTTGGTGCTGTTGCGGCATCCGGCGCTGGCAACCACGTTCTCCTCGATCATGATGGAGCCCATGTCGTTGGCGCCGAAGTGGAGAGAGACCTGCCCCACCTTGAGCCCCTGGGTGACCCAGCTCGCCTGGATGTTGTCCACGTTGTCCAGGTAGATCCGGGAGAGGGCCAGCACGCGCAGGTAGTCCACGCCGGTGGCGGGCGCATCCTGCAAGGGGGTCGTCGCCCCCGGCTGGAAGGTCCAGGGGATGAAGGCCGTGAAGCCGCCCGTCTCGTCCTGGAGCTCCCTCACGTGCTGGAGGTGGATCAGGATGTCCTGGGAGGATTCGATGGAGCCGAACATCATGGTGGCGGTGGTCCTGAGCTTCTGCCGGTGGGCCTCTCGGTGCACGGCGATCCACTCCTTGACCGTGGCCTTGCCCCTGGCCATCCGCTTCCGGACCCCGTCGGAGAGGATCTCGGCGCCGCCGCCGGGGACGCTCCCGAGCCCCACCGCCTTCAGGCGCGCGATGACCTCGGCCACGGGCATCTTGTAGAGCTTGGAGAAGAAGGTGATCTCCGGGGCCGAGAAGCCGTGGATGTGGATCTTCGGGAAGCGGGCTTTCATGGCGCCCAGCATCTCCTCGTAGAAGCTGAAGGGCAGCTCGGGATTGTGGCCGCCCTGGAGCAGGATCCCGGTTCCTCCCAGGTCCACCGTCTCCTGAATCTTCTGCAGGAGCGTCTCCAGGGTGTGGACGTAGCCCTCCGCGTCGCCGGGCCGCCGGTAGAAGGCGCAGAAGGCGCAGTTCGCCACGCAGACGTTGGTGTAGTTGATGTTGCGGTCCACGATGTAGGTGGCGACGTTGTCGGGGTGCTTGCCGGCCCGGACGGCGTCGGCCGCCTGGGCGAGCTCCAGGAAGGGGGCCCGCTCCAGGAGCAGCAGCCCCTCCTCGGGGCTGAGCCTGGCCCCCTCGAAAACCTTATCCAGAACGGCCGTCACATCCAGCGGGTGCGAAGCAGCCAAGGCGCTCATCGGCGATCTCCTCCTTCAGGGCCAGGGCGACGAACCGGCGGAGCCCCTCCACCTCGGCCCGGCCGAGGGGATAGCTGAGGTGTTCGGTGAGGTAGCGCCGGAGGGTGCCGGGGGGAAGGTCCAGGGTCCGTGCGAACTGCTCCACGATTTCCTCCAGGTGCTCCATCCCGTAAGCGTGGGACCTCGCCAGCACGGTTTCGGTCCCTCGGGTGCAGGCGCTCCTCCGGCCGGCCCAGACGGCAAAGACGAAGGGGAGGCCCGTCCTCCGGTTCCAGAGCTCGGCCAGATCGTAACGGTGCAGCCCTTTCAGTGCGCGCGGCAGGGTCAGCGCCGGGTCGCCGATCACCAGGGCCGCCTCCTCGGGGCCGAGGGCGGCCGGCGGTTCGGCGACCTCACGGTAAATGGGCTCACGGGCCACGAGATCCGCCAGGAGGATGCGCGTGAGCATCTGGGAGGTCCTGCTGGCGGCGTGGAGATAGACCGTTCGAACCCCCGCCACCTCGCCCCCGCAGAGAAGGAGCACGGAGGTCACCTCCCGGTTGGCGCCCACGCACAGGGGCGCGGCGAGCACGAGATCGCGCGAGCGGGCGAACTCGATGGAGGGGATGAGTCCCAGGTCCGCCTCCCCCTCAAGGACCCGCTCGGCGCACCGGGACGGAAGGTCGAAGGAGACCTCCCAGTCCGGCGGATGGAGGCCGGCCTTGAGCCCCCAGTAGAGCGGGGCGGCGTTCAGGAAGCCCACGGCGGAGACCTTCACGGCGCCACCTCTCCAACGTGCGACCAGAGGAGGGTGAGGGCGTAGTTCGCGCTCAGCTCCATGACCGAGGCCCTATCCAGGGGGAAGAAGAGCTTGCGCGCCCACTCCCCTTCGGGAGTGCCGGCGGCCACCCAGACGGTGCCCTCCGGCTTTTCGGGCGAGCCCCCCGTGGGACCGGCTACTCCGGTGGTGGCCACGGCGCATGAGGCGTTGAAGCGGGCCCTGGCCCCCCGCACCATGGCCCGCGCCGTCTCCTCGCTCACGGCGCCATGCAGATCCAGGATCCCCGGCGGGACCCCCAGCAGGGAGCTCTTGGCCTCGTTGGCGTAGGCCACCACGCCTCCCTGGTAGTAGCGCGAGGCGCCCGGCACGGCCACGATCTTTCGGCTCACCACGCCCCCCGTGAGGGACTCGGCGCAGGCCAGGCTCCAGCCCTTGGCCAGCAGGCGCTCGCCCAGGGATTCGGCCAGGCTCTCGCCTTCCAGGCTCACGAGGTGGTGGCCGTAGCCGTCCCGGAGGGCTTGCCGAACCCGCGTTTCCAGCTCGGCCAGCTCCTCGGCCGGCGGAGAGGTGAGGGTGAAGGTGATGGCGAGGACGCCCAGGGAGGGCAGGATGGAGACGGCCACGCCGGGCAGGCCGTACCAGGGCTTGAGAACAGGCTCCGCCATGGACTCCGCGAGCCCGGCCACGGTGGCCCTCACCACCACGACCGCCGGCCGCCGAGGGTAAAGGGCCTTCAGCTTGGGGATGACGCGGCTCTCCAGCATCTGATCGAATTCGGTGGGCACGCCGGGCAGCAGCACCAAGTCGCCCCCTCCCGCCTTGAGCCAGGAGCCGCAGGCCAGCCCTTGCCCGTTCGGCACCGGTTCGGCGCCGTCCACCACGAGCGCCTGCCTCCGGTTCACCTCGGTGAGCTGGTAGCCTCTGGATTCCAGCCGGCGCCGGATCTCCTCGATCCACCCGGGGTCCTCGTGGATCCCGAGCCCCAGAAGGCGCGCGGCACCCTCGCGCGTCAGGTCGTCGCCCGTGGGGCCCAACCCACCGGAGGTGATCACCACGTCGCAGGTCGCCAGCGCCGCCCGCATGGCCGCCTCGATGGCTTCGACGCGATCCTCGACCCTAGCCAGCAGGACGACGGGGATGCCTACGGCGGCCAGGCGCGCGTGCGCCGCCGGGCCATTGGCATCCGGCCTTGAGGGATCGGTCATCTCCGATCCGATGAGCAGCAGAGCGGCCCTAGCCACGACCGCATCCTCCTTCCTCCGCGGCGCAGCCGCCCTGGGAGGCGGCAAAGACGCCGAGATAATCGCTGTGTCCCGCGTCCCTCAGGATCGCCGCGATGGCCTCCATGGAGCGCCGGGCGATGGTCTCCGGGAGCGTGTCCCCGGGGAAGGCGATGGGTTCGCCCACGTGCAGCGTCACCCGGCCAGGCCTAGGATAACGCCGCCGCGGCGGATAGGCTTCCCGGGTGCCCACGATGGCCACCGGCACCACCCTCACCTCGGCCCTGGAGGCGAAGACGCCGAGACCGGGTTGGGGATCGAGGAGGCCGCCGGTGTCCGACCGTCGGCCCTCCGGGAAGATGGCCACGGCCCGGCCGTGCTTGAGAAGGCCCAGGATCCTCCGCACCGCCGAGAGCTGGAAGGCCGCGCCGGCCTTCACCGGGACCACGTCCATGAGGCGCGAGAAGGTCTTGACGATGGGCTTCTCGAACTGGTCCTCGGCCATGACGAACCAGAGGCGCCTGCGAAGGAAGCACCCCAGAATGAGCGGGTCCGCGAAGGAGAAGTGGTTCGCCGCCAGGAGGAAGGCGCCCCGCGGCGGGACCCGCTCGCCTCCCTTCACCCTGACACGGAAGTAGAGCCTGAAGAGGGGCCAGAAGAAGGCCTTCGCACCGACGTACGAAACGGTCTTCAGTGCGGATTTGAAATCTCGCCGCGCCATGGCTCCTCCGGCCCAGTAGCGTACCGCGCCGCTGTGCTCGGGGCAAGGTCGAGAGGCGGAACGCGCAAGACGGATTCCACCGCGGAGGCGCGGGGGGCCGCGGAGAAGACTCGGGTGGTCAGCTGAAGATTTGGTGCTAAGGTTCGCTATCCGCATTTCGCCATTCGCAATCCCTTCGTGCCTTGGTGTCTTGGTGGTCAGTCTTTCCCGAACTCCGCCTTTCGGCCCTCCCTTCCTCCTGGACAGCCCCCCCCCGCACCTCTACAATGCTCGGGGAGGAGCCCATGTGCGGTATCTGCGGGGAGGTGGGGTTCGGCGAGCCTTCCCTCGTGCGCCCCGGTACCACGGAGAGGATGGCGGAGCGGATCGCCCACCGCGGCCCTGACGGCGAGGGCTTCCTGCACGAGCCGGGGGTGTCCCTGGGGCACCGAAGGCTCTCCATCATCGACCTCACGCCCGCCGCCGCCCAGCCCATGGTCAGCCCCGACGGCCGCTACGTCATCGTCTACAACGGCGAGCTCTACAACCACCCGGAGCTGCGCGCCGACCTTGAGCGCCTCGGGGAGACCTTCTCCACCCGGTCCGACACGGAGGTTCTCCTGAGGGCCCTCATGGTTTGGGGAAGGGATGCGCTGAACCGGTTCAACGGCATGTGGGCCTTCGCCCTGTGGGACCGCTCGGAACGGAAGCTCCTGCTCTGCCGCGACCGCCTCGGCATCAAGCCCCTCTACTGGTCGAGGGTCAGAGACGGGCTGGTCTTCGCCTCCGAGATCCCGCCCCTCCTTCAGCACCCCGAGGTCAGCCGGGAGCTGAACCCCCGGGCCCTGGCCGAGCAGGTGGCCTGCCGCTACGTCTTGGCCCCCCGCACCTTGCTGAAATCGGTGCAGAAGCTGCCGCCCGGGCACCTCCTCACGGCCTCGGCGGAGGGGATCCGCATCTCGCCCTACTGGCGGCTGCCCATCGGCGACCGGATCCACAAGATGGGGGAGGCGGAGGCGCTGGAGCGGTTCCGCGACCTCTTCGAGGCCTCGGTGCGGCGGCGCCTCATCTCCGACGTGCCCGTGGGGCTCCTGCTGTCGGGCGGCGTGGACTCCTCGGCCCTGGCGGCGGCCCTGCGCCACTGCGGCCAGGAGCGCATGGCCACCTTCACCGTGGCCTTCGAGGAGCAGGGCCACGACGAGAGGAGCTGGGCCAAGGCCGTGGCCCAGCAGCTCGAAACGGACCACCACGAGGTCACGATCACGCCGGCGCGCTTCGCGGACTCCCTGGGCACCGTGCTCTCCCACCTGGACGACCCCGTGGCCGACGTGGCCGTGATCCCGCTCTACCACGTGTGCGGCCTGGCCTCTTCCAGCGTGAAGGTGCTCCTCTCAGGACAGGGGGCCGACGAGGTCCTCGGGGGCTATCACCTGGACCGCGTGCTCCGGCAGATCCGCTCCATCGTCCTGCTCAGGGGGCTCCCCGGGGCGAGGGCGGCGGCCGCCGCCATCGCGAGGCGGGATCACAAGAGGGCGCAGCTGGCCCGCTGGGAGGAGATCCGGCGCGCCGTGCCCGGCCAGCTTCCCGGCAAGATCCGGTATGACCTCACGATGCCCCTGCCTCCGGCCACGATGAACCGGCTCCTGAAGGACTGCATGCCGCCCCCCTACGACCGGACGCTCGACGCCTTCTACACCGAGGTGCCCAGCCACAGAGGCCCGCTGGATGCCATTCTCTCGACCCTCTGCAAGGGCTGGCTCCCGGACAACCTGCTCAACCACTCGGACCGCATGTCCATGGCCCACGGGCTGGAGATGCGCGTCCCCTTCCTCGACGTCGATTTGCTCACCTTCTGCTTCCATCTGCCTCAGCGCCTCAAGATCAACCGAGGGATCACCAAGTACCTGCTCAAGCGGTATGCCGTGAAGGCGGGGATCCCCCACGGCGTGGCCTACCGCAGGAAGCTGGGCTTTCCCGTGCCGTGGAACACCTGGGTCCGCGGCCCCTTGAAGGGGTTTCTGGAGGAGACCCTGGACGGCGCCGACTGGATGGCCGACTACTTCCACACCGCCGAGGTGCGCCGGGTCCTGCAGGAGCACCTCGACGGAAAGGACCGGGGCCTGCTCCTCTGGAACCTCGTGGTCCTTGCCCACTGGGGCAGACGCATGCTCGCGGCGTGAAGCCGGTAAAAGCCTTTGGCCCGAGCGCTCACCTCCAGGCCACCAGAAATCGCTGGCAGACTAAGGAAAAAGGGGCGGCACCTCGCGGGCACCGCCCCTCATTTTTGGCGCGACCGAGAGAAAAAAATCCTACTCCAGGCTCAGCGTGACCTCTCCGTCGTTGCTCACGACGCGGGCGAGCAGGCCGGTGCCGAGCTGCTTGGCGAAGGGGACGAGCTGGGTGAAGAGGGCCTCAGCATCCACTGGCCCCTTGCCCTCGACCTTGAGCCCCGACAGAAGAGACTGAACGGTGGACAGAGGCACGGAGATGCGGGTCCCCTCCCCGCCCTCGCCCTTGTCCCGGGCCTGCAACACGAAGTTCGTGGGGGCTTTGCCGGGCCTCGGCTGGGCTGGGGGGGCAAAACCGACCGTGACCGAACTCTTGCGGCCGTGCTCCTCCACCGTGAAGAGCTGGCTCTCTCCGCCCTTGTTCTCCTTCTTGAGCGCATCGAGCACCTTGCCGAGGTCCAGCGTGACCTGCTGGCCCTCCACGCGGCACCCCTGCAAGCCCTTTCCCACCTTGTGCTGATCGAGGAATTGGAGGACCTTCAGGGGCATCTCGATGACGGCGTTGTCCCGCTCTCCCTGGATGCGGAACTGGACCACTTCGTCGGACCCGCTCTGGGCCAAAAGAGTCAGGGCGGCGGACAAGAGCGCAACAGACAGCACGGCGACGATGCCGCGACGAACCCATTGGATGGCCATGGTGTCACCTCCTCACCTCCTTGTACGCACGGGAAGGTGGGGAGGTTTGCCGGGGCCGCCCTTCTTCACTCCTTCTTCGTCTTGAAATCCTTGCCGAGCCATCCCTTGGCGAGGATGAGCATGACGGTGGAGGCCATGGCGATGCAGGCGTAGATGAACCACATGGTCTCGGGATGCATGGTGCCCTCGCCGGGTGCGGGGCAGTAGCGCATGAGGAACCAGCCGGCGTAGAGGCCCGTGATGACCTTGGTGAGGAACCACGGGAACTGGGCCACACCCATGTAGGCGCCGGTACGCCCCTTGGGGGCGATCTCCGCCGCGTACTGCAGGAAGCGGGGCTGCCACATGGCCTCGCCCACGGAGGTCACGACGAGGTAGCCGAGCAGCAGCCAGATCCGGCCGTTCGGGGTCGCGTGGATGGAGAGCAGGAAGGTGGGGATGGCCATCACGAAGGTGCCGGCGATCATCATATTGTACACGTTCCGCTTGCGCGTCAGGGCCGCGATGGACGGGGTGAGGATGAAGATGAGCGTGGGGTTGATGAAGTTGACGAAGAACTCCATGTAGTGGTGACCCACGCTGCCCATGGCCCTGTAGACGTACTGCGGCAGGGTGAGCCAGTTGTGGGCGAAGAGCGTCTGCACGGGGATCAGGCAGAAGATGAAGAAGGCGAACTTGGGGTCCGCCAGCGGGTGGTTCCTGATCCAGTACCAGGCCCTTTCGGTCCATGGCCTGCCCGCCAGTGCGGCCTTCTCGGCCGCCGCCTCGTCCAGCTCCTTCTGGTCCTTGTCGGCGCTCTCCTTTTCGTGGACCTTCCGGTAACCGGCCACGGCGGCTAGCGTCTCGCGCTCCACCCGCTTGGTCAGAATGATGAAGAGGAGCAGGAGCCCCAGTCCCGTGAGCCCCACGTAGGTCCAGAAGACGCCGGGGATGTCCCACTTCATGCGGATGGGCGGGGAGATGAAGCCGGGCAGCGCGCCACCGAGGTTCATCAGGGCGTAGAGCATGGCGTAGCCCATGGCCGCAGTCCGCTCGTCGCAATAC
Organism: Acidobacteriota bacterium; assembly: GCA_049591295.1. GTDB lineage: Bacteria > Acidobacteriota > UBA4820 > UBA4820 > DSQY01 > DTPS01. Next base: position 29,566 of record JBAWEQ010000120.1, read on the forward strand.
TCCCGCACGGCCGTGTAGGCGGCGGGCTGGTAGAGGCCGTATCCGAGCACCACCCCCATGATGCCCAGCACCGTCGTCCAGAAGAGCGTCCCCTGGGCGCCGGGGAAGAAGCCGACGGCGGACACCATGATCAGCCGGCCCACGAGCATGAGAAAGACCGACAGGATCAGGGCCTTGCGGACCCCTATCTTGTCGGCCACCCCGCCGAAAAAGAGCATGGAGAGAGTGATGCCGGCCGTGAGGAAGCTGACCATCCAGTCCGCGTGGAGGTCGTTCATCCCCACGAACCGGTTGCAGAAGAGGGCCAGGAGCGACAGCCAGCCGAAGTAGATGAGCCCCTCGAGGAAGTAGGAGACGTTCACGGCCCAGAGGGCCCGGGAGGCGTGGACGAGGTCGATGAAGGGCTGGACCACCTCGCGAAACGGTGAAAGCTGGGGATCTTCGGCGGCTGCTGGGGTCTTCGCTTCCTCGCTCACGATGCCCACCTCCTCCATGGGGCACCCTCTCGCCGGCGCCCGCCGGAAAGGCCCCAAGCCGGCCACTCTAGCATGACGGCATCGCCCGCCGGAAGCTCGGCGCGCCCAATCCGGGAATAGCCCCGCCTATCGAGCCGTTATACGGTCCCAATGTCACCAGACGGGCCCCATCCGTCCCTCAGGGGATGGCGGCCCTTTCGAAGGAGCGGACCATGCGAAGGGGACTTCAACTGATCACCGGATCGGCGCTGGCGGGCCTGGGGACCCTGCTCCTCTGGGCGGCCGCACCGGCCAAAGCACCACACGGAGGTACTCCAGCCATGGACAAGGGCGTCTATTCCTTCACGATGAAGCTCAACGACGGCAGCGAGAAGCCGCTGTCCGCCTACAAAGGCAAGGTGCTCCTGATCGTGAACACCGCCTCCGAGTGCGGTTTCACACCCCAGTACAAGGGGCTGGAGGAGCTCTTCCAGAAGTACAGGGACCAGGGGCTGGAGGTGCTCGCCTTCCCAGCCAACAACTTCGGAAGCCAGGAGCCCGGGAGCGACCCGGAGATCCGGAAGTTCTGCACCCTCAAGTACCACGTCAGCTTCCCCCTCTTCGCCAAGACCAGCGTCAAGGGGAGCGACATCAACCCGCTCTACCGCTACCTCACCTCCCAGAGCGGCTTCGACGGCGACATCACCTGGAACTTCAACAAGTTCCTCGTGGACCGCTCGGGCAAGGTGGTGGCGCGTTACGACTCCAAGGTGGAGCCCATGTCTCCGGAACTGGTGAAAGAGATCCAGAAGCTATTGGATCAGAAGGGGTGACTAGGGGACTAGGAGACTAGGAGACTAGGCCAAGAAGCCCACTTTCCGTCTCGCTTCTCGCGTCTCCCGCCTACCGCCCTATCGCCTCCTTGTACCGGTGCAGGTTCCACAGCACGTGCGCCGTGTAGATCCGCGTTTCGCGGTAGGGAATCATGGCTACGAACTCCGGTTCATCCTGAGCACCGAAGGCGTTGAGCCACCCTGCCACGATCTCTTCGCCGGCGTTGTAGCTGGCCACGGCGGCGGCCGTGGGAAAGCGCTTCGCCAGGGTACCCAGGTAGCGTATGCCCAGATCCAGGTTCACCTGGGGATTCATTAAATCCGGCGAGGAGGGGTCTGCTCGCGATGGCCCGGCGAGGCGCTCTGCCGTGTCGGGCATGAGCTGCATGAGGCCCTCGGCCCCCGCCGGGGAGAGGGCCCGCTCGTCGAAGCCGCTCTCCTGGCGGATGACGGCCAGCACGAGGGCCGGCGCGAGGCCCTCCCGGGCGGCCAGGGGGCGGATCCGCCCCAGCTCCTCCGCCGGATACTCCACCGCCAGGGCTTGCGGGGGAATGGCCAGCCGGTCGGGGACCCCGGGGAAGGAGGTCCGAAGGATGGCCTGAGCTGAGGCCTGACGGCCGGCCCTGGCCAGGAGGGTGGCCATGGTGATGGCCGCGTCGGGATCCTTGCGATGCTTCCGATAGTAGGATTCGAAGGCCCGCGCCGCATCCACCTCCATGCCCGCCAGGTCGAGGACGCGGGCCAGGGCGGTCCGGTCCGAGGCGAGGGAGGGTTCCCACGGCGAGGGCAGAGCCGGCACCGGGGTGGCCGGCAGCGGAATCCCCATCCCCTGGAGCGCGAGGCGGGCCTGCCAGGCCCAGTAGCCCGCCGGGGATTCAGCCAGGCGGACCAGGCCGCCGATGGCGGCGGGACGGTCGCCCGAGCGGAGGGCCGACTGCGCCGCCCAGTAGGCCGAAGGCCCCTCGTAACCGGCGTCACCGCGGCCCGAGGCGGCTCCGAGAAAGAGCCGCCCGGCACCGGCGTAGTCCCCGAGCCTGAAGAGGCACCAGGCCCGTTTGTAGGAGGTGGAGGCGGCGGTGGCGGCCGATCCGGCCATCCCCTCCGCGCCGCCGAAATCCCGGGCGGCCTCCTCGAAGAGGCCGTGGACGTAGGCGGAGGTTCCCATGCAGTGAAGGCCCTCAAGCTTGAGGGCCCGGTCGTCGCCCGCCTTCTCCAGCAAGGCCCGGCATCGCGCCACCACGGCCTCGTGGTCCCCCGTCCGGAGGAGGGCCCAGGCGGCCTTGAGAGAGGCCACAAGGCTCTCCCCGTTCGGTCCGAAGCGCGCCAGCATGCGGTCGGCGGCCTCCACCGTGGCCGCGTTCTCCCTGAGCGCATACAGAATGGACACCCTCAGCAGCGCTTCCCGTTCCGCCGCTTCGCCCTTGAGGGCGGGGCCACCGATCGAGGACAGCACCTGAAGGGCATCCTCCCGGCGGCCCGCCGCCAGCAGCCTGCGGGCGAATTCGAGGGCCTGCGCGGGCGGCCGAAGCGGCAGTTTGGAGACGCCCTCCGCCGCAAGCCGCCGCATGCGCTCGCCGGCGGCGCGGCCGAACGGGCAGGCGGGCCTCTCGTAGAGGGCGCGGTAGAGGGCGAAGGCCTCCCGGCGGCGGCCCGCCCGGTCGAGGAGCGAAGCGAGCTCGAAGTTCGCTTCGTCCCGCTCGTCCTTGGGAAGACGGAGGGCGAGTAGCCTGCGGTAGGCCTGCGCCGCGGCCGTGGGCCTCCCCGCGTCGCTCTCGGCCTTGGCGAGCAGCCCGAGGGCGCGGCGATCCAGCTCGTCCGGATGGGGTGCTCCCAGGAGGCGCCGCATCTCGGAGGCAGCCTCCGATGGCTTGGCCAGCTTCAGCAGGCACTCCCCGAGGAGCAGACGCCCGTAAGGGGCCAGCGGGCCGGACGCGTCGGCCGCCTCCCGCAGGGGCGCCTCCGCGTCGGCGGCGTGGTCGCACAGGAGGGCCATGCGGCCGTAGGCCAGCGCTTCGGTCCGCAGGCGCTCGCCCATGGGCTCCCCGATCCAGAGCTTCTTGTAGAGCGCCTCCGCCGCCGGCCATTCCCCGGCCCGTCTCAAGTGAGCCGCTTCGGCCAGGTTGCCGGAAAGGGCTTCGCTTCCGGCCGCGGCCGCGCGCGGGACCGCCGTGGCGCCGAGCACGAGCAGAGCGGCGGCCCAACGCAGGAGCGCCCGGGAGATCCCCCGGGCGCCCCGATTCGCAGAGCCGGCCTTGGGCCGATGCTCTTCCGTTTGCATGCGCCTCCCGTCAGAAGGAAACGTCGTAGACCGAGGGCTCGGCGGTCTTGATGGCCACCGCCTCGGCCAGAACGAGGGGCACGCCGCGGTGCATGAAGTGGACCGCTACCTGCACCTTGTTGTGGTAGAACTGCGCCTCGCCGTTCTCCTTCAGGAAGGCATGGTAGGCCTTCTTGTCGGTGGTGTCCACATCCTTCTCGCGGCAGATGGCGGCGAGCCGCTTGCGCGCCATGACCGCCTGCTCCAGCAGGAGGCTTCCGGCGAAGACGTGGCCGATCATGTCCAGCAGGGAGACGGCGTTGGAGAGCATGATCAGGGGAGCGTCCATCCGGCTCTGAAGCATGTTCATGACCGAGGTGAGCTCCTTCAGGGCGGCGCCGAGGTGCATGGCCGAGGCGCCCAATTCGGTGTCGGTGACGTTGTCCTGCACCGCCTCCGCCACGCGCTGGAGCAGGGTCTTGATGGGCTTGCCATCCTGCATCCTGAGCTTGCGGAAGCAGAGGTCGAGGGCCTGGATGCCGTTGGTCCCCTCGTAGATGGGGGCGATGCGGGCATCCCGCAGGTACTGCTCCGCGGGGTACTCCATGGTGTAGCCGTAGCCGCCGAAGCACTGCACCGCCAGATCCGCCACCTTGACGCCCCAGTCGGTGCACCAGGCCTTGCAGATGGGCGTGAGGACTTCGAGGTAGCCCTGATGCAGGTTGCGCTCCTCGCCCTCCGTGATGCGCGCCATGTCTATGCTCCAGGCCGTAAAGTAGAGGAGCGCCCTCATGGCCTGGACATAAGACATCTGGGTGAGCAGCATGCGGCGCACGTCGGGATGCTCCACGATGGGCACCTGCGGGCCGTCCGGCGAGCGGTCCTTGAAGTGCTTGCCCTGGAGGCGCTCCTTGGCGTAGGCCAGGGCGTGCTGGTAGGCGGTGGAGGCCACGGCCATGTTCTGCAGCCCCACTTCGTAACGGGCCGCGTTCATCATCTGGAACATCTCCGTCATGCCCTGGCCCTCTTCGCCGAGGATGACGCCCTCGCAGCCGTCGTTGGCCCCGAAGACCATGGCGCAGGTGGGTGAGCCGTGGATGCCCAGCTTGTGCTCGATGTTGCCCACAGCCACGTCATTGGGCTCGCCGAGTGAGCCGTCCGGCTTGATGCGGATCTTGGGCACGATGAAGAGGCTCAGCCCCTTGGTTCCGGGAGGGGCGTCGGGGGTGCGCGCCAGTACGGCGTGGATGATGTTGGGCGCCAGGTCGTGATCGCCGCTCGTGATGAAGATCTTCTCACCGGTGATCTTGTACCTGCCCTCGCCGATCTTGACCGCCCGGGTCTTGCTGGCCCCCACGTCGCTGCCGGCACCGGGCTCGGTGAGGCACATGGTGCCGCCCCACTGGCCGCTGTACAGCTTCTCGCAGTAGAGTTCCTTCATCTCCTTCGTGCCGAAGGTCTCGATGAGGTGCCCCGTGCCCCGGCCCAGGATGAGGGTGAGGCCGAGCGCCACGTTGGCCCCCATGATGAACTCGTTGACGGCTGTCCCCACGCTGTCGGGGAGCCCCATGCCCCCGAGCTCCGGATCCGCCGAGGCGCCGATGTAGCCGCCCGCGGCCACGGTCTGATAGGCCTTGCGGAAGCACTCGGGCATGATGACCTTGCCGTCCACGAAGCGGGCGCCGATCCGGTCTCCCTCCTCGTTGGTCGGGGCGAGTTCGCCCTGGGCCAGCTTGAGCGCCTCGTCGAGGATCATCTCCAGGTCGGGGCGCTCGAAGGCGCTGTAGCGCTCCGAGGCGAGCACCTTATTCAGCGGCAGCCACTCGAACAAGTTGAACTTCACGTCTCGCAGGTCGTCTTTGTAATCCATCGCTCACGCCTCCATGCCCGAGCCGGCGGGGACGGCCGCCGCTTCATCGGACTCTGTCACCACGATCCCCCGACCTTAAGAACTCGCTCATCAGGTTATTGTGCACCCTCCCCGTGGAGCCGGCAACCCGGCAGCTCTCACACCAAGTGTAAGTAAGTACATACTTGCAGTCAAGTGCCAGGATGCGTTACCTTGCCCCCCGTCGTCGCATCTCTGAGTGCATACGGGCTCCGGCGGTAGGAGCCCCGAGGAGATCCGCCATGGAATTCGACATCACCTTCCCCGGAGGCAAGCGGGTGGACGCGCAGATCAACGGCTGGAGCATCGCCACGGACCAGGCCCCCCGGTCGGGCGGAGAGGGCAGCGCCCCCGAGCCCTACATGCTCTTTCTCGCCTCCCTGGGCACCTGCGCGGGCATCTACGTTCTCGGCTTCTGCCAGAGCCGGGAACTCCCCACCGAGGGGTTGCGCATCACACAGCACCTGGAGTGGGAGGGGCACAAGCTCAGCAGGGTCCGTTTCGACATCCACCTGCCCGAAGGCTTCCCCGAGAAGTACAGGGACGCCGTGGTCCGGGCGGCGGAGATGTGTGCCGTCAAGCGCACGCTGGAAGAACCCCCCGCTTTCGAGACGCGCACCCTGCCGGCCTGACGCGCCTGCGGATTCGACGCCCCTGCCCCCGAACGGGCTGGGCCCGCCCCGGGCCGCAAAGGGGCGCGCCCAAACCGAAAGGCGATTTTTCTTCTCACTCGTCACACTTCCCCACTCCCTCTTCCCGCCATCGTCGCGGCCCGCGCTTGGGGTTCGCGCCTCCAGGTGGTAGCCTGCCTCCTCGGCCCCGCTGGCGCGTCCGGATCGCCCGGACCCGGCGGCGGCATTCCCGAGAGGAGGCTTGGATGAAGCGACTGGCTCTCACCGCCGCACTGGCCATACTGTTCCCGCTGCTCCTTCCGGCGGCCGCCCCCCCTCCGCCTCCGGACAAGGCCTACTACGTCCCCCACTACAGCGACCCCGTCCTGGACCAGATGGAGGCGGCGGACCGCAAGGCGGCGGAGGCCAGGGAGGCCAAGACCAGGGCCATAGACGACGCCCAGGAGGCCCTCGCCAAGCAGGAGGAGGCGCAGCGCAAGGACCTCACCTTCGACATGAGCAAGATCGCGCGGCCCTCTTCGCCCGCTGACTTCAAGGTGCAGGGCTGGCATTTCCCCCCGGTCGCCCAGTACCTCACGGGCACCTGCTGGTCGTTCTCCACCACCTCCTATTTCGAGTCCGAGGTTGAGAGGCTGACGGGCCAGAAGATCAAGCTCAGCGAGATGTGGACGGTCTACCACGAATACATCGAGAAGGCCAAGCAGTACATCGAAACCCGCGGTCATTCGGTCTTCGAGGAGGGCTCCGAGTCGGAGGCCATTCCCCGCATCTGGAAGAGCTACGGCATCGTCCCCGAGTCGGCCTACCCTGGCGTCCTCAGCCCCGACGGCCGCTACGACCACTCCCAGATGCTCAAGGAGATGCAGGACTACCTCGCCTACTGCAAGGACCACGACTACTGGGACGAGGCTCAAATTCTGGACACCCTTCAGCTCATCATGAACAAGTACATGGGCGCTCCTCCCACGGAGGTGAAGTGGGAGGGCCGGACCTACACGCCTCAGCAGTTCCTGACCGAGGTGCTGAAGCTTCGGCTGGACGACTACGTGAGCTTCATGTCCACCGAGTCCGTCCCCTTCTGGACCCAGGGCGAGTACAAGGTGGAGGACAACTGGTGGCACGACAAGAGCTACTACAACGTGCCCCTGGAGGTCTGGTATGACGCCCTGGTGAAGGCCGTCAAGGCGGGCTCCACCGTCGTCATCGGCGGCGACGTGAGCGAGCCCGGGTATTCCAGCGCCAACAAGATCGCCGTCATCCCGAGCTTCGATATCCCCCAGCGCGACATCAACCAGGATGCGAGGGAGCTCCGGTTTGAGGACGGGGCCACCTCGGACGACCACGGCATCCATCTCGTGGGGTACACCCACATGGGCGGCCACGACTGGTTCCTCATCAAGGATTCGGCCAGGGCCTCGCGGCGCGTGCCGCCCGACGGCTACTTCTACTACCGCGACGACTACGTGAAGCTCAAGATGCTCACGTTCATGATCAACAAGAGCTTCGTGAAGGACGTGCTCGCCCACTGCACCCCCGCCAAGTGAGCTGGCGATGGAGGGGCGGGCTCGCCCTCACCCACGGCACCGTGGGGGCGAGGCCGTCCCTCTCGCCACGATTCGCGCCTCCCCAGGCTCGCGGCGCGCTCCGTTGACAGCCCCTCCGGCGGGCGATTACACTCGCTTCAAAGGGGGTTCACCATGAAGCCGCGGACCTTTGGAGCCTTTCTCCTCGGTGAGAGCTTTTCCCGGACGTCGCTGGGCGAGTTCTTCCGCGCCGTGCCCCTGGATGGTCCTCAGGAGCTCCGCCTCGTCTTCGTGCCCGCGCCTGCGGTGGTCAAAACGCCGGAGGCCGTCAAGCTCATCCAGAGAAACTCCAAGCAGTGGTCGGGCGTGCGGGATCTTCACACGCTCAACCTCATGGCTTCGGGCCTAGTGGACGGAACTCCCTACGCGGCCATCGAGCACTGCCCCGGACGCCTCCTCTCCGCCCTCCTCGAAAGGAGCCGGGCCGAGGGGCTGCCGCTCGCCCCCGATCAGTCGGTCTACCTGGCCGAGCGGCTGGCCGGAGCGCTCCTGTCCCAATCAGGCGGCGGGCTGTTCCACGGGGCCCTCTCTCCCGAAAGCGTGCTGGTGACCTTCGAGGGCGAGGTGAAGGTGGTCCCCGGCCTCTGCCGCGACTTCCAGACCACCCCCCTGCTGGCCGACCCTATCCTACAAACACTCCTCGGCCATCTGCCTGGAAGCCTGGCCGGAGGGAAACCGGCCCGTCCCAATGCGGACATCTACGCGCTGGGAGCCATCTTTTTCCAGCTCTTGCAGAGAGAGCCGTTCCACACGGGGAGCTCCCCCTTCGACGCGGAGGCACGCATCGGCGATGCAGAAAAGGGCCTCGGCCCCAGCGATGCTCTCCCGGCAAACCTCTCCGCCATCCTGAGAAAGAGCCTCCTGCCGGACCGTCCCGGGGCCTACACCGAGCTGGCCGCCATGAAGGGGGACCTGGACCAGCTCATCGCCTCGGGAAAGTACAGCCCCACTACCTTCAACATCGCCTTCCTCATGCACTCCCTCTTTCGAGGAGAGGATGAGGCCGATGCCTCTGCGGACGAAGCCATGCGGACGCTGGACCGCGCGCCTTACCACCCCAAGTCGGAGCCGAAACCCGAACCGGCCCCGGCGGCTCCAGCGCCGCCCGCGCCGATCGAATCTCAGCCGCCTGCCTCCCCGCCCGTCGAGGAGTCCACCTTCGGCCTCGAACCCGAGCCCAGCCGCAAGGGACTCTTCATCGGCCTCGGAGCGGCGGCGGCGCTGCTGGTGGTGGTCGGCCTGGTCTACGTGGCCTTTTTCCGGCCGAGGGGTCCCTCCAAGGCGGAGATCCAGGCCCAGCAGCAGCTCGCGCAGATCAGCGCGGAGCGAAGCCAGTTGAAGGCACAGCAGGAGGAGATGAACAAGAAGATCCAGGACCTCCAGCAGGAGCGTGACGCCCTTCTGCAGAAGTCGCAGACGGCCAAGACGACCGCGGAGAAGGCACAGGCCCAGAAGGCCCTGGAGGAGGCCCAGAAGCGCCTGAAGGCCCAGCAGGAGGCCCAGCGACAGCTCACCGAATCCGGCAGCCGGCCTGCCGGGGGATCGACCCAGCCTGCTGCTCTGGCAAAAGAATCCGCCGCCCCTCCTCCCGCTCCGGCCCCTGCCGGGAGCAAGGGCTCGCCCTCCGCCGGAACCACCTCGCCAGCCGCGCCGGAATCTCCGGCCGAACCGGCGACGGCCCCACCCGGCACCAGCCCCGTTGCAGCGAAGACCGGGGCGGAGGCCCCCCCCGCAAAGCAGACCAAGGCCGGCGATTTCGTGGAACTCTGGGCCGTGGACGCGCGCCCCAAACAGATCGGAGAGCTCTCCATCCGCGCCACTCCCCTGGCCATCCAGAACGGTCTGCGCGGGACGATCTACGTGCAGGTCACCATCGACGAGACGGGGCGCGTCACCGACGCGAAGATCGTCCGGGGGCTGACCCCCGACTTCGGCATGGACGAGGTCTGCCGCCAAGCCGCCTTGCGGGTTCGCTATTCTCCAGCGCTCAAGGACGGCGTCCCCGTTAAGACCAACCTGACCTACCCCATCGTGATTCGCTGAGAGTTGTAGACATGAACGGGAGGGGCTTTGCGGCCCCTCCCGCCGGCTGTTAAGTGATCGCGGAAACCAACCGCTCTATCAGCGCGTGAAGGTTACGCTCAGGGATTCTCCCCCGTCGGGGTTCTTCACCGTGAGGATCACCGGCACGCCGGGCGGGGTCATGGCCTTCAAGGCCTTGCCGCCCTTCGCCACCACGAGCGTGGTGCCCTTCGCCACGGAATGCGGGACGGCCACGTTGTTGACGTACACCGTCGAGCCGCGCATGAAGCCAAGCCCGAAGACCCGCACGCGGAAGGGCCCCTGCTTGGCCTGGACCTGGCCGTTCAGGGCGGGGTTGGAAACGGTGATGTTGACGGGGTACTTCGTGGTCGTGTCGCAGGGGTCCACGTCCGAGCTGAAGCTGTTGCCCAGCGAGTCGTAGGCCGTCGCCGTGATGCTGGCGGCCCCATTCTGGCCGCGGGCGTCCCAAACGATGGCCCACGGCGGAGCGGTGGCCGAACCCAGGAGAGAACCGTTCACATAGAAGTCCACGCGGATGATGGTGGCGCCGGCCTTGGTCACCGGATTGGCCGCGATCGTGATGCTCGCATGGCCGACGCTTCCGGCCGCCGGGGAGGTGATCTGGACCCAGGGGATCTGGTGGACGCGCACCTTGACCGATGCGGCGGTGACGCTCTGCCCGCAGGAATCGCTCACCGCCAGGGCAACGGTGTAGCAGCCGACGCCGTTGAATGCGTGCTGAGGGCACGCAACCGTGGACCCTGCAGAGTCGCCGAAATCCCAGGTGTAGGCGTAGGGCTGAATACCGCCCGTCACGGTGGCGCAGAAATTCACCACCGTCGGATCGATTCCATCGAGGGTGTTGGCGGTGATGGCCGCCGTCATGGGGGCGCTCACCGCGATGGCGATGGGATCGCTCTGCCCCGTAGCCCCGGCGGCGTCGCGCACAACCAGCACCGCATTGTACGTGCCCGGCTGGAGGTAGGCGTGGCACGTGGAGGCGTCGGACGAGGTGCCGCCGTCCCCGAAGGTCCATGCGTAGGTGTAGGGAGGCGTGCCGTTGCTCGCGCTCCCGGTAAAGCAGACGTTGAGCGCGGCAAGCCCGCAGTTGACGTCGGAGGTGGCGGTGACGGGGATCAGCACCGTGACCGTGAGGGAGGCCGTGGCTGTGGTGTTATCCACCGTATCCGTGACCGTCAAAGTGGCCACGTAGTTTCCCGCCTTGTCATAGGTGTGGTCCACGGTGGTCAGGGTATTGGCCGTCAGGGCGCCTGTATCCTTGGGCGTGCCATCGCCGGAGTCCAGGGTGTAGGCCAGGGCGTCGGCGGCGTTGGTTCCCTGGGCCGCGAAGCTGAAGGTCATGGAACTCGCCGCCACCACCGGCGAGCTGGCCGTGAAGGTGAGGATGGAGGTGGCCTCGGGTACGCCCTGTTCGGCGACGGCCCTCACGCGCAGGCCCGGCCGGAGTAAGGAGGAGGCCGCGAAATGGAGCCCGTCCGCGCTGAAGTAGGCCCCGCCCGAAGGCATGCCGGCGTCCCGGGTGTCCACCGCCAGCGGATAGCGGGTCGCTGCGGCCCCTTCAAGCCCGAGCGCCACGGCGAAGGATTCGCCCCGCTGGACCTGGATGGGGCTGTTCAGGGCCACACTCATGTAGCCCGACTGTCGTGCGCCTCCGGACTGCTGAAGCATGAGGTGCTGGGGCAGGCCGTCCTGCATGTCCCCGTAGATTCGGATCGTGTAGCTCATGCCCGGCTCGGGGAGCCAGAACTCCACCGCCTTGAGAGTTTCATTCCCGCGGGCCACGTAGCGCTCGGCGGCCCAGGCTCTCGGCTGGCCGAATCCCGCCAGCCGGTCCGGCCCGGCGTAATCCTGAAGGTAGAGGCTCTCTCCTCGCGATGCTGCGCGGAAGCCCGTGATGGCCGTGGCGGCCGTACCGATGCCCGCGGAGCCGTAGGCCACGTAACCGATGCCACCGTCGCCCCAGCTCGGATCGCCGCTGTAGACGAGCCAAGCGCCCTGTCCGGTACCGAGGGCATCGTCGCTCCAGCCCAGGATGACCACGGATCGGTCGGGCGCGGCCTCACCGTCGTAGGCGAGCACGCTCCTGCCATCGTAGGTCGCAAAGCCCGAGAATCCGCTGGCCATGAGCGAGAAAACCGGCGTCCCGCCGAGGATCGCCTCCTTGATGGCCCGATCACCGCGGGGCAGAACCCGCCAGCCTTCGGGCACCATCCGCTCGCCCGACAGGGTCTTCAGCCCGACCTGAGCCCAGAGGTTTACGGCCGATGCCACGCTTCCCGGCGCATCGTGCCGGAAGGCGCTTGCCGCCGAGGGATCCGGAATCGTCGCACTGTCCTGGAGCTGGAGAGCCACGCCCGTCCAGAGCGCGGAAACCCACGAATCGGACGGCTGCTTGCCCAGCGACTCAAGGCGCGGCAGCAGGCCCCCGGCCCGCAGGTCGAAGGCGGCGGGCATGGTGCGCTCCGCGCCTCCCTGCACGGCCGACTGGAAAGGGTAGATTCCCTTGGAGGCCAGTCCCCAAGAGGAGGTCGCCGACGGCAGCGGAGCTAGGCCGACGGCAGCCGGCTCCGCCGGACCTGCCTGCACGGGAGCGAACCAGAGGAGCGCCCCCAGGGCCAGAAGGGCCGATGCGAAACGGACGAGGCGGGTACCCCCTCTCCCTTTCGCGGTCTCGCACAACCCGCTTACACGGTGGGCCTCTGACATGCCTGCCTCCTCTTCCTAACCTCGATCTGCAGGACTCCCAACCCCCTGTTGTGGTTACTCAACCTGTTTCGCGCACCAGCTGACAAGGAGTTCTTTAACCACGATTATCAAATTACATCCCCGGGCTGGGATAGTCAAGAGCTTCAGGGAAACACACAAAACTCCCTCGCATTCCACAAAAAAGAGAGACGGCATCGGCCTCTTGCACGGAGCCGTTTCCCAGGTCGCAGAGCCTCGGTCGACCCTGCAGAGCCCTCGCCTCCCCGGTTCCGCCCCGCCTGGGCCCTGGCGACGTTTCGGATGGAGGGGCCCGGCCAGCTGAAGTTGCATCGATGAAACACCCCTGAAACACCGTGGGCGTCCTGGGTCCGTTCTGATAGACTCGCCGGGAGCATGGAGGCGGACCTTGGAGGCCGAGCCCGTTCTGCACTGGTGGCATTCACGCAACAATCGGCCCCTCTCGGACCTGATCCTGGAGGAGCTTCTCCTCGATGAAGCGGGCCAGGGATCTCTGAATCTGCTCACCTACGCCTGGGCCGGGCCGGTTCTCGTGCTGGGCTACGGACAGAACCCGGAAGGGGTGGTGGACCTGGACTTCTGCGGGCGGAAGGGCATTCCGGTGTTGCGGCGGAGCACCGGGGGAACGGCCGTCTACCACCACGGAGCCCTCTCGCTCTGTCTCTGCCTTCCGGCCTCCCACCCATGGGCGCAAGGAATCCAGGGGCTCTACGACGCCTTCGTCGGATCCGTGCGCGCCGGACTGGCGGCCGCCGGAATCCGCACGGAGCGGCCGGCCGTCCGTTCGCCCTCTCCTACGGTCCGCTCTCCCATCTGCTTCGAGGACCACCGCACGGAGACGCTGCTCCTGGGGGGCCGGAAGGTGCTGGGGTGCGCTCAGGCCCGCAGGAGCCGGTCGGTGCTGGTGCACGGCACGCTCCTCTTTCGCCTGGATGCCGAGGTCCAGGCCCGGATCTTCGGCGTGCCCGCGGCCCGCATCGAAGCCGCCATGGGGGCTCTGCCCCGCCCGTCGCCAGAGGGCGCCGACTCTCTCGCCCCGGCGCTGGCCCGGAGAATAGCCTCTGACCTCGCCTCCCCTCTGAAACCCGAACCCGCGCTGCCTCCGCTTCCGCCAGGGTCCGATACGCGGGAGACCGATCCGCGCTGGGTGATCGTTCCCTAGCCGGTCGCCCGCCGGGCGTCCCCGGCACTGCCTCGGCAAGACTCTTGCTTACAAAGGGGGGAGGTTGTTGCGCCCGAGGGGGGCTCCACCCCGGATGGACCGGAATCGAAGAGGAGAGTGCGAATGCCCAGGAAGATCATTCACCAGGCCGCGACCGAGCGGCTGGAGATACTGGAAAGGGACGGCAGGGCGGACAAGGCCCTCCTGCCGGACCTCTCGAGTGACCAGCTGCTGACGCTCTACCGCATGATGATCCAGATGCGCAAGCTGGACGAAAAGGCGCTCAACCTCCAGCGGCAGGGCCGCATGGGGACCTATGCCTCCCTGCGCGGACAGGAGGCCTGCCAGGCGGGTATGGCCCTGGCCCTGGAGCCCCAGGACTGGCTCGTCCCCTCCTTTCGAGAGCACGGCATCATGACGCTCAGGGGCATCCCCGCGCACCTCGTCTACGCCTTCTGGAAGGGCGATGAACGCGGAGACCTGTTCCCCGAGGGTGTGAACTGCCTGCCGCCCTCCATACCCGTGGGCAGCCAGCTGCTCCACGCGGCGGGCGTGGGGATGGCCCTCAAGCTGCGCCAAGCGGCCGCCGTGGCGGTGGGCTTCGCCGGCGACGGGGCCTCCTCGGAGGGCGACTTCCACGAGGCGCTGAATTTCGCGGGCGTCTTTCAGACCCAGACCGTGTTTCTGATCCAGAACAACCAGTGGGCCATCTCCGTGCCCTTCAAGCGCCAGACGGCCGCCGAATCCATCGCCCAGAAAGCCCACGCCTACGGCATCCCTGGCATCCAGGTGGACGGGAACGACGTGCTGGCTGTCTACGCCGCGGCTAAGGAGGCGGCGGACCGGGCACGCTCCGGCGGGGGGCCCACGCTCATCGAGGCCCTCACCTACCGCATGGAGAACCACACCACGGCTGACGACGCCATCCGGTACCGCCCCGCAGAGGAGCTCCAGTACTGGAGAGAGCGCGACCCCATCGACCGAATGCGGAAGTTCCTCGTGAGCCGAAAACTCTGGAACGACAAGAAGGAGGCCGCCCTCGCCGAGGAGGCCGCGGCGGCCATCGAGGCCGAGGTCGAACGGCTGGAAGCCATGCCCGCACCCTCGCCGGTAGAGATGTTCGAGACCATGTACGCGCAGATGCCCTGGAACCTTCAGGAGCAGCGTGACGAGATGGCGAAGGAGGTGGGACGATGACCCGGCAGCAGGCGGCGGCGAGCCAGCAGGAACGGAGCCTCAGGGCCGTGGAGAGCCCAGCCGAGCGCCTGACCATGGTGCAGGCGATCAACCAGGCCCTCAAGGAGGAGATGGAACGGGACGAAGCCGTCCTGGTTCTGGGCGAGGACGTGGGCAAGGACGGAGGCGTGTTCCGGGTCACCGAGGGGCTGCTCGATGCCTTCGGCCCCGAGCGGGTGATGGACACGCCGCTGGCCGAAAGCGGCATCGTGGGCTTCTCCATCGGCCTGGCCGCGGCGGGCTTCCGCCCCGTGGCGGAGATCCAGTTCATGGGCTTTCTCTACCCCGCCCTGAATCAGCTCTTCGCCCACGCGGCCCGGATGCGGAACCGCTCCAGGGGCCGAACCCACCTGCCCATGGTGGTGCGGATGCCCTACGGCGGGGGCATCCACCCGCCGGAGCACCACTCCGAGTCCTACGAGGCGCTCCTGGTGAACACCCCCGGCCTCAAGGTGGTGGTCCCCTCGACCCCGTACGACGCCAAGGGGCTTCTGGCCTCGGCCATCCGCGACGAGGACCCCGTCGTCTTCCTGGAACCCAAGCGCATCTACCGCGCCTTTCGGGAAGAGGTCCCCTCCGAGCCCTACACCGTGCCCATCGGCAAGGCCAAGGTCGTCAAATCGGGCACCGATCTGACGATCATCGCCTACGGTTCCATGGTGCGGCAGGCCCTGGAGGCCCACGACGCGCTGGCCCACGGCGGGATCTCGGCCGAGGTGGTGGACCTTCGGACCCTCAGCCCCGTGGACGCGGGGACCATCATCGAATCGGTGACCAAGACGGGCCGGGCCGTAATCGTCCACGAGGCGCCGCGGACGGGCGGCTTCGGGGCGGAGATCGTGGCCCTCATCAACGAACGCGCGCTGCTTCACCTGAAGGCCCCCGTGGAGCGGGTCGCCGGGTACGACGTGGTCTTTCCCTACGCCCTGCTCGAGAACCACTACCTCCCCAACCGCGAGCGGGTCGTGGCCGCCGCCAAGCGCGCGCTGGAATTCTAGCTGGGGCGTCCCAGCGAGGATGACCCGTTGACCCGATGCCCCGCGAATACGGCCCCGCGCCGGGGGTGTGCTAAGGTAGGTATCGAGCAATCCATTAGGAGAGGCCAAGGATGTCGCTTGAATTCAGATTCCCCGACGTCGGGGAGGGGATCCACGAAGGCAAGATCGTGCAGTGGCTGGTCAAGGAGGGCGACGCCGTTGCCGTGGACCAGCCCTTCGTCAAGGTGGAGACCGACAAGGCCGTGGTGGACCTGCCCGCTCCCAAGGCCGGCGGCGTTCTGGCTCTGCGGTTCGCCGCCGGGGAGACGATCCACGTCGGTGACGTGATCGCCGTATTCGGTGCCCCGGGCGAGAACGGCAC